>NZ_DATCVQ010000295.1:0-6623 GCF_036566765.1 Streptomyces sp.
CGGCGGCGCGTACGCCCCTGGGGAGCGGCCTCGTCGGCGGCGGGCTCGCTCGCGGACACGGCCTCCACGACGGGGTCCTCCGCGGCGACCGGCACGGCCTGCGCCTCGGCGGCCGTCTCCGGCTGCACGGGACGCTCGGCCTCCACCTCGGCCGGCACGGCCTGAGCGGTCGGCACCTCGACGTCCTCGGAGACCGGGCTCTCCTGGTCGGCCGGCGCCTCGGCACCGCCCGACCTCCTCGACCCGCCACCCCGCGGGGCACCGGCCGGAGCCGACGCCCTACGGCTCGACCTACGGCGACCACGCCCGCGCGTGGCCGCGGCCTCCGCCTCGGCGACGCTGCTGTACAGCTCCTCGTCCGGGGCGAACTCAGCCGGCGTGAGCGCGATGGGCTCGGCCACCTCGGCGGCGAGCTCGGCCTCGGTCTCGACCTCTTCGGGCGCCTCGGGAGCCTCTACCGCGGCCACGGCCTCGTGGACGTGCTCGTGTCCGTCACCACCGCGCCCGCGCTTCTTGCGCTTGCCGCCGCCACCGGCGGAGGTCGGCGTCTCCATGTGCACGATGACACCGCGGCCGTTGCAGTGGACGCAGGTCTCGGAGAAGGACTCCAGCAGGCCCTGGCCGACCCGCTTGCGGGTCATCTGGACCAGGCCCAGCGAGGTGACCTCGGCGACCTGGTGCTTGGTCCGGTCCCGGCCCAGGCACTCGAGCAGGCGCCGCAGCACCAGATCCCGGTTGGACTCCAGGACCATGTCGATGAAGTCGATGACGATGATGCCGCCGAGGTCGCGCAGCCTCAGCTGGCGCACGATCTCCTCGGCCGCCTCCAGGTTGTTCCTGGTGACCGTCTCCTCGAGGTTGCCGCCCTGGCCGGTGAACTTGCCGGTGTTGACGTCGACGACGACCATCGCCTCGGTCCGGTCGATCACCAGCGAACCGCCGCTGGGCAGCCAGACCTTGCGGTCCAGCGCCTTGGCGAGCTGCTCGTCGATCCGGTACGTGGCGAAGACGTCGACCTCGGAGGTCCACTTCGACAGCCGGTCGGCCAGGTCGGGGGCGACGTGCGAGACATATCCGTGGATGGTCTCCCATCCCTCGTCACCGCTGACGACGACCTTGGAGAAGTCCTCGTTGAAGATGTCGCGGACGACGCGGACGGTCATGTCCGGCTCGCCGTAGAGCAGCGTCGGGGCGTTGCCGCTCTTCGCCTTCTTCTGGATGTCCTCCCACTGCGCCTGCAGCCGCTCGACGTCGCGGCGCAGCTCGTCCTCGCTCGCGCCCTCGGCGGCGGTGCGCACGATGACGCCCGCGTCCTCGGGGACGATCTTCTTGAGGATGGTCTTCAGACGCGCGCGCTCGGTGTCGGGCAGCTTGCGGCTGATGCCGGTCATCGAGCCCTCGGGGACGTACACGAGGTAGCGCCCGGGGAGGGAGACCTGGCTGGTGAGCCGCGCGCCCTTGTGGCCGATCGGGTCCTTGGTCACCTGGACCAGCACCGACTGACCGGACTTCAGCGCGCTCTCGATGCGGCGCGGCCCGTTGGCCATGCCGAGCGCCTCGAAGTTGACCTCACCGGCGTAGAGCACCGCGTTGCGGCCCTTGCCGATGTCGATGAAGGCGGCCTCCATCGACGGCAGCACGTTCTGGACCTTGCCCAGGTAGACGTTGCCGACGTACGAGGTGGCCTGCTCCTTGTTGACGTAGTGCTCGACGAGCACGTTGTCTTCCAGGACGCCGATCTGGGTGCGCTCGCCGTTCTGACGGACGACCATGACGCGCTCGACGGCCTCGCGGCGGGCCAGGAACTCGGCCTCCGTGATGATCGGGACGCGACGGCGGCCCTGCTCGCGGCCCTCGCGGCGGCGCTGCTTCTTCGCCTCCAGGCGGGTCGAGCCCTTGATCGACTGGACCTCGTCGGACGGCTCGGCCTTCTCACGGGCCGGACGCGGCTCGCGGACCTTGACGACCGTGCGGACGCCGTCCTCCTCGGCGGCCTCGGCCTCGCCCGCGCCGTCACCACTGCGGCGACGACGACGGCGACGGCGACGCGAGCTGCTGGAGCCGGACGGCGCGCCGCCCTCGTCCTCCTCGGCCTCCTCGTCGCCCTCTTCGAGCTCCTCCTCGGCCTGCTCGGCCTCGGACTCGGCCTGCGCCTCTTCGGCCTCCTCCGCATCGGCGGCCTCACCGCGACGACGGCGGCGGCCGCCCCGGCGGCGACGGCGGGAGGGACGGTCCTCGTACTCGTCCGTCTCCTCCGCCTCGACGGCCTCGGGCTCCTCGGCCTCCTCGGCCTCGACCTCGGGCTCCTCGGCGACCGTGCTCGGCACGGGCTCGACGGCGACGGGCTCGCCACGACGGCGACGGCGACGACGGCCGGTCTCGCGCTCGGCGACCTCGACGGCCTCGACGACCTCGACCGTCTCCTCTTCCTCCTCCGGCTCCACGGCGGCAGCGGCAGCTGCGGCGGCGGTCTCCGGCGTCTGGAACATCGGCT
Organism: Streptomyces sp.; assembly: GCF_036566765.1. Lineage (GTDB taxonomy): Bacteria > Actinomycetota > Actinomycetes > Streptomycetales > Streptomycetaceae > Streptomyces. Next base: position 2,495 of record NZ_DATCVQ010000295.1, read on the forward strand.
CGGTGAACACCGGCGGCTGGAAGACGGCGACGGAGGGGCGGGCGGCGCGACGGCCGCGCGCGGGCTCCTCCTCGGCCTTCGCGGGGGCGGCAGGCTCGGCGGTGAACTGCGGGGCGGTGGCGCGACGGCGCGTACGACCGCGGGTGGCGGCCTGCTCGGCGGCGGCGACCTCGGCGGCGGCCGGGGTGTCCACGGCGATCTGCGCGACGACGTCCTGCGGCAGGGCCTCGCCGGCGGTCTCCTCCTCGGCCTCGGCGGCGGCCTCGGCGACCGGCTCGGGCGAGGTGACCTTGCGGGTGGCGCGACGGCGGGTACGGGCCGGCGGCGCGGCCTCGACGACCGGCTCCGCCTCCACGGCCTCTTCGGGCTCTTCCGCGGCCACGGCCTCGACCACGATCTCCTCGGCCACGGCCGGAGAGGTCACCGGGGCGGTGGCCTTACGGGTGGCGCGACGGCGCGTACGGGCCGGAGCGGCCTCTTCGGCCTCCTCGACAGCCGCCTCGACGACCTCGGGGGTCTCGGGGGTCTCGGCGACCGGCGCGGTCGTCTTGCGGGTGGCCCGGCGACGGGTCCGCGCGGGCGGCGCGGCCTCCTCGACCGGGGCCTCTTCGGCCACGGCCTCGACGACCTCGGCGGTCTCGACGACCGGCGAGGTGGCCTTGCGGGTGGCACGGCGGCGCGGGCGCGCCGGAGCGGCCTCGGTCGCCGGGGTCTCCTCGGCGACGGCCGGGGTCTCCTCGACGTCCGGTGCGGCGGCCACTGCGGCCTCTGCGCCCGTCGTGTCGCCGGCGACCGGCGGGCCCGCGGGGCGGGAAGCGGCGCGGCGCCTACGGCGCGGCGGCAGCTTGTCACCAGGGGCGTTGTTGTTCGCGTTGTCTTCTTCGTGCTGCTCGAGCATGCGGGCGGTTCTCCCGTCACGCTCCCGGGCGCCGCGTCTGGTTCCGGTCCGGCGGCACGTCGCATGGTGAGCGCGGTGCCGCCGTCCGGGGCGCGGGCGCCGCACGGGAGCTCTGTGTCTGGCTCGCCGGTTCCGTACGCCTCATGCGGACGGCCTGGCGAAAGTCTTCAGGTCAGTGCGCGGCCCGACCCAGGTGGCTCCCGAGTGCCAGGGCTGCGCTACGACGACCGCTCCTTACGCGGAACCGGTACCCGGCGCCGTCGCCGGGGCGGTCTCGGCGGCCTTGGGTGGGGCGGCCGTGACTGCCTCGCGGTCGGGCGCGAGCGGGTCGGTCACCGTGCCGGACTCCTCGTCGAAGAGCCCCTGCGCCAGCCTGGTCACCGCTGCGGGGACCGGCGGCGCCAGGTCGGCCACAGCTCGGAGACCGGACAGGACGTCGTCGGGTCGCACGGCAGGTGCTACGTGCCGAACAACCAGCCGCAGTATCGCACAGGGGCCCTCCACCGGCCTATCAGCCGGGGGACGAGCCGCGGTGAGGTCCGCGACGGCGGAACGGGCGTCGAAGGTGCGCATGCCGTTCTTCGTCTTGCGCTGCACCTCTACGACCTCGGCGGCGAGGAAGGCCTCGACGGCCTTCTCCGCCTCCTCGACGGCCACGCCGTCGAGCCGCAGCTCCCACACGGAGGCGGTGAGCCGGTCGGCGAGCCCGGAGGTCCGGGCCTCGACGGCGTCGGTGATGTCCAGGCCGGCCGGGAGCGACTCGTCGAGCAGGGCCCGGAGGGTCTCCGGGTCGCGGAACTCGGTGAGGGCGATCTCGAGGTACTCGGCCTCGGATCCCGTACCCGTGGGGGCGGCGTTGGCGTACGACACCTTCGGGTGCGGGGTGAATCCGGCCGAGTACGCCATGGGCACCTCGGCGCGGCGCAGCGCCCGCTCGAACGCGCGCTGGAAGTCACGGTGGCTGGTGAACCGGAGGCGGCCGCGCTTGGTGTAGCGCAGTCGGATGCGCTGCACCGCCGGTGCGGGCGGCGGGCCTTCGGGCTGTCGCTTGCCCAGTGGTTCTTCTCCTCGGTGCGGGGCGGGCGCGGGTGGCGCTCCGCCCTCGAAATTCGGGTGGTGGCCCTGGGGGTCCCGCCCGGCTCACCCCCGCTTTCGCAGGGAGATCTCGGGGGCGGACGCCACGCCGGGGACAGCAGTTGTACTACCCAGAGTACGCGCCCGGGTCACCGCCGGTTCCACAGCCTCGGTCGCCCGGGGCCCGCCGACCAGCGCGCGCCAGGCGTCGCGGCGGGCCTGCCGCACGGTCTCCCGTGCGGAGGCGAGCGCGGCGCGGGCGGACCGGCCCGCCTCGACGGCGGCGGCGCGGGCCGGGGCCCAGACGCTGTCGCGGACGAAGTGGCCGACGGGCGTGCACACGCTGCGGTAGAACCAGGCGGCGGGCCGGCCGACGAGGTTCCACGCGACCCACTTCACCGCCCGGCCGACGGCCCGGGAGACGTACCCGGCGATCCGCCAGCAGACGGTGAGCGCGTCGACGAGCTCCCGCCCGAGCGGCGCGAGCACCCGCCGGTACAGCCAGGAGAACGGCACGACGATCCCGTACCGGACGACCGGCACGACCACATACCGCCACAGCCCCACCCACGGCCACACGAACAGCGCCTTGCCGAGCCACCGCCCGAGCGGGGCGAGCACGGAGCGGAACAGCCAGGAGACAGGGACGACGATCCCGTACCGCACGGCGGGCACGACGACGTACAGCCAGACAGCGGCCAGCGGCGTGGCGACCAGAGCCTCGAAGAGGAACGCGAGCCCGGCGCCGAGGGGGGTAAGGACGTGCCGATACAACCAGGCGGCCGGGATCGCGATCCCGTACCGGACGACCGGCACCACCACATACCGCCAGAGCCCTGCCCACGGCCACACGAACAGCAACTTGAGCAACCAGCCGAGCCCGATCCCCGCCCGGTCCACCGCCCACTCGATGACCCGGCCCGCGCCGCCGAAGAACCACGCCAGACCGTGCCCGACCGGCGTGAGCACCCACCGGTACAGCCACTCGGCCGGGACCCCGACAGCGTGCCGGAAGACCCAGGCCAGCGCGCGCCCGATGGGCCGCAGCAGCGTCCGGTGGAGGAACTCGGCGCTGACGACGAGCACGTCCCACACCATCCGGACCGGCACCACGAGGACGAGCACCACGATCCGCACGGGGATTCTGACGAACGCCGTCAGACACCCCTCAGGCTCAGGTCCGGGCACAGGCTGCGGCTTCTCGATGCTCATGCCATGAATGACGCAACGGCCCGGCCTGGGGTTTCCTCCCCAGACCGGGCCGTCACCCGAACGCGTCGGTTACTTGATCACGGACAGCGGCAGCAGCTTCTTGCCCGTCGGGCCGACCTGGATCTCGGTCTGCATGGCCGGGCAGACGCCGCAGTCGAAGCACGGGGTCCAGCGGCAGTCGTCGACCTCGGTCTCGTCGAGGGCGTCCTGCCAGTCCTCCCAGAGCCAGTCCTTGTCCAGACCGGAGTCCAGGTGGTCCCAGGGCAGGACCTCCTCGTAGGTGCGCTCGCGGGTGGTGTACCAGTCGACGTCGACGCCTTGCGTGGGCAGGGTCTTCTCCGCGCAGGCCATCCAGCGGTCGTACGAGAAGTGCTCGCGCCAGCCGTCGAAGCGGCCGCCGTCCTCGTACACGGCGCGGATGACGTGGCCGACGCGGCGGTCGCCGCGGGAGAGCAGGCCCTCGACGATGCCGGGCTTGCCGTCGTGGTAGCGGAAGCCGATGGAGCGGCCGTACTTCTTGTCGCCGCGGATCTTGTCGCGGAGCTTCCCCAGACGGGCGTCCGTCTCCTCCGCCGAGAGCTGCGGGGCCCACTGGAAGGGGGTGTGGGGCTTGGGGACGAAGCCGCCGATCGACACCGTGCAGCGGATGTCGTTCTGCCCCGAGACCTCGCGGCCCTTGGCGATGACGTTGACCGCCATGTCGCCGATCTGGAGGACGTCCTCGTCGGTCTCGGTCGGCAGGCCGCACATGAAGTACAGCTTCACCTGGCGCCAGCCGTTGCCGTACGCGGTGGAGACCGTCCGGATCAGGTCCTCCTCCGAGACCATCTTGTTGATGACCTTGCGCATGCGCTCGGAGCCGCCCTCGGGGGCGAAGGTGAGACCCGAGCGACGGCCGTTGCGGGTCAGCTCGTTGGCCAGGTCGACGTTGAACGCGTCGACGCG
>NZ_DATCVQ010000296.1:0-10819 GCF_036566765.1 Streptomyces sp.
CCGCCGTGCCGCGGAGCCGGTCGGCGGCCGTCAGCGCGGGGGTGAGCACGTCGGCCGCGCGGAGGCGGATCAGGACGGCCAGTGCGGCTGAGTCCGTACGGCGCCACGGCGCGGTGCACAGGGCCGCCGCCCCGGGGAGCGCGCGGGCCGACGGGGGGTCCTCGTGCGGCCAGGGAGCCACGCAGACCAGCGTGTGCAGGCCCTCCGCCGAGGGGCCCAGCGCCGTGCGCAGGGCCGCCAGGGCCATGTCGTACTGCCAGCCGCGCTCCGCGGTCAGGACCGCCCGCAGCTCCCGGGACAGGTCCGCGCCCGCCCGTTCCTCGTCCGCCAGCAGCGCGCCGATCCGGCCCGCCACCTCCATCGCCGCCGTCAGCTGCTGGTGCGTCGGGCCCGGCTCGGCGTCGAGCAGCCACACGTACCCGAGGACGACCCCCCGATGGCGTACCGGCAGGCAGATCCGGTCCCGGAAGACGCCCGCGTCCGGGGCGGCGGGGATGCGGACCGGGCCGGTCGCCCGGGCGATGCCGAAGCCCTCGAACCAGGCCCGGACGGCGGGGGTGGACCCGCGGGTGAGGATCGAGCGGGTGCGGACCGGGTCCATCGCGGTGTCGTCGTCGCTGTCGTGGGCCCCGAAGGCGATCAGTCCGAAGTCCCGGTTCTCCAGCGTCGCCGGCGCGCCGAGCAGCTCGGAGATCTCGTCGACCAGCTCCTGGTAATCGCCCTTCACGCGGCCATTCTCGCACCGCCCGCCCCGTCTCCTCAGACAAATGTCTGAGATGGCGGACACGGATGCGTGACAGCTGTCGATGGCCGAGGATCGGAGCGATCCTTAGGTTTCACGGTGGTTCTTCGTGCTGTTCCCGATTCGTTCCGTACGGTCGGTTACGGCACCCGTTTCTCCGCCTTGCCCTCTGGAGGTGCCCCGTGCTGGGTCCCGTGATCCTCGCCGCGTCGCGCAGCGACAAGATGCGCCGCTTCGTGTCGGCCGCCCCGGGCACCAAGCAGGTCGTCGCCCGGTTCATCGCGGGCGAGACGGTCGACGAGGTCGTCCCGATCGTCCAGGACCTGGCCGACAAGGGCCTTGAGCTCACCCTCGACGTGGTGGGCGAGGACATCACCACCCGCGAGCAGTCCTACGCCGCCCGGGACGCGTACCTGGAGCTGATCGGGCGCCTCAAGGAGCTGGAGCTCGGGGAGCGCGCCGAGATGTCGGTGAAGCTGTCGATGTTCGGCCAGTCCCTGGAGGGAGGCCACGAGCTGGCGCTCGCCAACGTCCGCCCGGTCGTCGAGGCCGCCGCCGCGATCGGCACCACGGTCACCCTCGACGCCGAGGACCACACCACCCTCGACTCGATGTTCGCGATCCACGAGGAGCTGCGGAAGGACTTCCCGCAGACCGGCTGCGTCATCCAGGCGTACCTCTACCGCACCGAGGACGACGCCCGCCGCCTCGCCGCCGCCGGCTCCCGGGTCCGCATCGTGAAGGGCGCCTACAAGGAGCCCGCCGAGGTCGCGATCCAGGACAAGGCGGAGATCGACAAGGCGTACGTCCGCATCCTGAAGATCCTGATGGACGGCGAGGGCTACCCGATGATCGGGTCGCACGACCCGCGCCTGATCTCCATCGGCCAGGAGCTCGCCCGCCGCGCCGGGCGCAAGCTGGACGAGTACGAGTTCCAGATGCTGTACGGCATCCGCAGCGAGGAGCACATCCGCCTCGCCGCCGAGGGCCACCGGATGCGCGTCTACACCGCCTACGGCACCGACTGGTACGGCTACTTCATGCGCCGTCTCGCGGAGAAGCCGGCCAACCTGCTCTTCTTCGCCCGGTCCATCCTCACCAAGGGCTGAGCCCCACCTCTCAGAAGGAGTTACGAGACTCATGGACGCTGTGACCCAGGTCCCCGCTCCGGTCAACGAGCCGGTGCACGGCTACGCCCCCGGCTCCCCCGAGCGCGCCCGCCTCGAGGCCAAGCTCAAGGAGCTGGCGGAGAACCCGCGCGAGCTGCCGATGACCATCGGCGGCGTCAAGCGCATGGGCGGCGGCGAGCGCGTCGACGTCGTGCAGCCGCACAACCACAAGGCCGTCATCGGCACCTTCGCCGGCGCCACCGAGCAGGACGCCCAGGACGCCATCGACGCCGCCCTGGCCGCGGCCCCCGCCTGGCGCGCGATGTCCTTCGACGACCGCGCCGCGATCATCCTGCGCGCCGCCGAGCTGCTGGCCGGCCCGTGGCGCGAGACGCTGGCCGCCTCCACGATGCTCGGCCAGTCGAAGACCGCCCAGCAGGCCGAGATCGACACCCCGTGCGAGCTCGTCGACTTCTGGCGCTTCAACGTGGCGTACGCCCGCCAGATCCTGGCCGAGCAGCCGCCGGCCAACTCCCCGGGCGTGTGGAACCGCATGGACCACCGCCCGCTGGAGGGCTTCGTCTACGCGATCACGCCGTTCAACTTCACGGCCATCGCGGGCAACCTGCCCACCGCCCCCGCCCTCATGGGCAACGTGGTGATCTGGAAGCCGTCCCCGACCCAGACCCACTCCGCCGTGCTCCTCATGGAGCTCCTGGAGGAGGCCGGTCTGCCGAAGGGCGTCATCAACCTGGTGACCGGCGACGGCATCGCCGTCTCCGAGGTGGCGCTGAACCACCGCGACCTCGCCGGCATCCACTTCACCGGCTCGACCAAGACCTTCCAGCACCTGTGGAAGACGGTCGGCGGCAACATCGAGAAGTACCGTTCCTACCCGCGGATCGTCGGCGAGACCGGCGGCAAGGACTTCGTCGTCGCGCACCCGAGCGCCGACCGCGCCGTCCTGAAGACCGCGCTGACCCGCGGCTCCTTCGAGTTCCAGGGCCAGAAGTGCTCCGCGTCCTCGCGTGCGTACGTCCCGGCCTCGATCTGGAACGACGGCTTCGCGGAGGCGTTCGCGGCCGAGGTCGACGGGATCAAGATGGGTGACGTCACCGACCTGACGAACTTCATCGGCGCCGTCATCGACGAGCGTTCCTTCGCCAAGAACAAGGCCGCGATCGACCGCGCGAAGGCCGACCCGACCTGCACGATCGTCGCCGGCGGCACGTACGACGACTCCGAGGGCTACTTCGTCCGCCCGACCGTCATCGTGTGCACCGACCCGGAGAATGAGGTCTTCACGTCCGAGTACTTCGGCCCGATCCTCGCGATCCACGTCTACGAGGACGCGCAGTACGACGAGATGCTGACCCAGATGGAGTCGGTCTCGGACTACGCGCTGACCGGCTCGGTCATCTCGGGCGACCGCGCCGCCGCCGCGTACACGATGGAGAAGCTCCGCTTCGCCGCGGGCAACTTCTACATCAACGACAAGTCGACCGGCGCCGTCGTCGGCCAGCAGCCCTTCGGCGGCGGCCGCGCGTCCGGCACCAACGACAAGGCGGGCGCGCCGCAGAACCTGATGCGCTGGACGCTGACCCGCGCCATCAAGGAGACGCTGGTGCCGCCGACCGAGTACGGCTACCCGCACATGGGCTGACGCCCGCGCCTCTGAGAGGCCCCTGATCACCGCCCCCCTCCTTGGTCCCCCAACCGAGGACGGGGGCGGTACTCATGTCCGCCGCATCTCCCCTTCCCGTCCTATGACGCGGTCTTGCGCGTCAGGTCATGGCCATGTCAATTTCTCGACATGAGCCTTCACCGCGCGCGTACGCGCCTCGCCGCCCTGTCCGCCTTACTCGTCGCCGGTTCGCTCGGCCTCGGCGCCGGCCCCGCCGGCGCCGCCCCCACGCCCGCCCCCGAACCGGCGAACGTCAACGCGCTGGACTCCGCCGTGGACAGAGCCCTCGGCGACGAGTCCGCAGGTACCTACCTCGACGCCGCCACCGGCCGGCTCGTGGTGACCGTCACCTCCGACGCCGCCGCCGAGCGGGCCCGCGCCGCCGGCGCCGTCCCGCAGCGCGTCCAGCGCTCCGCCGCACAGCTCGACGCCGCCGCGGCCGCGCTGGAGTCCCGCGCCAAGATCCCCGGCACCTCCTGGGGACTGGACCCGCGCACCAACCAGATCGCGGTGGAGGCCGACTCCTCCGTCTCCGCCCGCGACCTCGCCCGGCTGCGCGCCGTCGCCGCGAGCCAGAACGGCGCGATCCGCATCGCCCGCGTGCCCGGCGTCTTCCACCGTGAGGTGGCCGGCGGCGACGCCATCTACGGCGGCGGCTACCGCTGTTCCGCCGCGTTCAACGTCTCCAAGGGCACGACCCGCTACTTCGTGACCGCCGGGCACTGCACCAACCTGGCCACCAGCTGGTCGGCCACCTCCGGCGGGGCCCAGATCGGCGTCCGCGAGGGCACCAGCTTCCCGACCAACGACTACGGGATCGTCCGCTACACCAACGGCTCCGCCCCGGCCGGCAACGTCAACCTCTACAACGGCAGTTACCAGGACATCGCCTCCGCCGCGGACGCCGTCGTCGGCCAGGCCATGAAGAAGAGCGGCTCCACGACGAAGGTCACCAGCGGCACGGTCACCGCGGTCAACGTCACCGTGAACTACAGCGACGGCCCCGTGTACGGCATGGTCCGCACCACCGCCTGCTCCGCCGGCGGCGACAGCGGCGGCGCGCACTTCGCCGGCTCGGTCGCGCTCGGCATCCACTCCGGCAGCTCCGGCTGCACCGGTACGAACGGCTCCGCCATCCATCAGCCGGTCAAGGAGGCGCTGGCCGCCTACGGCGTCAACGTGTACTGACCTCAAGGACCTTGCGGCCGAGGAAGTCGTCGATCAGCGCCGCGATCGCCGGGGCGTGGGTCTCCAGGGCGAAGTGACCGGTGGGCAGCAGGTGGATCTCCGCGTCCGGCAGGTCGCGGCGGAACGCCTCCGCGCCCGCCGGCACGAACACCTCGTCGCCCGCGCCCCACACGGCGAGCAGCGGCACCCCACTGGTGCGGAAGTACTCCTGGAAGGCCGGGTAGAGCGCGAAGTTGGACCCGTAGTCGGCGATCAGGTCGAGCTGGACGTCGCCCTGCCCCTCGCGGGCCATCAGGGCGGCGTCGTGGTGCCAGGCGTCGGGGTTCAGCAGGGAGCGGTACTCGGCCGGGACGCCGGTCTCGTACTGCCAGCGGATGCCCTCCAGGGAGGAGATCGCGCGGACCGGGGCCTCGGTCTGCGGGTTCCGGTCCGCGATCAGCGCGAGGACCGGCGCCCAGGCGTCCGCGCCGAGGCCCTCCTCGTACGCGTTGCCGTTCTGGGTGACGATCGCGGTGATCCGCTCGGGGTGGTCCAGGGCGAGGCGCAGCCCGATCGGCGCGCCGTAGTCCTGGATGTAGAGCGCGAACCGGTCGAGCCCGATCGCGTCGGTGAACTCCGCCGTCAGGGCGGCGAGCTCGGCGAAGGCGTAGTCGAACTCCTTGGCCGAGGGGGCGGCGGAGTGCCCGAAGCCGAGGTGGTCGGGGGCGATCACGCGGTAGCTGTCCGCCAGTCGCGGGATCAGGTCGCGAAACATGTACGAGCTGGTCGGGAAGCCGTGCAGGAGGAGCAGTACGGGCGCGTCGGCGGGGCCCGCCTCCCGGTAGAAGATCTCGTGGCCGCGGACGGTCGCGGTGCGGTGGTGGATCTGCTGCTCGGCCATTTTCCCTAACCCCTTATTCGCTCTTCACTGGTTACGACAGGAGATAACCACGCCCACCTCTAACCTGTCAATGGCGTGAGAGAGGTTAGAGGCGTCTCAGATAGTAGGAAGTCCGAGTAACTGTGGAGACAGACAGCTCGACCTGTCCTAGCTTTGTAGAAGCCGAACGTCTCGCTCTATCGAGCGAAGTGGCGGTCGTGAGCGCAGCGCCCCCGCGCAGGCAACCCCTGCGGGCCCGCTCCCCGCCCCCTCCGGCGCCTTCGATCACGCTGATCTCAAGGAGTCGATCCCTCATGGCCGCTCAGACCGCCCGCCGCGTCCGCCACTCCGTCAGCCGCCCCAGCGACGACGCCCGCAAGAACGCCGCCGCCGCCCTCCAGCGCGCCCTCGACCGCCGTGACAACGGCGGCGAGACCGGCCACTGATCCCTGGTCCCGCGCCGACACGTTCGTCCGCATCGTGGACGTCACCGTGTCAGACGATGGGACGAAGAGTAGGGTGCCGACATGTCTCACAGCATCAATCTCGCAGTCATCCCCGGGGACGGCATCGGCCAGGAGGTCGTGACCCAGGGCCTCAAGGTGCTCTCGGCCGTCCTTCCGCAGGACGCGAAGCTGGAGACCAAGGAGTACGACTTCGGCGCCAAGCGCTACCACGCCACCGGTGAGACCCTCACCGACGCCGACCTCGACGCCCTGAAGCAGCACGACGCGATCCTGCTCGGCGCGATCGGCGACCCCTCGGTCCCGTCCGGCGTCCTGGAGCGCGGCTTCCTGCTCAAGCTCCGCTTCGCCTTCGACCACCACGTCAACCTGCGGCCGTCGCGGCTGCTGCCCGGCGTCGCCACCCCGCTCGCCGGCCAGCCCGAGATCGACTTCGTCGTGGTCCGCGAGGGCACCGAGGGCCCGTACACCGGCAACGGCGGCACCATCCGCAAGGGCACCGAGCACGAGGTCGCCACCGAGGTCTCCGTCAACACGGCCTTCGGTGTCGAGCGCGTGGTCCGGGACGCCTTCGCGCGCGCCCAGGCCCGCCCCCGCAAGAAGCTCACGCTGGTCCACAAGAACAACGTGCTGACCTTCGCGGGCCACCTGTGGACGAACATCTTCAACAAGGTCGCCGCCGAGTTCCCCGAGGTCGCCACCGACTACCTGCACGTCGACGCGGCGACGATCTTCCTCGTCACCGACCCGGCGCGCTTCGACGTGATCGTCACCGACAACCTCTTCGGCGACATCATCACGGACCTCGCCGCGGCCGTCTCCGGCGGCATCGGCGTCGCCGCCTCCGGCAACATCAACCCGAGCGGCGACTTCCCGTCCATGTTCGAGCCCGTGCACGGCTCCGCGCCCGACATCGCGGGCCAGAGCAAGGCCGACCCGACGGCGACCGTCCTGTCCGTCGCGCTGCTCCTGCGCCACCTCGGCTACGAGGCCGAGGCGGTCCGGATCGAGGAGGCCGTCGCGGCCGACCTCGCCGAGCGCGGCGCGACCCCCCGTACGACGGAAGAGATCGGCGACGCGCTCGCGGTACGCGTAGCGAGCTGACCCGTCGACTCTGAAGAAGCCGCCGGGTCGCCCACCGCACCCGGCGGCTTCTCCTGTGCGGCCGCGGGGTGCCACCATCGAACCCTGGGCCGCACTCACACCTGTTTCCAGCACCGGCCCCCACGCGCGATAATCGAACGTGGGGCCGCGGCATGCGGTGAAGCTCGGACGTCCTAGCAGTGGCGAAGGCGTGCGTGAGCGCGGTCCGACACACACAAAACGGTGAAGGACAAGCACTCATGACGACGCCCACGATCGAGCTCAAGCCCTCCTCCAACTCGCTGTCCGATGCGGAGCGCGAGGCGATCCTGGCCAACCCCGGATTCGGCCGCCACTTCACCGACCACATGGTGACCGTCCGGTGGACCGAGGGCCGCGGCTGGCACGACGGCCAGCTCGTGCCGTACGGTCCGCTCTCGCTCGACCCGGCCACGAACGTCCTGCACTACGCGCAGGAGATCTTCGAGGGCCTGAAGGCGTACCGCCGGCCCGACGGCTCCGTCGCCACCTTCCGTCCCGACGCCAACGCGCGCCGCTTCCAGGCGTCCGCGCGCCGCCTGGCCATGCCGGAGCTGCCCGTCGAGACCTTCATCGAGGCGTGCGACGTGCTGGTCCAGCAGGACAAGGCATGGGTTCCGGCGCACGGCGGCGAGGAGTCGCTCTACCTGCGCCCGTTCATGATCGCGACCGAGGTCGGCCTCGGCGTGCGCCCCGCCAACGAGTACCTGTTCGTCGTCATCGCCTCGCCCGCCGGTCCGTACTTCCCCGGCGGCGTGAAGCCCGTCTCCATCTGGCTCTCCGAGGACCGGGTCCGCGCCGTCCCGGGCGGTGTGGGCGACGCCAAGACCGGCGGCAACTACGCCGCGTCGCTGCTCGCCCAGGCCGAGGCCGCGTCCAAGGGCTGCGACCAGGTCGCGTACCTCGACGCCGTCGAGCACAAGTGGGTCGAGGAACTCGGCGGCATGAACCTGTACTTCGTGTACGGGAACAAGATCGTCACGCCGTCCCTGACCGGCTCTCTTCTCGCCGGCATCACCCGTGACTCGCTCCTCCAGCTCGCCAAGGACCTCGGCTACGAGGCCGAGGAGGGCCGCGTCTCCATCGACCAGTGGCAGGCCGACACCGCGAGCGGCGAGCTCAAGGAGGTCTTCGCCTGCGGCACGGCCGCGGTGATCACCCCGGTCGGCACGGTGAAGTCGGCGCGCGGCGAGTGGCAGCAGTCGGGCGGGCAGCCCGGCGAGGTCACGATGAAGCTGCGCGACGCGCTGCTCGCCATCCAGACCGGCAAGGCGGAGGACGTCCACGGCTGGACGCACGAGCTGGGCTAGTCCGTACGGAACGACGAATGGGCGAGCTCCCCGGAAAGGGGGCCCGCCCATTCGTCGTTGTGCCGTCAGTCGTACGGCCCTGAGTCGCACGGCCGTCAGTCGTACGGCCCTCAGTCGTACGGCCGTCAGTCGTACGGCCCTCAGTCGTACTGCCGTCAGGAGACGGCGACCTCCGGCTCCCGGTCCGGCGCCGCGGCCGGGACCCGGGCGGCGGAGCGGGCGGTCAGCAGCAGGTAGGCGAGGCCGCCGACCAGTCCGGACAGGACGAAGCTGCAGTCCACGCCGCCCGTCAGGGCGAGCAGCGGGCCCTCGTAGACCGTGGTCGACACGGCCAGCAGGCCGGCGACCGCGCCGATCGCCCAGGCCGCGGTGGCCGGGATGTTCCAGCCGTTGGTGAACCAGTACACGCCGCCCACCGAGCGGCGGTTGAAGACCTGGAGGGCGTCCGCGTCGTACTCGCCGCGGCAGCGTCGGTACCCGATGAGGGTGATGACCGCCCAGGGCGTGCCGATCGCGGTGAGCAGCAGCACGAACGACGTCATCGCGGACTGCACGTCCCAGGTGTACGCGCCGAGGAAGACGAAGACGGTGGCGACGCCGGCGACGACCAGGGTGGCCTTGGCGCGGGTGACCTTCGGCAGGATCGCGTCCAGGTCGAGGCCCATGGAGTAGAGCATCAGACCGGCGTTGCCGACGGAGCCCGCCGTGGCGGCCAGCAGCAGCGGCGCCAGGTACCAGACCGGCGAGGCCGCGACGAGCGGTCCCGCGTACTCGAGGCCGGCGCGGGCGGCGAGCGCGGTGTACGTGCCGAAGAGCTGCGGCACCAGCAGGCCGAGCAGCAGGCCCAGACAGGTGGCCCAGAAGACCTTGCGGGAGCTGTGCCGGCGCGGCGAGATGTAGCGGGTGTAGTCGCCGAGCAGGGTGATGAACGCGACCGGGCCGCTCAGCCCGGCGGCGACGGCGGCCAGCACCCAGGTCGGCCAGAAGGAGCCGAGCAGGTACGGGGTGTCCGGGGGCGCGGCGGTGGTGAAGTCGCCCGCGAAGGCGAAGACGCCGAGCGCGAGCAGCAGGGTCATGCCGATGGACAGCGCCTTGCTCATGCGCAGCAGCAGCCGGTAGCCGAAGACGGCCCCGACGACGGTACAGGCGGCGAGGACGCCGTACATCAGGCCGCGGGTGATCCCGGTGTCGGGCAGGCCCACCAGGCGGGACAGCGTGCCGACCATCACGTCGCCGCCGATCCACAGCGTCAGCGCGGTGTAGCCGAGCGCGAGCAGCAGCCCGACGATCGAGCCGACCAGCCGGCCGCGTACGCCGAACTGGGCGCCGCTGGACGTGGAGAGATTGGTCGCGGTGCGCAGCGATACCAGCGCGAGCGGCGAGGTGACCGCGATGCCGACGACGGTTCCGGCGAGGATCGCGGTGACCGAGGGCCATAGGCCGAGACCGAACGAGGGCGGCAGCCAGCCGAAGACGATCACGCCCAGGCAGAGATTGGATCCCAGCAGGATCGAGACGAGATCACGCGGCCCGCTGGTGCGTTCCGCGTCGGGGATGGTGTCGACTCCGCGCTGTTCTATCGCCATGGGCGGGTTTCTCCCTGCTTGCTGGAGGACATGGGGGGACGGGTCCGGACCTGGGACTTCGGGGGAGCGGCCGTCCGTCGGATCCGAGCCGGTGAGCGCATTTAGAGCGTCGCTCAATTATTTGGGTGACGTTCAATGTGCCCCGGGTGACCCGCATCCGTCAATGCTTTGCCTCCAGGGAATCTCCAGTTAGAGTGGCGTTCAAACAGGAGGTGTGGTGACGTGCGACTGACCCCCACGGAGCGCGATCGGCTGCTGCTCTTCGGCGCCGCCGAACTGGCCAGGGCCCGCCGGGCTCGGGGCCTCAAGCTCAATGTCCCCGAGGCGACCGCGCTCATCGCGGACACGGTCTGCGAGGCGGCCCGCGACGGCAAGCGACTCGCCGAGGCGATCGAGGCGGCCCGGTCCGTGCTCGGCCCCGACGACGTGCTGCCCGGCGTCGCCGACGTCGTGACCGAGGTCCATGTCGAGGCCGTCTTCGAGGACGGCTCCCGGCTCGCGGTGGTCTCCGCCCCGATCGGCGGCGGCAACCTGGGCGAAGGGGCGCCCGGCGCGCTGCTCCCGGGCCCGGCGCACGCCGAGCCGGTGCCCGCCATCCGGATCCGGGTGCACAACACCGCGGCGGTTCCGGTCAGCGTGACGTCGCACTTCCACTTCTTCGAGGCGAATCCGCGTCTCGACTTCGACCGGGCCGCGGCGTACGGCATGCGGTTGTGTGTGCCGGCGGGTTCGTCGTTCCGGTTCGATCCGGGCGG
>NZ_DATCVQ010000297.1:0-25642 GCF_036566765.1 Streptomyces sp.
CCGCCCGGATCGAACCGGAACGACGAACCCGCCGGCACACACAACCGCATGCCGTACGCCGCGGCCCGGTCGAAGTCGAGACGCGGATTCGCCTCGAAGAAGTGGAAGTGCGACGTCACGCTGACCGGAACCGCCGCAGTGTTGCGGACGGTGAGCTTCGCGTCCGGTACGGGCAGGGCCACGGTCTCGGACACCGGCCGTACCGCGCCCGGGGCGTCGTCGCGCCGGGTCCACGCCCCGAACGGGTCGCCGATGGCGGCCAGTCGGGAGCCGTCCTCGAAGACGGCCTCGACATGGACCTCGGTGACCACGTCGACCACGCCGGGCAGGACGTCGTCGGGACTCAGGACGGTGCGGCCGCGCTCGATCGCCTCGGCCAGACGGAGGCCGTCGCGGGCCGCCTCGCAGACGGTGTCCGCGATGAGCGCGGTCGCCTCGGGGACATTGAGCTTGAGGCCACGGGCGCGGCGCGCCCGGGCCAGCTCGGCCGCGGTGAACAGCAGCAACCGGTCGCGCTCGGTGGGGGTCAGCGGCATTCCTTCTCCGGAAGGTCGTCAGGTGGTTCGGCCCGAGGGGCCCGTGCCGACTAATGCGCTCACGGTGGCATTGACTGAAAATTTGGTCAATAGCTTGGACGTGCAGGAACGCATCTCGTTCGATCGTCCAGGTGCGGGGTGGGCGGGAACAGGAACGCGCGCGCCTACTTCTGGCGAAGCCTCGCCAGCTCGGCATCGATCGCGCCGCGCATCAGATCGCGGGCGTGGTCGATCTTGAGTCCGCCGCTGAGCCACCGCATGCTCAGGCCCTCCAGGAGCGCGGTGAGCCGTTCGCCGGCCGCGGCCAGATCGGCGGCCGAGGCCATCGGCTGCACCTGGCCGAGCAGGGCCGCGACTTCCTGGATCCATACGAGGGTCGCGCGGGCGAGGTCCTCGCGCAGTTCCTCGTCGAACACGGCGCTCGCGCGCAGTTCGCCCCAGGCGGCGCTGTTCTCCCTGACCTCCGTGGTGTCCTGGAGCTCCAGCAGGAGCGTCTGCTCCAGGTCTTCGAGGGGGGTGAGGGGTTCGGCGTCCCGGTCCCGGTCCGTGGTGTAGCGCTCCGCGCGGTCGTTGATGAACTCGAGCGTGTGGCGCAGGATCCCGGTGCGGTCCTTGAAGTAGTAGTAGATGGTCGCCGTGGACACGCCCGCTTCGGCCGCGAGTTCCTCGACGCGCAGACCGCGGACCCCGCGCCGGGCGATCACCCGGGCGGCCGCTTCGAGGATCTGAGTGCTGCGAGACGCCATGGCCCGAACCCTACCGGGCCGTTCCCGGCCCCGTGATCTCGGCCTGCTTCCCGTTGTCACCCCGCGCTTCGGTAGCCGTCCACCACGACGGTCACCGGTCCTCCGCCCTTCGCCGCCTCGATCAGCCGCACGATGACGAGGTCCTTCGCGTCGGCGCTGCGGAGGCAGAAGGGGGCCTCGTCGCCGAGCTCGTCGAACGGCAGCTTGGTCACAGGCTCCGTCTCGATGCCGCGGATGCAGTCGGCGACGCTCAGGGTGTCGCCGGGGGCCAGGTACGCGTCGCCGTCCTCGGGAAGCACGAACGCGCCGCCCTCGCGGGCCAGGTACCAGTCGGCCGTGTCGTCCGGCACCACCTTCCCCGCCTTCAGGTCGAACTCGTACGTGGCGTCCGGAGCTGTGAGCTCGACGTTCTTGTACACGGGTGCGTAGGAGGCGGCCGGTGACGAGGCGGCGGGCGGCGGGTGGTCGAGATAGCGGTACGAGACGACTCCGCCGGCGGCGACCAGTACGGCGGCCGTGGCCAGGACGGCCGGCCGCAGTCGTCGCCTGCGGCGGCGCGAGGGTGCCGGGGCACCCTCGGGCGCGGGCTCGGCAGCGGTCGCCGGGGCAGCGGCGTGCGTGGGTTGGGCGTACGTCGGTAGCGGCGTCCCCGTCCCCGTCCCAGCCCCCGTCCCCGTCCCCGTCCCAGCCCCAGCCCCCGGCGCCGGCGGTCCCTGCGCCCCGTGCCCCGCGACCTGGCTGCTGACGGTCCGGGGGAGCCAGCCGTCCGTGAACTCGGGGCGGGGTCCCACGGCGGGATGGGCGTGCACCGCCTCGATCAGCTGACCCGTCGTGGGGCGGTCCTCGGGCTGCTTGGCGAGACAGCGCCACAGCAGGTCGTGCAGTTCCGGCGGTACGCAGACGAGGTCGGCCGGTTCGTGGACCACGCGGTAGAGCGCCGCCGATTCCGGTCCCGCGCCGAACGGATGCACGCTGCTCGCCGCGAACGCGGCGAGGGCGCCGAGCGCGAACACGTCGGTCGCCGGGGTGACCGGCAGCCCCAGCGCCTGCTCGGGAGCCATGAAGGCCGCGGTGCCGATGCGCAGGCCCGTCCCGGTGAGCGCGGCGGCGTCGGCCGCGCGGGCGATCCCGAAGTCGATGACGCGCGGGCCGTCCTCGGCGATCAGCACATTGGCGGGCTTGAGGTCCCGGTGGACGACTCCGGCCCGGTGCACCGCCCCCAGTGCCTCCGCGATGCCCGCCACGAGTAGCAGCACCGTGCGCACGGGCAGCGGTCCGTGGCCCTGGACGACCTGGTGCAGCGAGGGGCCGGCGACGTAGGCGGTGGCCAGCCACGGGGTGGGGTCGTCCACGCCCGAGTCGACCACCTGGGCGGTGAAGAGCCCGTGGATCCGCCGGGCGCTGGCCACCTCCTGGGCGAAGCGCAGACGGAACTCCGGGTCCGCGGCGAACTCCTCCCGTACGGCCTTCAGCGCGATGGGCCGGCCGCCCGGCGTGTACGCCAGGTACACCACGCCCATGCCGCCCGCACCCAGCCGCGCCTGGAGGCGGTAGCCGCCGATCTCGCGGGGGTCGTCGACGGACAGGGCCGTGTGGACGGGTTGAGCGGACATGAGGTGGCTCTTTTCGGCGAGGGCGGAGGTGGACGGCCCGGTCAGGCCGACCCATCGTCGCCCTAACCAAAATTTCAGTCAATATGAGACCATCGCGAGCAGGCCATCAGGAGGGGGATCACGTCGTGACAGACCGAAGAGCGGCCATCTTGGAAGGGGCCGCGCGGGTCATCGCCCGCCGAGGCGTCCGGGGGCTGCGGGTGGAGGAACTGGCCGCCGAGGCCGGTGTCTCCACCGCGCTGGTCTACTACCACTTCAAGGACCGGTCCGGAGTTCTGCGCCGCACCTTGGAGTTCATCGGCGACCGAGCCGGACGTTATACGGCGGAGGCGGAGGAAGAGTCGGATGCGCAGTCGGACCTCGACGCTGCACCGCCCGACCCGCGGCAGGAGCTGGAGCGAGCCCTGCTCCTGGAGTTCCAGGACGTGCCCGAGGTCCGCGAGAACAGCACCGCGTGGGGCGAGTTGCGGGCCAGCGCGGTCTTCGACCCGGACCTGCGCGACGAGCTCGCCCACGCCGGCCTGACCTGGGTCCACGAGGTGGCGGCCCTCCTCGGCCGCACCCGGCCCACGGTGCCGGCGCCCGTCCTGACCGCGTCCGCCGAGCGCCTGACGGCCCTGCTCGAAGGGCTGAGCACCCGATGGCTCAGCGGCATCCTGCCCCTCGATCACGCCCGGGATCTGATGCGGGAGGCGATCGCGGTGGAGGCCGCACGCTTGGACCACGATGTTTGACTGAAAATTCAGTCAATGCCAGAGTGGGCGGTACGACGTCGTACCCACCATCGTGGAACGTGTCGTTCCACCCCTCGCGATCGGAGCCCTCCGTGTCCGCATTCCTCTCCTCCCGTCGTGGCGCACTGCGCACGCTGGCCGGTCTCGGCGCCCTCGTACTCGGTGCCACGGCGTGCGGGCCCGCGTCGCCCAGCGCGTCCGGCGGCACCCGTACCCCCGGCCCCGGCCGGTCCGACAAGACGGAGGCGGACCTGCGCTTCGGGGCCGAGTGGGAGAGCCACACCCGCACCTTCATGTCCTGGCCGGCGCTGGAGTCGGTCTGGGAGGAGGACCTGCGCTATGTGCGCGAGGACATCGCGCGGGTGGCGCGCGCCGTCGCCGAGTACGAGGCGGTCGTGATGATGGCGCGGCCCGATCAGCGGGCCGCGGCGCAGAAGGCGTGCGGCTCCCAGGTCGAGGTGATCCCGCTGGAGGTCGACGACCTCTGGGCGCGGGACACCGTCCCCGTGTTCGTCGAGGAGGACGGCGAGCTCGTCGGCGTCGACTTCAACTTCAACGGCTGGGGGAACAAGCAGGAGCACGAGAACGACGCGCTGGTCGGCGAGGAGCTGCTCGCCAAGTACAAGATCCCCCGCGTCGAGGCGCCGCTGGTCGCCGAGGGCGGCTCCTTCGAGACCGACGGCGAGGGAACGCTGCTGGTCACCGAGAGCTCGATCGTCAACGACAACCGAAACCGGGGCAAGAGCCGCGACCAGATCGAGGACGAGCTCATGGAGACCCTCGGCCTGGAGAAAGTGATCTGGCTCAAGGGGGTGCGCGGTGAGGACATCACCGACGCGCACGTGGACAGCCTCGTACGCTTCGTCGCCCCCGGCGTCGTCCTCCTCGACCAAGCGTTCCCCGGCGCCCCCGCCGACTCCTGGTCCCGTTCGGCCGATCAGGCGAGGTCCGTTCTCTCCAAGGCGACGGACGCCAAGGGGCGGCGCTTCGAGATCATCGACCTGCCGCAGCCCGACCTGGACCGGATCACGGGCGAGGGTGACGACTTCGTGTCCACGTACGCCAACTTCTACATCGCCAACGACTCCGTGTTCCTGCCCAAGTTCGGCGACCGGAAGGCCGACGACCGGGCGCGGGGGATCCTGCAGGAGCACTTCCCCAAGCGCGACATCGTGATGGTCTCGATCGACACCATCGCGTCCGGGGGCGGCGGCATCCACTGCTCCACCCACGACCAGCCCGGCAAGCCCGCCGCCTGACATCCCGTCCCACCCGTTCCACCAGGAAAAAAGCCTTGGACTGAGGGCAAGTCCGTACGGGACACTCCGTTTCCTCACCTGTTGGTGCGGCAACAGAGGGTTGGTAAGGAAATGCCTGAATCGCGTGACGGGTTACCCAGCAGGGGATCCGTCCTTCTCGCACTGCGCTATTACGGTCGGGAGCTGGCCCGGCTGCGGTGGCTGGCCGTGCCGGCGATGCTGCTTCCGGCGCTCGGCAACACCGGGATCCACTACATCGCGCCGCTGATCGTCGCCAAGCTCGTCGGCCGGATCGCCGGGGACGGCGGGACGGGCCTCGGCCCGATGCTGCCGTACGTCCTCGGCTTCGCCGGCGTGCTGCTGCTCGCGGAGGCGCTGTGGCGCGTCGGGTACCACTGCCTGAACCGCCTCGAATCCCGCGGCCTCGAGCGCCTGTACGTGATCGGGATGGACGAGCTGTTCGCCAAGGACGCGGCGTTCTTCCACGACAACTTCGCCGGGTCGCTGACCAAGCGGGTGCTGAGCTTCGCCTCTCGCTTCGAGGAGTTCGTCGACACCCTGACGTTCTCCGTCATGGGCAGCCTCGTGCCGCTGGCGTTCGCCTCGGTGGTGCTCTGGCAGTACGACCCGCTGCTCGTCGTCGGGCTGCTGGTGCTGATCGCGGTCACGGCGCTGTGCGCGACGCCCCTGATCCGCCGGCGGCAGGCGCTCGTCGCCCAGCGCGAGCAGGCGATCGCCCGGGTGGCCGGTCATGTCGCCGACAGTCTGATGAACATGGACACGGTCCGGTCGTTCGCCGCCGAGGAGCGCGAGGCGGCCGAGCACCGCTCCCGCGTCGCCGAGTCGCGGCGGCTCACGCTGCGATCGTGGGACTACGGCAACCTGCGCATCGACACGCTGGTCGCGCCGATGTCCGTACTGACCAATGTGCTGGGCCTGGTGCTCGCCCTCTCGCTCGGCGCGGGGCGGCACGGCGTGGAGGCGGTCATCGTGGCCTTCACGTACTACGCGAGCGCGACGCGGATCATGTTCGAGTTCAACCAGATCTACCGCCGGATCGAAAGCTCAATGACCGAGGCCGCCCAGTTCACCGAACTGCTTCTGGAGTCCCCGACCGTGCTCGACCCGGAGTCCCCGGAACCGCTGGCGGTCCAGGGGGCCGACGTGCGCTTCGACCGGGTGACCTTCGCCCACGGGGGTGCGAAGCCGCTCTTCGAAGGCCTCGACCTGGCTGTGCCCAGCGGGACGAAGATCGGTCTCGTCGGCCGGTCCGGCGGCGGCAAGACCACGCTCACCCGGCTGTTGCTGAGGATGACGGACATCGACGGCGGCCGGATCCTCATCGGAGGGCAGGACATCAGCAAGCTGCGTCAGGCCGACCTGCGCAGCCAGATCGCGTACGTGCCGCAGGACCCGGCCATGTTCCACCGCACCCTGCGGGAGAACATCGCGTTCGCCCGGCCGGACGCCACCGACGCCGAGATCCGCCGGGCGGCCGAGGCGGCGCACGTCACGGAGTTCGCCGACGCTCTGCCCGACGGCTTCGACACCATGGTGGGCGAGCGTGGGGTGAAGCTGTCCGGCGGTCAGCGTCAGCGGGTCGCGCTCGCCCGCGCGATTCTGCGCGACGCGCCGATCCTGCTGCTCGACGAGGCGACCAGCGCCCTGGACTCGGAAAGCGAGATCCTCGTGCAGGACGCGCTGTGGCGGCTCATGGACGGGCGGACCGCGCTGGTGGTGGCCCACCGGCTGAGCACGGTCGCCACCATGGACCAGCTCGTCGTCCTCGACCGAGGGCGGATCGTCGAGCAGGGCACGCACAAGGAACTGCTCGCGGCGGACGGTGCGTACGCGAAGCTCTGGGAACACCAGTCGGGCGGCTTCATCGACGACACGCCCGCGCGGGCGGATATGCGCTGAGCGGGTGGGATGTGCGCTGAGGGGGTGGATGTGCGCTGAATCGGGCGGGGTGGGGGGCTGGAGGATTCGCCCACCATCGCTTAGGTTAGGCTTGCCTAAGTGATGGTGGGGGCTCTATTCCACCCGTCCCGTGAGGAGTTGCCGTGAGTGCTGCGCCAGACGTCGCGCCGTCCGAGCCGACCGCCGCCGAGCGCGTCCGCTCCCTGCTGGCCCAGGCGGTGTCCCTGTCCCTCACCACGGAGGGGCAGAGCTACGACCTGATCGGCATGCATTCCGTCGACGCGCGGGGCCGGATCTCCGTCCACGCTCCGCAGGACAGCCCGCTGGCGGCCCGGGTCGCCGCCGCGCCGCGCGGAGGCCTGGCCGCCCTGCTGGAGTTCACCGACATCGCGCCGACCGCGATCCGCGACCGCGTACGCGCCAGGGTGACGATCTCCGGCTGGCTGAGCCCGTCCGACCCGGACGGCGACGGCGGGCCGCTGCGCCTCGACGTCGCGCGCGTGACCCTGTGGACCGCGGCGGGATCCCTCGACGTCGGGCTCGACGAGGTCGCGCTCGCCGAGCCGGATCCGCTCGCCGTCGAGGAGGCCGCCATGCTGACGCATCTGGCCGACGCCCACGAAGACTTGGTCGCGGAGCTCGTCCTCATCGCCGGACCGCAGCTGCCGCCGGGCGTGCTCCGCGTCGCCCCGCTCGCCGTGGACCGCCACGGCATCACCCTGCGCTGCGAGTATGGCCGAGGCCACTGCGACCTGCGGTTCCTGTTCGGGACCACGGTCCGGGACGGGGCCGAGGCGGGCGAGCAGGTCCGGCGGCTCCTCACGGCGCCGCGTCGATGCCGGAACCACCACGATGTGTCGATCGACTGAGTCCAGCTGAGTCCTGGGGGAATCACAGGGCCACGACCGTGGCCTCCGTCGCCTTGACGCTGGTCCAGACGGGTGTCCCGTCGGCGATGCCGAGGTCGGCGGCGGCCTGCGGGGTGATCTCGGCGACGAGGTCGGGCACCCGGTCGGAGGTGATGAGCAGCCGCAGCCGGCTGCCGCTGGCGGTGATCTCCCGTACGGTGCCGGGCCAGATGTTGCGCGGGCTGCCGCCGGGCCGCTCGCGGTGGACGGAGACGGCCTCCGGGGCGATGACCGCGAGGGCCTCCGTGCCCGGCGGCAGGGGATCGGCGGCGACCAGCGCGCCGCCTCCGGCGAGCGCCAGACCGTCCGCGGTCGCGGTGCCCGGCCAGGCGTTGCGGCCCAGCATCCGGGCGACCCAGGGCGAGCGGGGGTGCCGGGTGACCTCGGAGGGGGAGCCGTCCTGGAGCGCGCGGCCCTCGTCGAGCACGAGGACCCGGTCGGCGAGGGAGACGGCCTCGACGGGATCGTGGGTGACGATCAGGCAGACGCCGCCGAAGCCGGCGAGGTGGGTGCGCAGGGTGTGCCGTACGTGCGCGCGGGTCGTCTGGTCGAGCGCGGCCAACGGTTCGTCGAGCACGAGCAGCCGGGGCCGGGCGGCCAGTGCGCGGGCCAGGGCGACGCGTTGGGCCTGCCCGCCGGACAGCTGGCCGGGGCGGCGGTGCGCGAGGCGCCCGACGCCGAGCCGGTCGAGCCACTCCTGCGCGGCGCGCCGGGCCTCCGCCCGCGGCACGCCCTGCACCCGGAGCCCGTACGCGGTGTTGGCCAGCGCCGTCATGTGCGGGAAGAGCGCCCCGTCCTGCGGCACCCAGGCGACGTGCCGCCGGTGCGGGGGGAGTTCGGTGACGTCGACGTCCCCGAGCCGAAGGGTCGCGTGGGCCCTGGGCGTGAGGCCGAGGAGCGCCCGCAGCAACGTGGTCTTCCCGGCCCCGTTGGGCCCGACCACGGCGATGGTGGTGCCGGGCTCGGCGTCGAGGGTGAGGCGGGTGAAGCCGGTGACGTCGGCGCGCAGCGCCCAGACCTCCGACGGCGCGGGGGTGGGGGTGGGGCGTACGTCGCCGGGACCGGGCGGTACGTCCGCCGGACCCTCCTTTGCCACGGGCGTCGCGCCCTCCTCCGCCACGGGCGTCGCACCCTCGCGCCGCCCGTCGGCCGGGGCGCCCGTCCACCGGCCCCGCAGGGCGATCAGGACGGCCATGGCGATGGCGAGCAGCAGCAGGGAGACCGACGTCGCCGCCTCCGGTTGGTCCTGGAGGAGGAGGTAGACCTGGAGGGGGAGGGTCTGGGTGGTGCCGGGGAGGTTGCCGGCGAAGGTGATCGTCGCGCCGAACTCGCCCAGCGCCCGCGCCCAGGTGAGCGCCGCGCCCGCGATCAGGCCGGGCGCGACCATCGGCAGCGTGACCGTGAAGAAGACCCGCACCGGCGATGCGCCCAGGGAGGCGGCCGTCTCCTCGTAGCGGGGGCGGAGTCCGCCGAGCGCGCCCTCCAGGCTGATGATCAGGAAGGGCATCGCGACGAACGTGGCCGCGAGGACCGCGCCGGAGGTGTGGAACGGCAACGTGATGCCGAAGGCGGACTCCAGCCAGGGCCCGAGCAGGCCGCGGCGGCCGAACGCGAGCAGCAGCGCGACGCCGCCGACCGTCGGCGGCAGGACCATCGGCAGCAGGACGAGCGAGCGCACGAACGCCTTGCCGCGGAACGGCACTCGGGCCAGAAGCCAGGCCAGCGGGACGCCGAGGAGCAGGGACAGGCCCAGGGCCCAGAACGACACGACCAGGGACAGGCGCAGCGCCTCGACGGTTCCGGGCGAGCCGAGGTGGTCGGCGAGTTCGCGCCACTCGGTTCGTACGAGGATGCCGATCAGAGGGAGCGTCAGGAACGCCACGGCCACGAGCGCGGGCAGCGCCAGCGTGAGGGGCGGGCGTGCGCCCGGCGTACGAGCGGCGGCACGTTTCATCGACGGTTCCCTGCGAAGGAGGAAGCAAGGGGCTGCCCGTTCCCCCGGGACGGGCAGCCCCTGATGGGGGGTCCGGACTACGGCTTCTGGAAGCCGGCGTCCTGGAGGATCTTCTGACCCTCCGGCGAGGACAGCCACGCCACGAACGCGGTGGCGGCCTCCGCGTTCTTCGAGTCCTTGAGCGTGGCGGCCGGGTACTCGGCGATGGCGTTCTGCGCGTCCGGGATCTCGACGGCGTCTACCTTGTCCTCAGCGCTCGCGGCGTCGGTCTTGTAGACGAGGCCCGCGTCGGCCTCGCCCAGCTCGACCTTGCTGAGCACGGCGCGCACGTTGGGCTCCTGCGACACCGGCTTCACGGTGACCTTCTGGCCGTCCAGGACCTTCTTGCTGTACTTGCCGGCGGGCACCTCGGGCGCGGCGAGCACGACCTTGAGCTTGGTGTCCGCGAGGTCCTTCAGCTCGTCGATCTTGTGCGGGTTGCCCTCGCCGGTGGCGATGACGAGGCGGTTCTTCGCGATGACCGTCGCCGCGTTGGCGTCGGCCTTCACCTTGTCCATGCTCTTGGTGTCGGCGGTGACCAGCGCGTCCGCGGGAGAGCCCTGGGCGACCTGCGCGACGAGCTCCTGGGAGCCGGCGAAGGAGAAGGTGATCTTCGTGCCGGGGTGGGACTTCTCGTACGCCGCGCCCGCGGTCTTGAACACGTCGGTGAGCGAGGCCGCGGCGAGCACGGTGAGCTGCGCGGCGGGCGCGCCGCTGCCGGACTGGGACGCCTCGGCCCCGGCGGTGTCCTTCTTGGCGTCGGTGCCGCAGGCGGCGAGCGGGACGAGCAGGGCGGCGGTCAGCACGGCGGCGGCACGGCGTCTGGGGACGGTGAGGGACATGGGGTCTGAACTCCTTGGGGACGAGCCGAAGATGCGTGGGCGGGGAGGGCCGGCCGTGCCGGCGACGCCTGGAACTGCGTGAGGGGTCAGGTGCGGTCGATGTGCACGCTGGTCGACTTCACGCGGGCGGTGGCCTGCATGCCGACTTCCAGCCCCAGCTCCTCCACGGCCTCCCGGGTCAGGAGCGAGACGAGGCGGTGCGGTCCGGCCTGGATCTCGACCTGGGCCGCGATGTCGCCGAGCTTGATCGCGGTGACGATGCCGGGGAAGGCGTTGCGCGCCGAGGTGTACGACGCGTCCTCGTCGCCGCCGCTCTGGCCGATCTCCACGGAGAACGCGGCCAGCGCCCGGCCGTCGATGAGACGCCGTCCGCTCTCGTCGCGATGGGTCGCGACCCGGCCGGCGTCCGCCCAGCGGCGCGCCGTGTCGGGGCTGACGCCGAGCAGACGGGCGGCCTGGCCGATGGTGTAGGACTGCATGTGCGACACGGTAGGCCGATCGGGCTCGCATATGCAATAAGCCTGTGGGACCCTCCATCGCGAATGCGAGCTCGCTTGGAGGAAGGGATGAGGTGAGGCCTCCCTGTGTCTCAGCCCTCGGACGGGGGAGCCCCCGGGGTCCGGCAGGCGCCGATCCAGATCGCGGTGACGGCGCTGACGTACCGCGCCCCGCAACGGTCGGACGGGACGACGAGCTGGGCGCCGGCTCCGTCGAGGTCCGCGTCGTCCATGCGGGTCGCGAGCAGCATCGGGGCGTCGCCGAAGTCGGCGTCGATCTCCGCCCACGACAGGACCGTGTGGTGACCGTCGCCCCCGTTCACGGTGAGCAGGAAGCGGGAGCGCTCCTTGCGCCGGGCCGGGTCGAAGGCCGGACGGGTCAGGCTCACGACCTCGCGCAGCAGCGGCCCCTCGAACGTGTGGCGCTGCGGACCGGCGGTCGCGCAGTCGAAGACGACGTCGGCGCGGTGCTGGGCCCAGCCCGCGCGCAGGTCCGCGACGGTGAGCGTGGTCGGGTGGGCCACGTCCCCCCAGAGGGCGAAGCCTGGTGCGGTACTCGGTCGACTCATCGTCCATCCCCTTCGGGCCGTCGGATCGGCGGTGGCTGCGCCCAGTGATACCCGACGACTCGGACGGAGAATCGCGATTGCCATGCAAAGGATGCTGTTGCACCCGCAGTTGTGAGCTTTCTACGAGTGGGACACTCGCATCCTCCAGGTGCATGCCCCAAGCGCCCGGCGATCTTCATCTCGCCGGTGCCGGGGTCCACGGCCAGCCGGAACCACTGGGCGTTGAACGCCACCGAGCGGGGGTGCCGCCGAAGTGCCCCTCGGCGCTGATCTCGCTCGCCGCCCCCTTGGCGTGGGCCGCCTCGTACAGCTCCTTGAGGGTGACCAGTCGGCCCGCGCAGTCGACACGGCGGTGCCCTGGCCGGTCACCCAGTCCGGCGGCGCCTTCTCGTGGCTGGTGTCCTCGGGGATCGCCTTGCGCACCACGGCCTCGACCACAAGGTGGACCTGCGGGCGGCGCTGCTGTGCCGCTGACGGCCCGGGCGCATCCGGGGGATCAGGGCAGGTCGACGTGGACGTTCGTCGACTTCACGCGTGCGGTGACTGTCACGCCCACCTCGAGTCCCAGCTCCTCGACGGCCTCGCGTGTCACCAGCGAGACCAGGCGGTGCGGGCCGGACTGCACCTCGACCTGGGCGATCACGTCGTCGAAGCGGATCGCCGTCACGATCCCGGCGAACGAGTTGCGCACGGACGTCGGCACGTCCTCCGGCACGGCGTGCAGACCGGCCCCGCGCTCCTGGGCGAAGGCGGCCAGGCTCGCGCCGTCGACGACCCGGTTGCCCGAGCCGTCGCGTTCCATCCGCAGCCGACCGCCGTCCGCCCATCGGCGGACGGTCTCCGAGCTCACTCCGAGCAAACGCGCGGCCTGCCCAATGCTGTACGAGGGCACACCGCCACCTTAGGTCATGGCGCAGGCCCCCAGGGCGGGGCCTCGTCGTCCCCGGGCTGCACGTCGTCCTCGAAGGGCGGGAAGACATAGCCGTCGGGCCGGGGGTCCAGCTGGGCGACCATGAGGGCGAACCGGGCGCAGATCCGCCGGATCTCCTCATGCGTGCGGTTGCGTTCGGTGATGACGGCCGCGATGAGGAGGGCGGTCAGCGCCGTCGTCCCGTTGAACGCCTGAAGCGTCACCATGTCCGAGAAGAGATCCTCCTGGTCGAACGGGCCGTCGCCCGCGGCGGCGGCCATGATCGCCAGGGTCGACACCGTGAGCGCACACGGCGCCGCGCCGGCCAGCTGGAAGCGGAACGCCGCCCAGATCAGGAAGGGCGAGACGAGGAACAGCAGGCTCGAGTGGGGCGTGCGGGTGACCAGGAGCGTGGTCAGCACCGTGCCCGCGGCGAGCGCGCCCGCCTCCAGCCAGCGCCCCGGTGAGGCGCGCACCGGCCACCTGGCGCGGCGCAGGACCAGCAGGAATGGCGTGACGACGAGGATGCCCATCGCGTCGCCGGTCCACCACACCGACCAGGTCGACCAGAAGTCGCCGGCCTCCACCGCCCCGGAGAGGACCAGCGCGCCGGTGCCGATCGTCGAACTGATCAGCATCCCGGCGAGCGCGCCGAGGAAGACCAGCGCCAGCACGTCCCGCAGTCGGTCCAGATCGGGCCGGAGACCGGCTCTGCGCAGCATCAGCAGCGCGGCGAGCGGAGCCAGGGTGTTGCCGGCAGTGATGGCCAGCACGGCGAGCACCGAAGGGCCGAGGAACACGTTCACGAAGAAAGCGCCCAGCGCGATGCCCGGCCAGACCCGCACGCCGAGGACGAGCAGCGCGGCCAGCGCCACGCCGGTCGGCGGCCACAGCGGGGTGACCTGGTCGCGGACGAGCTGCTGGAGCAACCCGAGCCGGGCGGCCCCGTAGTACAGGGCCGCGACGACGAGGACGCGCAGCACGTAGAGCCCGTGATCGGCGAGGAAGCGCCGCGCGTAGGACCCGTGATCGGCGAGATCGCGCCGCGCGTCGGACCCGCGACGACCGTTCTGTGCACTGCGCACGACAGCAGTCTGCGCTCCCGTCCGACCGTCGGCGACCTCGGGGCCGCGCTGTCGGACCGGCCCGGACGCTCGCTGGACCGGCTCAGGCGTCCGGCGGTGGGACCGGTTCCTCTTCCTCCGGACCGTCGTAGCGGACGACGAGGACCGCGGCGTCGTCGCGGTGCCCGGTCAGGTCGGCCGTCTTCACGACGGCGTCGGCCAGCACGTCGGGGTCGGCGTCGAACCCCCGGCGCACCAGGTTCGCCACCTCGGCCAGCCCCCGCTCCATCGGGTAGTGCGGGCCCTCGACCACCCCGTCGGTGACCAGGACGAGGACCCCTGCCTCCGTCAGCCGTCGGTGGGTCACCGGGTAGTGCTCGCCCGGGGCGATGCCGAGCGGCGGCCCGCCGCTGTCGAGCGCGATGCCGTGGCGGCCTCCCGCCGTCGCCCAGATCATCGGCACATGGCCGGCCCGGGACACCGTGAGATCGCGGGTCACCGGGTCGAACCGCAGAAAGCAGCACGTCGCGAAGAGATCGCAGCCCATGGCGATCAGCAGGTCGTTCGCGCGGCCCAGCACCTCTCGGGTGTCGCTCGTCGCCTGCGCGATCGCGCGCAGACTGGTGCGCACCTGCCCCATGAAGGCGATGGCCTCCACGTCGTGCCCCTGCACGTCGCCGATCGCGATCCCGAGTGCCCCGTCGCTCATCACGAAGGCGTCGTACCAGTCGCCGCCGACGTCCAGACCGTCCCGCGACGGGGTGTACCGCGCGGCGAGCTTCAGCCCCGGCAGCTCCGGCAGTCCGGGCGGCAGCATGTGCCGCTGCAGCGCAATGGCCAGCTCGACCCTGGCCCGCTGGTACTTGATCCGGTCCAGGGCCTGATCGACGAGCTGTCCGAGCGAGACCAGCAGCTGCTGCGCGCTGTCCGGCGGCTCGGGGCGGTGTCCGCGCATGACGGGCTCCGGGTTCTCCACCTGGCTCCTCACCTCACCCTAGTCGCCGTCGTCGTCCCCCTCCACAGAGGCGGGACGGGACGGGCGGGCCTACGGTGGTCAAAGGGCGGGGGCGTCCCCATTCCCGCATGCGAGGAGGCTGCGATGGAGCAGCACTTTGTCTGGGTCACGACGCGCCGAATCAAGCCGGGCGCCTTGGCGGAGTTCGAGCGGGCCTGGCGTCCGTCGATCCATCCGGCCGGGATGCTGCACGCGTTCGCGTACTGGTCCGAGGACGGCCACGAGATCACCGGGGTGTCGGTCTGGGAGTCCCAGGACGCCTGCGAGGGCTGGCAGTCCTCCGACGCGGAGCGGGAGCGCCGCGAGGCGATGGCCCCGTACGTCGACGCCGAGCAGGAGGGCTACTACCGCGGCGGCGCGCTCACGATTCCAGGGGGCTGACGCACCGGCGCACCCACTCGCCCGTCACCGCATCTGACGGCGTACCAGCTCCTGCAAGTGGCCGCCCGGTGTCGCCAGCAGCGTGGCCGGCGGGCCCTGTTCGACGATGCGGCCGTCCGCCATGACGATCACCCGGTCGGCGTCCATCACCGTGGACAGCCGGTGCGCGATCACCAGCCGGCTCGCGCTCAGCTTGCGGGTGCTGTCCATGACGACGCCCTGCGTCTCGTTGTCCAGCGCGCTGGTGGCCTCGTCGAAGAACAGGATGCGCGGCCGCCGCACCAGGGCCTGCGCGATCATCAGGCGCTGGCGCTGGCCGCCCGAGACCGCTCCGCCGCCGGAGATCATGGTGTGCAGGCCCATCGGCATCCGCTGGATGTCCTCGGCCAGCCCCGCCATCGCCACCGCTTCGGCCACCTCCTCCTGGGAGTACGCCTCCGTGCCGCGGATGCACTCCAGGATCGAGCCGGACAGCGGCTGCGCGTTCTGCAGCACGACCCCGCACTGGCGGCGGACCTCCGCCTGGTCGAGGGCGGCCAGGTCCTGACCGTCGTACAGCACGCTCCCGGACCCGGGCCGGTCGAAGCCGATGAGCAGCCGCAGCAGGGTCGACTTGCCGCAGCCGCTGGGGCCGACGACCGCCACGAACTCGCCCGGCCGGACCTGCAGGGAGACATCGTCGAGGACCAGCGGGCCGTCCTCGGTGTAGCGGAACGTCAGGTTGCGGGCCTCGATCTCGCCGGACAGCGCACCGGGCCGCGCCCCCGCGCCGCGCACCTCCGGCTCCTCGTCCAGGAGCGGCCTGACCTGCTCGAACAGCGGCAGCGCGGCGGCCGCCGAGACCAGCGCGCCGGTGACCTGGGTGACGGAGGTCAGCAGCATGGTCAGGGCGGTGCTGAAGGTGAGGAACCCGGCGGCGGACAGCGTGCCGCGGGCCGGCCCCGCGAGCAGCATGAACATGATCACCGAGCAGAGCGGCAGACAGACCGCGTCGAGGACCGTGCTCAGGTTCCTGATCCGCCCGGCCCGCTGCTGGAGCTCCCGCGACCGGGCGAACTCGCGCGCCCAGGCGGCGTACGCGAAGCTCTCCGCCGCCGCGACGCGCAGCTTCGGCAGCCCGCGCAGCGTCTGGTACGCCTGGTTGTTGAGCTTGTTGCCGAGCGCGACCAGCCGCCGCTGCCAGCGCAGCTGCCACAGCCCCATCCCGAGGAACACCGCGCCCACGACGGCGAGCATGGCGAGCGCCACCAGCGCGAGCGACGCGCTGTACGAGAAGAGCAGCACGACGTTCATCGCGCCGACCGTGCCGGCCTGCACGACCACCGGGCCGAGACCGGACAGCACCTGGCGGACGGCGCTGATCCCCATGGCCGCGCTCGCCAGCTCTCCGGTGGAGCGCTCGGCGAAGAACCCCGTCGGCAGCCGCAACAGCCTGTCCCAGACGGCGGGTTGCAGCGTGGCCTCGATCCGGCCCTCCATCCGCAGCACGGTGAGGTTCTGCAGCAGCATGAAAGCGGCGGTGACCACGCCGGCGAGCAGCACGCCGACGGAGACCTGCACGATCAGGTCGGTCCGGGCGTTCGGCACGTACTCGCCGAGCACCCTCCCGGTGGCGATCGGCACGAGCGCGCCGAGGCCGACCGTCACCAGGCCGCCGAGGAACAGGTTCCGCAGGTCCCGCTGGGTGTTGCGCAGGCTGAAGCGGAGCAGCCGCCACGGCGTCACCGGCCCCTTGGGCAACGGCCGGTAGAACATGACCGCGCGCGGCTCGAACTCCTCCGCGTTCTCGGAGTCGACGCGGCTCCGCCGCCCGGTGGCCGCGTTCACCGCCTCGTACCGCCCGCGCCGCCACAGCAGCGCGACCGGCGCGCCCGACCTGGCCCGATGTCCGACCAGGGGGCCGCAGTCCTCCCGCCACCAGCGTCCGTCGAGCCGGACCTCGCGGGTGCGCAGGCGCGCGGCCGAGGCGATGCGCTCCACCGGTGGGACGCGGTCGTTCGCGTCGCTGCCGCGCGGGGCCTCCGGGAGCGTGATGCCGCTCGCCGACGCGACCAGCCGGCAGACGGCGTACGTGGCATCGTCCGCCGCCCGGTCGCCGGCCGCGTCCCGAGCGCCGTCGCCGCGCCGCGACCGGTCGGACCGGCCGATCGACGCGAGCAGCGCCTGGTCGGCGCGGGCGCGCACGGCTTCGCCGGCCTTGATGCCCTCCGCGGCCCGGTCCTCGTGGGCGCGGTCGAGGCGCTCGATCCAGCGGTCCACGGCGGACAGCAACCGGTGCTGCTGGTTGACCATGCGCTGCCACATCGCGCCGTCGACGAGCAGGTCGGCCGCCGCGTCCGCGCTGACGGACGCGCCGTACTGCACACTGCCCGGCTCGACCTGCATCCACAGGACGTCGTCGTCGGTCGCGGCGTCGTCGCCGGACGGACGGCCGTCGAGCGGGGCCTCGATCAGGACGCCCAGGCCGCGCCCCACGCCGAGCGCGAAGGCGTGCTCCAGCGGCCCGAGCGGGGCGTCGGGGGCGTACGCCAGGGGCTGGGTGAACTCGTATGTGTGCCAGACGCCGTACTCGTCGTACGCGCCGTACGTCTCGTACTCCGGCCGGTGCAGCTCCCGCAGGTCGATCCGGCGCAGCAGGCAGTCCTGCGAGGGCCGGCCGAGCAGGGTGTGCCGGGGGCCCTCGACCGGGCCGAGCAGCAGCGTCCCCGCCTCCAGGCGGCCCAGGAAGTGCCAGGCGCCCTGCTCGATCGCGTCGACCGCGAACAGGTCGAGCGCCCCGCACACGACGAGCCACAGCACATGCGGCCCCTCCAGCGGCAGGCTGCGCAGCCCGGCGCAGTCGACGGGTGTGCCGAGGCCGCCCAGGGCGTGGACGACGGGGTCCGCCGGTGCAGCTTGCTCGAACGGGCCCTGCTGGTACGGGACTTGATGCTGCGGATCCTGCTGGTACGGCTCTTGGGTGTACGGGCCGGCGGCCTCGGGCGAGTACGCGGACGACACGTCAGTGCTCCTTGACCAGCTCGGCGTACGCGCCCCCGGCGACGACCAGCTCCTCGTGCCGGCCGCGCTCCACCACCGTGCCGTGGTCGAGCACCAGGATCTCGTCGCTGTCGCGGACGGTGCTCAGCCGGTGCGCGATGACGACGCAGGCGCAGCCGCGCCGCCTCAGGTTGTCGATGATGGTGCGCTCGGTCTCCGCGTCGAGGGCGCTCGTCACCTCGTCGAGGACCAGGACGCTCGGCCGGCGCACCAGCGCCCGCGCGATCTCCAGGCGCTGGCGCTGGCCGCCCGAGAAGTTGCGGCCGTCCTGCTCGACCCGGCCGTGGATGCCGTCGGGGCGGCGCGTGATCACGTCCAGGAGCGCGGCGTCCTTCAGGGCGGCGGTCACCGCCTCGTCGGGGATCGACGGGTCCCACAGCGCCACGTTGTCCCGGACCGTGCCCTCGAAGAGGAACACGTCCTGGTCGACGAAGGAGACGGACGCGGCGAGCGTGCCACGCGGGATGTCGTCGAGCCGCTGGCCGTCGATGCGGATCGTCCCCTCCCAGGGGTTGTAGAGCCCCGAGATGAGCCGGGAGACGGTGGACTTGCCGCTGCCCGAGCCGCCGACGAGGGCGATCTGCTGCCCGGGGCCGACGGTCAGTGAGAAGCCGCTGAGCAGGGGCTTGTCGAGCGGGCTGTAGCCGAAGGTGATGTCCTCCAGCGTCACGTGGCCCTTGAGCCGGCGGGTGTCGGCCTCGGGGTCGGGGCCCCAGTACACCGGGTCGACCGGGAAGTTCTCGACGTCCTTCAGCCGGGCGAGGTCCGCGGCGAAGTCCTGGATCCGGCCCGCCACGCCGTTGAGCCGGGTGATCGGCGCGGTGAACCGCGCCACCAGCGCCTGGAACGCGACGAGCAGACCGATCGACAGGTGGCCTTCCACCGCCCGCAGTCCGCCGATCCACAGGATCAGCGCGCTGTTGCAGGTCGCCAGGGTCGGGGCGACGATCGCCAGGACCGCGCTCGGCACGCCGAGCCGCTGCTGCACGTCGAGCGTGGTGGCGTGCTGGCCGGCCCAGCGGCGGAAGAAGCCGTTCTCGCCGCCGGTCGCCTTCATCGTCTCGATCAGCTGGAGGCCGGTGTACGAGGTGTTGGTCAGCCGGGCGCTGTCGGCGCGAAGCTTCTGGGTGCCGGTGGCACGCAACCGGACCACGATCCGCATCGCGACCACGTTGAGCAGCGCGATCGCCACGCCCACCAGGGTGAGTTGAGGGTCGTACGTCCACAGCAGCACGGCGTACAGGAGCACCACGACGCCGTCCACGGCGGCGGCCGTGAGGTCGCGCGCCAGCGTCTCGGCGACGGCGTCGTTGGACTGCAGCCGTTGCACGAGATCGGCCGGACTGCGCTGGGCGAAGAAGCCGACCGGCAGCCGCATCAGATGGCGCAGGAAGCGGGCGCTGCTCAGCGTGGACGAGATGATCCGGCCGCGCAGCAGGTTGGCCTGTTGCAGTCCGGTCAGCACGGCGGTGAGCGCCACCAGCGTCACCATGGACGCGAACAGCGGGCCGAGCAGGGAGGTCTGACCACCGATCAAAAAGAGGTCGATGTACGTCCGGCTCAGCGCGGGCAGCGCCGCGCCGACCGCGACCAGGAGCAGGCTCGCGAGGAGTGTCGCCAGCAGGGTGCCCGTGGTGCCGCGCAGTCGGGCCGGCAGTGCGCGCAGCACGCCCGGCCGGCGGCCGCCCGGGCGGAAGTCGGCCGTGGGCTCGAAGACCAGGGCGACACCGGTGAAGCTCGAGTCGAAGTCCTCGGACGGCACGAAACGGCGGCCCTTGTCGGGGTCGTTGATGTGCACGCCACGGCGGCCGAGCCTGCGGCCCATGCCGTCGTAGACGACGTAGTGGTTGAACTCCCAGAACAGGATGGCGGGCGGCCGCACCCCGGCCAGCGCCGCCGGCTCCATCTGCATGCCCTTGGCCTGCAGGCCGTAACTGCGGGCCGCCTTGAGGACGTTGCTGGCGCGCGAGCCGTCGCGGGACACGCCGCAGGCGATCCGCAGCTCCTCCAGCGGCACATGACGGCCGAAGTGCGCGAGCACCATCGCAAGCGCGGCCGCGCCGCACTCCACGGCCTCCATCTGCAGGACGGTGGGGGTGCGCACGGACTTCTGCGTCGTGGGCTGCTGCTTGCGCGGCTGCCGCCGGTCCGGACGCCGACGGTTCGAGGGCGGCTGCGAGGACTGCCGCTGCGTCGGGGACGGCTGCGGACGGCGGCGGCGCCGGTCCGCCGGGGGCAGGCGGCGCTGTGCGGTCACGGCATCAGCCAATCGATCGGATGCTGCTCGGCCAGCCGGACGACGCCGCTGAGCGGCGTCATGGAGGCGAGGCGGTACGGCGGGCCCCCGGCGGACGACCAGGCGTACCCGGACGCGGTGCCCGGCGCGCGCTCCAGGCGCACCAGGACCGGCAGGGTCCGGCCCTGCCGGACGAACTCCTCGGCCAGTTGGCCGCTGCCGAGGAAGGCCGCGATCTGCTGACGGGACTGCGCGATGCGGCCCACGGACTCGACGCGGCCGCGCAGCACTCCGTGTTCGCGCTGCGCCACGGACTGGACGGTGAGGTCCACGGACGCGCCGACGGGGACGTTCGGCGCGTTCTCGGCGGACAGGTAGACCACGGCCTTCAGCGGGTCGTCGGGGCCCTGCACCCGCTCGACGGCGGCCACTTCGGCGCCGACGGTGACGACGGCGCCGATGCCGGCGGCGAGGGCGGTCAGGCGGCCCGCGGCGAGGGTGCGGACGAGGCCGGTGCCTTGGGGGGTGCGCAGTTCGAGGAGCGGCGTGTCGGCGGCGACCCGGTCGCCCTCCTTCGCGAGGACCTCGGTGACCTGCCCGGCGACGGGGCTCTGCAGCACGTAGCCGCCCTGCGCGTGGGTGAGCAGCCCGGGGGCGGTCAGCGTGGACGAGACGGTGCCGGTGACGGCCCAGACGGAGGCGGCGGCCATCACGAGGACCGTGACGGTCAGCACGAGCCAGCCCTGGGGGCGGGCGAAGCGCACCGGCAGGTCGATGTCGTCGCCGGACTGCAGCTTGGAGAGGGCCTGTTGGCGGAACTGCATGGAACTCTTCCCTCAACCGAGGCGGCGCGCGCATGCCCCGGGGTCGCCTGGGCGGCCCCGGGGCATGCGACGCGACATGAGATCAGACGCCGGCGATGGTGGCGTTGACCAGGCCCGCGACCGGGGAGGTGTTCAGGCCGGTGACGCCCTCGACGGTGCCGACGACGGTGCCGAGGAGCGGGGTCACGGCCGGGGCGAGGCCGTCGATGGCGAGGGTGCCGTTGGCGACGACGCCGCCACCGAGACCACCGGACACGTTGTCCAGGTCGGCGTCGGAGATTTCCATGGTCTCGATCTGGGGGTTCATGATGTGCATTTCCCTTCACATGGGGACGTATCGAAACACCCACGGAATGCTGGGCACCGGACCGGTGGCATCGATCCGGAGGGGGAGCTTCCGAGGAGGCCTGGATCAAAGCACGTCCGCGCGCCGCCCAGCCAATCGAACAGAGCCGCCAACGGGCGCTCCGGTGCGTCGGATTGCGATCCCGTGCACACCCGTCCATCGCTTGACGGCGCCTTCTTCACGGGATCACCCGACGCGACCGCCGGCCGGAGGTGTAGGCGCTGAACCGGAACCGGTGTCGGCGCTGAACCGGAACTGGGCATTCCGGCACAGAGGGGGCCCGGTCCGGCCGGCGGGCCGCGCCGAACCGGACGGATCGTCGGGAGGCGGTGTGACCTCTGCGCAATCGGTGTGCAGATCATGCGGCCGTCGCTCCGCGTCGCCGGGCTGCTGCGGACCGTCATGTCGAGGCCGTTGCAGTGCCGCTGGGCGCCGCTGTGGGCCCGCTGCGGGCCGTCAGGCGGCCGCCGTCGCCGCGATCATCCGATGCAGCAGATCCGCGGCGGCCCGCCCGTACGACGGGTCGTTGACGTCCGCGTCGATCTCCACCACGTCCACCGCGCTGCCCCGCAGCCCGTCCCGTACCGCCTCGAACAGCGCCTCGTCCACGGCCGGATCGTGGTAGGGCCCGCCCGGCGCCCCCAGCGTGGACAGCCCCCGCAGCGGCAGACAGACCGCGGTCGGCCCGGTGGCGGCCCGCAGCCGCGCGGCGACCCGCCGGCCGAGCTCCGCGCACTCCTCCCGCGTCGTGCGGACGACCGTGATGGACGGGTTGTGCACCCGTACGTCCCGATGCCGCATCCGGGCCGGAACGGTCTCCGGAGGGCCGAACTTCACCAGGTCCAGCGCGCCAGGGCCCACGACCTGCGGGATCCCGGCCCGCCCGGCGGCGCGCAGCCGGTCGGGGCCGGCCGTCAGAATGCCGCCGCACATATCGTCCGCGAGCTCGCAGAGCGTCAGGTCGAGCACCCCGGCGAACAGCCGCTGCCCTGCCAGCGATTCGAGCGTCCGGCCGCCGGTCCCGCTCGCGTGGAAGACCAGCACCTCGTAGCCGAGACCGGTCATCCGCTCGCGGGCCGCGTCGACCCCGCGCGTCGTCACCCCGGCCATGCTGGCCCCTATCAGCGGCCGGCCGCCCGTTGTGCCCCGACCCAGGTCGGCGGGGCGCAGCGCCCGCGATCCGGCGGCGCAGCCCCGCGCCATCCCGGCGACCGCGTCGACGGCGTTCGCCAGGATCGGGGCCGAGACGCGGTTGACCCCCGCGATGTCGACGACGCTGTACATCATCGTGATGTCCGCCGAGCCGACGTAGACCGAGACATCGCCGGAGGCCATCGACGACACCATCACCTTCGGCACCCCGAGCGGCAGTTCCCGCATCGCCCGGGTCGCGAGCGACGTGCCCCCGCTGCCGCCGAGCGCGAGCACGCCGTCCAGCCGGCCCCGCTCGTACAGCCCCGTCACGACCGCGGCCGCGCCGCGCGCCATGGCCGTCACCGCCGCGCCCCGGTCGCCCTCGGCCCGTAACCGCTCCAGATCGACTCCGGCCGCCCGCGCCACCTCGGCACGGGACACGTCGGCGCGGACGCGCGGCGTCCCCATCACCCCGGCGTCGACGACGACCACGTCGACGCCGTGCCGCAGCAGCCGCTCGCGCAGCCACCCGTACTCCAGTCCTTTGGTGTCCAGCGTGCCCACCAGCACTACGT
Source organism: Streptomyces sp. (assembly GCF_036566765.1). Classification (GTDB taxonomy): domain Bacteria; phylum Actinomycetota; class Actinomycetes; order Streptomycetales; family Streptomycetaceae; genus Streptomyces. The sequence goes on from NZ_DATCVQ010000297.1 coordinate 23,142, forward strand.
TCGCCATTTCCGTACTGTCCGGGGAACGCGGCGGAGCGACAAGGGCGTGGCGTCGAGTCGCCGTCACGCTCTTGTCGCTTCGTCATGCTCCCCGGCGGAGCCGGGTCAGGACCCCTCTTTGACGGTGATCGCCGCCGCGGGGCAGAGCCCGGCCGCCATCCGGGCGGACTGCCGCCGAGGGGCGGGCGGGGTGGGCGTGAGGAGGAGCACGCGGCCGTCCTCGTCGTCCTGGTCGAAGACCTCGGGGGCGGTCAGGGCGCACATCCCGGCGCCCTGGCAGCGGTCACGGTCGACGGTGAGCTCCATCGGACTACACCTCGTCCCAGGTGACCGGCAGGCTGTGCACGCCGTAGATGTTCATGTCCGTACGCAGCGGCACGTCCTTCGCGTCCACCGCGAGGCGCAGCGTCGGGAACCGGGTCAGCAGGGCCGGGAGGGCGACCGTCATCTCCACGCGGGCCAGCTGCTGGCCCAGGCACTGGTGGATGCCGTGCCCGAAGCCCAGATGGCCGGCCGCCGTGCGGCGCAGGTCCAGGGAGTCGGGGTCGGCGAACTTCCTCGGGTCGCGGTTGGCCGCGTCCAGGGAGAGCACGACGGACTCGCCGGCGCGGATGACCTGACCGGCCAGCTCCACGTCCTCCAGAGCCGACTTCACGGAGGTGTGCGCGATGGTGAGGTAGCGCATCAGCTCCTCGACGGCCTGGCCCGCCAGCTCGGGCTCGGCGCGCAGCGCCGCGGCCTGGGCGGGGTTGCTCAGCAGGGCGAACGTGCCGTGCGCCAGCATGTTGGCGGTGGTGTCGAGGCCGGCCGCGAGCAGGAACCCGCCGACACCCGTCAGTTCCTCGTCCGTGAGGTCGGTGTCCCGGGCCAGGTCGCCCAGCAGGTCGTCGGTGGGCTCGGCCCGCTTGGCGACGACGAGGCCGCGCATGTACTCCTCCAGCCCCGTCATGGCCGCGAATCGCTCCTCCGGCGTGGCGTCGAGCGACATGATCGTGACGGCGTACCCGTGGAAGGTCTCGCGGTCGGCGTAGGGCACGCCGAGGAGCTCGCAGATCATCAGCGCCGGGATCGGCTGCGCGAACACCGGTACGAGGTCCACGCCGGGACCCTGCCGCTCCATGGCGTCGAGGTGCTCCGCCGCGATCTGCTCGACGCGCTCGGTGAGCAGGCGCATCCGACGGACGGTGAACTTACCCATGAGCAGCCGCCGGAAGCGGGTGTGCTCGGGTGCGTCCATGCCGGTCATGTCGCCGACCGGGGCGGGCGGGAACGGGCCCTCGGGGCCGCCGGGGAAGGGGTAGTGCATCAGCTCGTACCGCGAGCTGAACCGGGGGTCGGCGAGGATCGCGCGGACCTCCGCGTGCCCGGTGGCCAGCCATCCGACGTGTCCGTCGGGGAACGTCATCCGGCGCAGCGGGAGTTCCTCGCGGAGCCGGTCGAGCCCGGGCGCCGGGTCGAAGGGACAGCCGGGGGCGCGGCCGGTGGGCAGGGTGACGGGGTCGTGCGGGGCGGCGCCGGCGGTGGTCTCGGCGTCGGTGTGCGGGTCGTACGGCATGGGTTCCTCCAAGGGTAAGTACCGTGCGGATGCGGTCGGTCGGAGCGGTCCGGTGGGGCCGTGGCGGGTCATGGGAGGCGGCCTGCGTGGTCGTCTCGGCTACTTCGGGTCGCGGTTGAAGACCGCCTTCGACCAGAAGTAGCCGAGCGCGGTGAGAGCCAGGCACCAGGCGACTGCGAGCCACCCGTTGTGCCCGATCTCGCTGCCGAGCAGCAGCCCGCGCAGAGTCTCGATGGCCGGCGTGAACGGCTGGTACTCGGCGATCGGCTGGAACCAGCCCGGCATCGCGTCGAGGGGGACGAAGGCGCTGGAGATGAGCGGCAGGACGATCAGCGGCAGCGCGTTGTTGCTGGCCGCCTCGGCGTTCGCGCTCACCATGCCCATCCCGACCGAGATCCAGGTGAGCGCCAGGGCGACCAGCGCCATCAGCCCGAACGCCGCCAGCCACTCCAGGGCCGTGGCATTCGTGGCCCGGAAGCCGATGGCCACGGCGACGGTGCCCACGAGGACCACGCTGGCGACCGACTGCAGCACGCTGCCGATGACGTGGCCGATGAGCACCGAGCCGCGGTGGATCGCCATCGTGCGGAAGCGGGCGATGATGCCCTCGGTCATGTCGTTGGAGACCGACACCGCGGTCCCGACCACGGTGCCTCCGATGGTCATCATCAGGATGCCCGGCACGACGTAGGCGATGTACCTGGAGCGGTCCGCGCCGCCGCCCATGCCCGCGCTCATGGTGTCGCCGAAGATGTAGACGAAGAGCAACAGCAGGACGATCGGCGTGAGCAGCAGGTTCAGGGTCAGCGACGGGTAGCGCCGGGCGTGCAGGAGGTTGCGGCGCAGCATCGTGCCGGAGTCGCGTACGGCGAGGGACAGGGTGCTCATCGGACAGCCTCCGTGGACTGGGCGGGGACGTTGGCGGTGGCGGTGAGGGCGAAGAAGA
>NZ_DATCVQ010000298.1:0-23974 GCF_036566765.1 Streptomyces sp.
CTCACTCGGCTCACAGGGCGGCCGGAAGGTCCGGCTTTCCGACGCCGGCAACGGCCGACTGCGGATCGAGTCCGGCGTCCTGGGGATGCCGCTGATCATCACGGCCGAACTCCGCCTCGACGCAGGCGCCGTCACGCTGCAGGCGGACAGCGCCGCCCTGGCAGGCCGCCCGATCGACCCGACCGCTCCCGCCATCGGCAGGGCCCTGTCGAAGCAACGACGGCAGCTGCCGCCCCTCCCCATGGGCCTGAAGGCCACCGCCGTATCCGTGGGCGCCGACGGGGTGACGGCACACGCCCACGCGCAAGGCGTGGACCTCACCTGACGCGCCCTCAGCTGAATCGCCCTGCGGCGTCCGACCCGGGTAAAAGACCCGGGCGGCGGGGGCGCGGGCACGCGACCGCCAACGCCCCACCACCATCGGCCTGTTCCTGCTCGCTCACCTCATGGGCATGCCGCCCTCGGCCCGGCCCTCGCGACCGCGCTGGTACTGCGTCAGCGAGGAGAGAGCAGACGCCTCCGCCTGGAGCGGCACGGGCGTAGCCCGGCAGTACCGGGTCGTCGGTCGCCGTACGTCTCGGTGACGAGTTGTCGGTGGGGCGCGTAGCACTCAAGGAGGACCCCGCGCCCGTACGGAGATGGACATTGCGGCCTGCGCGGAACCTCGGCTTCCCGTCCACGTCTTGATCTTCAAGACGACTGACGGAGGGTTGGGAAATGGCAGGTCAGGTAAGCCAGGCGGAGCGGGTGAAGGCGTCGGCGCCGGAGTACCAGGGGGCTCTCGGGTCTCTGTCGGTGAACGCCTCGTTGCCCGAGGTGCTCGCCCGGGGAATCGAAGAGCTGCGGGCGGCGGAGCGGGCCGGCGACCGGCGGGAGGCGGCGCGCTGCGGGCTGGCCGTGGCGGAGGCCTGCCGGCGGCTGGGGCGGATCGATGAGGCCGACCGGGCGTGGAAGGCGAGCTACCGGGCGGCGCGTTCGGCAGGTCATGAGGGTGCGATGGCGTGGGCGCTGTGGAGCGGAGGCACGCTGGCCCGGCAGCGGGGGGCGTTGCGGCTGGCGTACCGGTTGCTGCGGTTGGCGGCCGAGGCGGGTGAGCGGGGCGGCGATGTCGTCGTACGGGGCTACTCGCTGGCCGGCCTTGCCGAGACGGGACGCATACAGGGCGATTACGCGGCTGTGCGGAGGCTGCACGAGCAGTTGCTGGCCGAGGCCCGCCGGCGCGGTGAGGCCCGGCACACGGTGTGGGCGCTGGAGGGCATCGCACAGATGCATCGCAACACCGGTGCCTACGACGAGGCGCTCGCACTGTTCGAGGAGGCGGCCGAGACGGCGTTGCGTGCCGAGGACCGGCGCGGGTGGGCGTGGGCGCTGAGGGGCATCGCCGATGTGGTGTCCGTGCGGGACGGGGACGTGGAGCGCGCCCTGTCGCTGCTGTCGCAGGCGGAGGAGGCCTGCCGGGAGATCCGGTTGTCGAGCGCGCTCGCCTACAACCACAAGATGCGCGGCAACGTGCTGTATCGGGCGGGCCGGTACGCGGAGGCCCGTGAGCTGTATACGCAGGCGCTCGAGGAGTTCCGCGAGATGGAGGAGCCGCGCGGGACGGCGCTGTCGAGGCTGGGACTGGTCAAGGCGCGTGCCCGCCTGGGCCGGGACGCCGAGCAGAGCGCCGCAGAACTGGCGGAACTGCGCTCGATGCTGGACCGCATCGGGCTGCGGCACGCCCGGGAGATGGTCGAGAAGGCGGCGGCCGAGCTGGGGATCGGGCCACTGCCGGACGAGGCTGGGGCCGGGTCGCGTGTCAGCTCGGAGGCCGGGGGGCCGATGCTGGCGGCGGGCGCGGTGGAGGCACTGCGGGTGGCCGGTGCGGGTGCGGAGGGACTGCGATGAGTTCCTTCCTTTCCTCGTCGCCGGTTGGTTCCATCCCATCGCCGTCACCTGCGGGTTCCATCCCATCGCCGTCACCCGTGGGTTCCATCCCTTCGTCGTCGCGGGCGAGTTCGAACCCGTCGCCGTCGCTGGGCCGGCGCGATGCGGTGGCCGGCATCCTGGAGCGTTGCCGCGAGGCGGTCAGGCCTGCGCTGGTGGAGGCGGTAGGGCGGCTGCACCCCTGGAACGGCGAGATGGCGGCGTATGCCCTGGGCTGGAGCGATGTAGCCGGGACGCCGGATCCGGGCGGATCCGAGGGCAAGGGGGTCCGGGCGGCACTCGCTGTGCTGGGGGCCGAGGCCGTAGGAGCGGACGGCGGCGTCGCCGTCCCGGGTGCGGTGGCCGTGGAGTTGGTGCACACGTTCTCCCTGCTCCACGACGACATCATGGACGGCGACGGTCTGCGACGGCAGCGTCCGGCGGTGTGGAAGGCGTACGGGACGGGCCCTGCCGTCCTGGCCGGCGACGCACTCCACGCCCTGGCGGTGCAGACTCTGGCCGAGTCCCCCGGCCCGTGGGCTGGGGCCGCGGTCCGGAGCCTGTCCGGGACGCTGAGTGCGCTGGTGAGCGGGCAGGCCGAGGACCTGCAGTTCGAGCGGCGCCCGTGGCGCGGATCCGGTGCAGTGGGGCCGGAACAGTACCGGTCCATGGCGGAGCGCAAGACAGGGGCCTTGCTGGGCTCCGCGATCGGGCTGGGTGCGGTGCTCGGCGGCGCCCCTGCCGGGACCGTGTCGGTGCTCGAGCGGTCAGGGTGTCATCTGGGCGTCGCCTTCCAGGCGGTGGACGACCTGCTCGGCATATGGGGTGACACCGCGGTGACCGGCAAGCCCGTCCACGGCGACCTCCGGCAACGCAAGAAGACCTACCCGGTGCTGGCCGCGCTCGCCGGGGGCGGGAAAGCCGCTCAGGAGCTGGCGGTGCTGCTCGAATCCCCCGGGCCGATGGACGACGCGGCAGCGGCGCGCGCCGCTCTGCTCGTGGAGGAGGCAGGCGGGCGAGCCGCGACCCGAGAGGAGGCGCGCCGACATATGGACGCCGCCCGCTGCGGCCTGCGCGAGGCGTCGCTGACGCCCCGCGCCGCCGGGGATCTGGACGCGTTGTTCACGTACGTGCTGGAGCGCAGCTGGTGATCAGCCCACGGTCGCGACTGCGCGCAGGCCGTGCATCAAGGGGCAGGGCGCCCCGCGGGCGGGCGCCGCGGGGCGCTGAGGCGGGACCGACCGCCGGACCAGGACGGGACCGACGGCCGGACCAGGACGGGACCGACCGCCGGACCAGGACGGGACCGACCGCCGGACCGGGACGGGACCGACCGCCGGACCGGGACGGGACCGACGGCCGGGGCGATGGCAGGGCCCGCCGGCGGCCGGGGCGATGGCAGGGCCCGCCGGCGGCTGGTGCAGGGAGCTGCGGCTGGGGCCTCCGACGGTGCGCCTCAGATGCGGAGCGTCCCGGGGAACGCACCGTGACCGACGCCCGGTTCGGTGAGGGCCAGCCAGCCGTGGCCGCGCACCACGGTGTCCGGGCCGACCGCGTCGGGGTCGACCGAGAGGTACCCGCAGGCGGACCGGGCACCCATGGTGCCGGCGTTGGACGGGCTCTCGTCGTGCTCGGGGTCGAAGTCCGGGTCGTCCACCGCGATGGTCTCCCACGGCAGAGGGTCGCCCTCCCATTCGGGGTCGCCCTCGGCCACGTACTGACGGATCACCCGGCCGTTCTCGGCGACCAGCCACACGTCGGAGCCGCCGGCGTCGTCCAGGAAGAAGAACTGGGCCTGGCCGCAGTGGGCGCTGAGCCGCTCGACCGTCTCGAACATGCCGTCCCAGGGGTCGCCGACGATCAGGTCGAAGGGACCGAAGACCAGGCGCCAGCCGTTCAGCTCCGGGGTGACGAAGACCCGCCCCACGGTGCGGTCGACGCCGTCCGGCCCGGGCACCCGGATCTCCCGGCTCTCACTCGCCTGGACGCCGGCGGCGACCGTGACAGGCTGCCGGTCGTGCAGGCCCAAGGCCTCGAAGACGCCCTCGTACGACGCCCCGGGCACGGCCATCCACCAGCCGCTGAGGGTCGACGACGGAAGCCTCGGGATCTCGTCCTGGATCTTCACCCGTATCAGCCGCTCGACCGCCGCCCGGTCGCGGTCGTCAAGCGCGTCGGCACCGCCGCCCGCCACCAGCGCCGCCATCGCGCCCCGCCGGATCCTCGGGGACGCTGCCGGGTCGCGGCACAAGGAGCGCAGCCGCGGTCGGAAGGTGTCGTGCAGCAGGCGGGCGTAGTCGGATGCGGCGAAGTGGACGGTGCGGGCCCGGGCGAAACAGCCCACCAGGGCCGTCAGTCCGGCCTCGGATTCCACCCGCAGCCTGATGAGCCCCCGGAAGCCCTTGGCCGACTTCCCGTAGACCGGATCGGCCGCCAGGGACACGTACTGGTCGGCGGAGCGCTCGTCGAACACCTCGAGGAACCGATCCGCCTGCCAGTCCGTCACCTCCTTGCGCTGCCAGGCCGCCAGTACGCCGTCGAACGCCGGCGGCCCGATGTGCCGCAACGCGCGCATGACGGGCTGGAGATCGGCGGTCCGCTGCACGCCGGCCACGCCGCGCAGCAGTTCCGGCACCACGCTGTCGGCCTGCTCCGCGAGCCGTGCGGCGGCCGCCTCGATGCGCGCGGCGTCGTCGCTGTCCAGGTCCTCGAGAAGGGATTCGATCTTCATGCGCAGCACCGTAGCCCCAGCCACTGACGCCGCCCCGCGGGGTTGGTCGACCAGCCGCAGAAGCGCCGTGCCCACGTAGGCGATCGCCACATCGCCGTTCCGGAAATGCATGGCGGGGTCGGCCGGAACCCCCGTCATCGACTCGCCGAGCGCGGCTGTGATGACCTCGCGACCATCGACGGTGACCCGCACGATCACAGACTTGAGGTCCATCTCCGCCTTGGCCTGCTCGGCGATCCGCCGGATGTCGGAGGCCGGGCCCTTATCGGGCAGCCGAGAACTGACGCAGGGCCGGCGGTGGCCGCCGTAACTCGTCCCGGCACCGGCGGTCGCGGTCGTCGTGACCGGGGCGATGAGGGCCGGTGATCGCGGTGAGCGCGGCAGGGCGGGGCAGTGAAGTCCGGCGGGCGGGTCTCATGCGCGCGGTATCGGCCGGGAGTGCCCCGGACGCCGGTGCAGGGGCGGTCGACTCGCACGCGCATCACCCATCGGGCAGCGCCCTGACGGTTCGGGTAGTGCGTTCCCGGCGACCTCGTGCACCGCTGTCGGCCGGCCAGAGCCGGCCAGGCGCTCGCTGCATCCGGCTGGCCGAACTGAACGAGCGTCCCGCTGCACGTACTGGTCAGCTGAGAGGGCCCCATCAGCCGACCGAAGGCGGAACCCCCGTGTCGATCATCATCACCTTCGACTTCCCAGGTGCCACACAAGCTCAGTACGAGCAGGTCACCGACCTGATGACCGCTGGACGCGGCCTGGTCAAGAAGCCCTCGGACTGGCCCGTGCCCGGCCTGATCTCCCATGCCACCGGGCCCAGCCCCACTGGATGGTTCGTCACGGACGTCTGGGAGTCCAAGGAGGCGTTTCAGAGCTTCGGGGAGAGGCTCGCCCCGTTGCTGCGCGAGGCCGGAATGCCGCAGGTCGAACCGACGATCTACGAGGCCTTCAACGTCGTGACCGGCTGATTCCTGGACCCTGTGCCCCGAGCGCCCGCCAGACCGCCCGCTACGGCGCGGCAGCGCGGGCTCTCACCTGTCCCCTGGCACGCATCGGCGTCCAACGAACGGGCCCTGTTCGCAGCCACACGCCTGGACCGGGAACCCAAGGCCAGACGACGACGTCATCGACGATGCCTTATACCGGTGCCCTCAGTCCGGCGACGGCAGACCCTAGATACCCCCGCCGACCCCTTGTCGCGGCCAGTCCGGGGCGGGGTCCTCGGTGAGCAGCGGCCGGAGGGCGCCGAGGACCGCGCCGATGCAGGCGTCGCGCAACTGGGTGCGGGTGCAGGTCTCGTGGGTGAGCCAGTCGACGCAGAGGACCTGGACGAAGACCAGCCAGCTCTTCAGGACGGCGGACACGGCGTCGTGGGAAGTCGCGTCCGCGAGTGGGAGTACGGCCAGCAACCGCGCGCGGAGAGCGTCCAGCTCGTTCGTCATGATCGTCTGGATCACCGGGTCGCCCGCGAGGACCCGGTTCGCGGCGAGGACGGCGTTGCGGTTCGACACGAAGTAGTCAAGGTGGACGTCCATGCCCTGGATGAGCTGTTCCACCAGGGAGTCGGTGGGGTCGAACCGCGTCTCGGCGAGCAGCTGGTCCGCGGCCTGCTGGTAGACGGCCGTGAAGAGGGCCTGCTTGCTGGGGAAATGACGGTAAAGCAAGGCCCGGGAGACACCGGCCTCTTCGGCGACCTCCTCCATCAGCACGTCGGCGTACGGGTGCGCGGCGAAGAGCCGCGCGCCGACGGTGAGGAGTTGGGCGCGACGGTCGGCGGGGGTGAGTCGCTGGCGGGGAGGCACGAATGAAGTCTAGTTGACACGCATCTACTTAGCGCCCCAGTCTAGTAGACACATGTCAACTGGGCTCCATCGAGACGGCTTGGAGAGATCATGGCCAGGGCTTTGCGCACACTCACGCAACTGATGGGCTGGACCTGCGTGGCGATCGGCCTGTTCCACGTAGCACTCGGCAACGCGGCGATCCCCGGGGCCGGTTCCGCGGGCGCGACGGTCGACAGCTGGGGCCGGTTCATGGGGGCCGCCTTCGTCGGCTACGGCCTGGCCTGGCTCTGGGCCGCGCGGCAGCGTCCGATCCCGGCTCGGGCGGTGCGGTGGCTGGCCGGCGTCTTCCTCCTGGGCGGCGCGAGCCGGCTTCTCTCCCTCGCCGTGCACGGCTGGCCGCACTGGTTCCAGATCGCGCTGACCGTGATCGAGCTCGGCCTGCCACCGGTCTTCTTCTGGCTGGCCGACACGGAGGAGCGGGCCCCGCGAAACGACGCGGAGACCGTGCCCGCCGGTCGATGAAGCGCGTGAACTCGTCGGGTGAGGACTTCACGTTCACGGCTCAGCCGGGCCGGAATCCGGTGTCAGGCAATCACGGCGTGCCGTACGGCCGAGTCTCGGCCAGCGGATCGGGGCGGTGCCGGTAGAAGTACTCCGGTCGTGAACCGGCATGGTCCGGCGGGGCATTGCGGACGGTGTTGTAGGTGATGAGGCCGAGGGTGCGGGGGTGGGGTGACGTGTTGGGGGCGGAGCCGTGTACGAGATTGCCGTGGAAGAAGGCGACGCTTCCGGCGCCCCCGGTGGCCATGAATTCCCCGTGGGTACAGGAGAGTTCCTCGGCCGTCTCGGCGGGGAGCGCGTAGGAGAGGCGGGCGGAGACGAGGCCGGCGTAGTCGTTGCCGTTGTGGGATGCGAGGTCCCGTGGAGCGGGTTGCTGCTGCTCGTGAGGCGTTGTGACGCGGTGGCTGCCCGGGATGAGGCGGAGCGGGCCGTTGTCTTGGGTGATGTCGTCGAGGAAGACGGCGGCGGTCAACACGTCGGGTGCGGGCATGCCGTCGGCGTGCTGCCAGAAGGTGAAGTCACGGTGCCATTGCCAGTGCTCACCCGTGCCGGTCGACTTGGGGTTGATCTTCCACTGGAAGACGTAGGGGGCGTGGCCGAGCAGGAGGCTGGCGATGCGGAGCAATACCGAGGCCTCGGAGGCCTCCCGCCAGGGGCCGGATTTGCGGTGCAGGCCGTAGACCGCTCGTACAGTGGTGCCGTCCTGCTCGAAGAAGCGTTGCGGGCCCTCCTCATTGAGCACGGCGGGCAGTTCGGCTTGGAGCCGGTGCAGCAGGGCCTGCGGAATCAGGGACGGCAGGAAGACGAAGCCGTCGCGCTGGTAGGCGGTGAGGAGTTCATCGGGGGACCGATGAGTCATCGAGGCGGCTCCTTCGGGAAGGCGGTCGGGGTGGCGGCGAGATCAGGGCCGGGAGAGCGGGGTGCGTCGCCGCGACCGGCAGAAGGCTGCCCGGACCGGGGGTGGGGTGTCGCAGCGCAGCACAGGCATCGACAACTTCCGTGTCATGCCGGACAGGTGACGACCTCTGCGGGCACGATCGGCTCCCTCACGACTGCTGCCAGACCCCTTGGCCGTCGGTGGACCCGTACCCACCCTCCATGACAGAGCACGACCCGGTCCCGCTCAAGACCAGCATTTGGACACCACTCATTCAGCCCAACGACCCGCCGGCTCCACGGCAACGGGCCAGGTCAGGGGCTAATCCGTTGCTCCTTCGGTGAGTACTGCCGGGACGCCGAACACCTTCGGCTCGTGTCGGAACCAGCCGGTCCGGCCCACCTGGCCGGCAGTGGAGATTGCAGGCCGTAGTACGAGCGGAACGCAGTCCAGCGTTCGGCGTCCACCCGCTGCCGGGAGAAGCCCGGAACCCGGGCGGCGGCTACGTCTTTCCCACCGGCAGTACGGCCAACCCCTTGCTCACCCTCGCCGCCCGGACCTTGCGTATCGCTGACAAGCTCGCGGCGGCGCTGTGGCCGCCTGACCATGACCGTCACGCGGGAGAAAGGTCTCACCCGTGAGGAGTTCGGAGAGGGCGCGGAAATCCGCAGCGCGGGTCATGGTGGTCGACTCCTTCTCAGTCCTCTTCGAAGACCAGATCCGTGGGAGGACGGGTCATCTTGACGGTGGTTCCGGAGACTTGGACGACCTCGTCGAGTCCGGTGGTGAAGTGGCCGGTGGACAGGATCACAAAGCGGTCCGCCTCCTGGTCGAGGTAGGCGGGGAATCCCGCCAGGTCCGGGCTGCCCAGGTTGAGGTAGTCCACCAGCCGGCGGAACAGCTTGGGGAAGAGGACCACGCTGTCGGTGATCGAGCTGATTCCGGTGACTCGCGCCCCGGCCAGGGTCTTGTCGACGGTCCACACGCCCTTGGCCGGCGCTGCTTGGGCCTGCTGGACAGCGGCGGTCACCTCGTTACGCAAATCGGGGAAGAGGTTCCGGTAGTACAGCGGGTAGACCAGACCAGTCGCGATCAGGTGGTGGTTGAGGGTGGTCTGCAGCATCGGGATGTCCACGAGCACCTGCGTGCCGCTGGCGGCCGGGGCAGCGCCCCGCCCGGCGAAGGCGATGCAGCGGCGGCTGGGGTCGACGCCCCGCGTCAGGATGAAACCGGGCACACTCGCCGGCTCTGTGGACGCGACCTTTCTGTCCTCGCCCCACACCACATCGGTGAATCCCACCCAGTCCAGCAGTTCCTCTCTGGCCGCGTTCGCGTACGGGGGCGGCTGGTGAACCTCGGGGCCCGTTTGGGAGTAGTGGGTCTCCAGGGCGTCGATGGCCTCCATGCGCAGCTTGCCCCGGCCTGCCGCGTTGCGTTTGACCCGGCGGGGTCCGCGGATGAGGTCCCACTCGTCCGGGTCGTCGGGTTGGAAGTGGATGGTGTCCCCGTCCGGCTGGGTCCCCACGATCTCGTAGTGGCCCTTGATCAGGAGCATGGGCATGACGGCACGACTCCTCTCGCCCGCAGGTGTTCACGCGAGGATGGCATCACTCACGGTAACCATAGAGGGCAATGCGAACGCTGTGTGTGAGGAGGCGCGCCGCGTCGTAGCAGAGTCGTGGCCGTCGGCGTGCGGCCCACGGGCGGGATGGCGCGGGTCCGCAGGTCACGCGCGGTCCTCGACGGCGACCCCATCAGGACGGCATCGCCCCCAGCGGGCGCGCATGGTCTTCCGGAGAGGATCGGACAGCTTCACCGCCGCCTCCAGACTCGCGCGACGCGGAGAGATCGCCAATCCTGCCCGTGCAGGCACGCCGAGACGATTGCCTCTGAAGTAAGGCAAGCCTTCACCAAGATCCACTTTCGATACATGCCCTAGTTCTTCTGCAGGGCACGGGTCATGCCCGCGATGACGGCCGTCGTCAGCACCCAGCCGCAGGCGATCAGCGCATATGCCAGCCACTGGACGGTGCCGTCAGTCCAGTACCAGGCCACACGCTGCCCCAGACCACCGATGGGGATCAACAGGTCGAGCGTGTAGACGAGCGGCTGGAACGGGGGGCCTTCGTCCGGCTTCACCGGGGACGGGGAGTGTGCGCCGAAGGTCAGAGTGCCCAGCAGGGTCAGTACGAGGAGCCAGAGGCCGGCGAGCCATGGGCGATAGCCATAGCCGACGGTCACATCGAGCAGGTACCCCCATGCGCGTCTGGCCGGCGGCTGCGTGCGGCGGCGGTGGCGCTGCTTGGCCAGGAGCACCCGGCGGGCTTCGTCGTCGTGGCCGTTCGTGCGGTACCAGCTCGCTAACTGCTCGTACGGTTGCGGGCTGTAGCCCGAGCTGCGCCGTATCCACTCCACACGGTCTGCCACGGATTCTCGCCGCCCCACTGCCTCCCCTGGCTCGCCCGGCTCTGCCACCTTGATGGAGCCGTAGACGAACCCGTCCAATTCCACCGCCCTCGGCCAGCTGTGCTCGTTGTCACGGAGGTAGGACACCTGTGCGCCCCGCAGGTCCACCGTGCCGGACGGCAACTGGGCGACGGTGAGGTCGAAGTCGACGGCCTGCATCAGTGTGCCGACCAGGGCGGTGCCGTCACCATCGGGCGCCGCGTTCAGAACGGCGCCCTCGAACGTCAGGTTGTCCGAGATCCGGGCACCCCGCAGACGTACAGTGCCGTTCGCAGTGAATCCTCCGGAGAAGTTGAGCGTCGAGGTCACGACGTTGTCCATGGCAAGAGCCACTCCGCCTGGACCGGGACTTTCCAGACGCGCACCCCGCATGAACAGCCCGCCCGGCAGCTGTGCACCCATCATCCGGATCCCGCCTTGGGCAACGAATCCATCCCTGAAGAACACACCCCCTTCCGGGACCAGGCCACCGGCGGACACGGCCCATCCCCCAGGCGCAGTGATCTTGGCCCCGCTGAGGAGCACCTCGCCGGTCACGTGGGCATGGATGAGCACCACGGCAGTCACACGGCCGTGGAATGCTGAAACAGGACCGCCGTCCACGATGCACCGACGAAGGTCGAGACGTCCCTCGATGCGGGTCGACCCGGCGTCTATGCCCGGCACCCGGCTGCCCAGGATCGTGATCGTCTGAGCTGACGCCCCGAAGAGGTCCACGCGCTCCTCGAACCAGCAATCCTCGAGCCACAGGGGATGACCGATCAGCGCTCCGGCCAGATTGAGAGGTCCGGAAATCCGCGCGCCCGCCAGCCGCAGACACGCGACAGCGCCTGCTTGCGTGGTGTTCGCGCCCAAAAGCAGCGCCGCGATCACCGCTGCCCGGACCGTGCGTTCCGATCCCCACTGCCCACCCCCGGCAACGTGGTCATCCTCGGGTGTGCCTGTCCGCAGGTCTACACGACGCCCTTCGGGGAACGCGTCCCACAGCTCACGCTCCGGCGAGGTCAACTCATCGTAGGAAAGCACCCACACAGGCTAGTGACCCCGTCATCGGCTCGCTATGGCGGCGAAGGTTGAAAGGGCCGTCCAGTCGAGGCCTTCGGTGACGGCGGACTGGGCGGCTTTCTCGTCGACGAGGGATGCCGGCGGCGAACGTGGCGAGAGGGCTTGCAGGCAGTGGTTGCCGGGCATCGTGTAGCGCAGGGCGGTTCGCTGTTCGAGGGCAGCCAGGACGGCGAGTTTCATCGTCCGGCGGAGGGTGGGCTGGCCGACCAGCCAGGCAGGACAGGAGTGAGTCCTGGTCCATGGCCGTCTACGGGCGCCTGCGGAAGAACGTCATCGAACCGATGTGATTCCGGGCGCCCAGCGAGGTCTGCTGCCGCCAACTGGGCAGGGGGCGGGCCACACACCCGGACGCGGCCCCAACCCGGAATCGCCGGATCTTCCACGACGCCACCTGACCGCAGCCCGCGGGCGACGTCCGGCCTTGCAACTCTGGGCCGATCGCGTCACACGCATCAACCGCCGCTGATCTGTTGGGCGGCCTGATGCGGCACGGTATCCCGCTTGCAGACGGCGAACTCGGTGATCAACCTTGTAGACGTCAGGGCCGATGCGGGCAGTGATGCGCTCGCCCAGCCCGCCCCACGCTCCCGGTCACGAGATCGACCACTGAGCAAGCATCGCCGACAACCACGGGAGCAGCATGCCGCCTTTCGTCTACCGGATCACCAAATACGACCCCGCCGACCGCGACGAGCACGGTAGTTACATCGGGGCTGAGGAGCCGACCAGCGACCACGGGCCAGTAGAGTCCGCCTACTTGCAGGCTGTCGGAGCCTTCGCCGCGGCCGCAGGCATCGACCACCTGGCCATTCGCGAGCCTCAGATCACCAGCCCTGTCCCCTTCGGCCTCGATTCGGCGATCGAGGGCCACGGCCTGGAAGGGCTCTTTCCACCTGACCTCAGCGGGTTCCACGACGGCGCAGAGGTATCGCTCTCCGTCGGTCTGGAGCTGATCCGGGCCATGCTCCGCGGCAACGGCGCCTGGTGCCGGCTGGAAGTCGAGGACTCGTTCGCCGTGCATGTCGGGTGGGACCAATACGTCTATGTCAGGAGCGAGCAGCCCTGCGAGAGCGCCCTCGCACGCACCCGGGCACTCGGACTCTTCCCGGAACGGTTGCAGGCCTCACCGTACGAGGCGGACTTCGATGAGCCTGGCGAACAGCGACCCGCCGACGAGGACTTCTGGGCCCGCTTGCGCTGGTCCATCGCCAGCCGGGAGGCAGCCATGCTGGAGGAGGGGTACGTCGACAACGCCTCCCGTTGGCACCGCCTCACGGAGAACACCCTCGAGGGGGTACGCGCCAGGCTCACCCCGCGCTCCCAGTTGACCGTCTGGCCGGACTTGTCCGCCGACGTCGAAGCCGTTCTCGCCATGCTCCCCGACGAAGGCCCGGTGGAACTCGTGTGGGAAGACGAGAACGGGGCGATCACCAGTACGATCGCCGATGAGACCGAGTACCGGGCACTGGCCGTCCAGGTGGCGGACGCTCGGGCCGCCGCCGCCCTGCCTCTGGACGTCGAGTCACGTCACCCGCTGTTCACCGCAGTGATGCCCGACAGTGACGGCGTTCTGCGGGCCCGGTGGAGGACCGAGCTGACCCCCAGCGACCGGAACTGGGCCTTTCTGAAGACTCTTCGGCGTGGGCAGATCGTCACCGGCACGGTCACGGCGATCGCCGGGTTCGGTGTCACGTTCGTGGACATCGGCGGCTTCAGGGCAATGATCAACATTCCAGAGCTGTCCTGGAGGCACATCGACCACCCGTCCGACGTCGTCTCCGTCGGGCAGGAGGTCTCGGCCGAAATCCTCGACGTCGACATGGTCAGGGAGCGCGTGCCACTGTCTTTGAAGGCATTGCAAGAAGACCCGATGCCGCAGTTCATACAGCAGGTTGACCAAGTCGTGAACGGTGTAGTGACCAAACTCGTGCCGTTCGGTGCCTTCGTCCGAATCGAGGACCGAGAGGGTGGCCTCGAAGGACTCGTACACAACACCGAGCTGGCCCAGGAGCCCATTGCCCACCCTGAGGACGTGGTCCAGGTCGGCGACCCTCTTGTCGTAAGGATCCTCGACGTCGATCTCACCCGACGACGAATCGTCCTCTCCCACCTGCAGGCCCTCACGCACGGAGGGCCTTGACCAGCCCAGGTCATCGGCACGGCGGGATTGTCCGGCCGAGTCGACTCGACGATCGCGGGCATCGGGAGGCGCTGGGTGTATGACGCAGGAAGACCGCTAGCCCGTCACGGCGGCTCAAGCGATCATCCCAAGCCTGGCCGGCTCGCTGGCGGCGGCTCAGAGTCGGGATTGTCGCGCCATCGCCTCCGCGCGTGCCGTGTTGACACGGCCGGAAGCTGGTCGAGCACGTCCAGTGGATCTCGACACGGTGATGTCGGCGGCGCAGCTGGAGGGTGGCAGTTCGACGGGCTGCTGCACTGCCCAGGCGAAGCGGCCGTCGTCTCGCCTCGACTCCGCCACCTGTCACGACACGCCCCGGCCCTATCCGGGAAGGACGTAGCCCGCGGCCTCGTCCCAGGGCAGGTGGACGTCATCCACATGGACGTGCCACTGCGCACCGGGTACCGCTTTGCGCAGCTCCGTCACGGAGCCGAGCACGTGATCGAGGACTGGCATGATCCGGTCCAGGTCCCGCGGCAGCTTCGTGGAGCCGTCGAGGATCTCGTCCGGCTCGCTGAGGCGGTCATAGAGGTAGAGGCTCTCCTCGTCGTCGTACGGAAACGTGTCCAAGTGCACGGCGACGATGCGCTGGACCGCGGCGGCCTCGACCTCGGTCAGCGGTTCGGCGCGGGTAGCGCGGTAGTACAGGCAAACGCTCATGGAGAGAGCCTATTGAGCCTGACTTCCCGAAGCTCCCCGGGTCGGGTGCGCGACAGCCTTCAGCTCCTCAAGAAGTTGAACGGTCCGTGCCGGCCACTGCGACCGGCCAGCCTGGGCGAGCCCCGGTCTCTGGCAGGTTGCGTCCAGGGAAGTGATGTACGACTGGCGGCAGATCTGGTCGACTAACCCGCAGGAGAGGCTGAACAAGAGTTCCGCCGCCGCACCGACGTGGTCGGTATGTTCCCCGACCGCACCACCCTGATCCGCCTGGTCGGCGCGGTCTTGGCCGAGCAGAACGACGAATGGACCGAAGCCCGCCGGACGTGACCACAGGTGCCGCAGGTAGGCATGGGGTGCCGCAGCCATCGGGCTTCGGGCTTCGGGCTTCGGGCTTCGGAGGGCGCGGTAGCACAGGAGGGGCAGCGATCAGACCTGCTGTGCCGTCACGGCCACCTGCATTCGTGTCAACAGGCTGCCGAGGCTTCCTGCCGCAGCGAGCCCTGGAAGAATGGGCGAGGTGGCAGACCGCATCGAGATCGTCGAGTACGACCCTGCCTGGCCGACGATGTTCGCCAGGCTGGGTGCGGCTCTGCGTAGGGCCCTCGGCGATGCCGCAGTGCGTATCGATCACATCGGGTCCACCTCTGTGCCGGGAGTTGCGGCCAAGCCGGTGATCGACATCCAGATCTCCGTGCTGTCGCTGGAGCTGGTGGACTCTTACCTTGGGCCGCTGACCGGCATGGGCTTCGTGTACCGGGCGGACAACCCCGAACGCACCAAGCGGTACTTCCGGGAACCTCCCGGTGACCGCCGGACGCACGTGCATGTGCGACAGGTCGGCAGCTTCTCGCAGCAGTTCCCATTGCTGTTTCGCGACTACCTTCGATGCCACACGGCCGACGCGGCCGAGTACGCCGCGGTCAAGCGGCGGTTTGCGGCCGAGTTCCGCGACGACCGGCCCGGCTATGTCCAAGCCAAGGACGATTTCGTGTGGGAGATCATCCGGCGCGCCGATGCCTGGGCCCAGCACACTGGCTGGTTCCCTGGTCCGAGCGACGCCTGAATCGGGAGTACGAGGCCGCCTGCGGCGTATCGGCTGCAAGCGCCCAGGCCTTGGCAGCCGGCTCAGCGTTGGCGACCGCTCGCAGATCGCGGAGGCCAGGCTCGCGATGGCGGGAATGCCGAGTTTGTCCATCGGGACCGCGAGCCCTACGGAGTACCCCGGTTGTCCGGCCCTACGCCCGGGGAAGCGATCCGTCCCACGAGTGCGGCTTCGCATCAGGGGCCCGCCGACCCGCGGCAGCTTCGCGCCGGGAGCGCGGGTTGGTCTCGTGTCGTCCGGGGCCCACACGTCGGCCGTGGTGAGGATGCGATACATCCGAGCGGGCCGCAGTGCGCAGTTGGCGGCGGCTTCGTCGGCGACCTGGGGGCCGGGTCCGACTGGAGCTGCTCCAGCAGCGCATCCGTGATGTTGGCGTGGCGGGCTACCCCGCAGCGCAGGAAAGGCTGTTCAGCGGCGGCGAGTTGCTGGAGAGCCGCCACGGGCAGGTCTGGGTCTTGCAGGGCGACGTAGCGCACGTGCGGGTTCGGTTCGTCGACGAATGTGCGCAGCGTGTGACGGGGGAGGTTGGGGTGGTCGACGAGCAACGGTCGGACGTGGGAGACGTCGCCGTGGGGGTCACGGACCGCCGGATCGGGATGCTCTGCGATAAAGCGGCGCATCGCCGGGGACATCCGGTCCCCGCGAAGGTCCTGCGCGACGCTGTCGTCGCCGTGCGTCCGCACGGCGACGACAGCCATGCATCGGGGCAAGCCAGGCTCCAGGATGCACGCCGTGTTGGACGCGAACGGGCTGCCCCTCGTTGTCGGAGTCTCGGCCGCCAACACCCACGACAGCCGGGCATCGAAGCCCAAAGTGCTCGGTGACCTACCGTCTGCTGCCCGTCAGACGGCCCGGCCGCACTTCAGGTGACGGTCCAAGAACCGGCACCCGTCCTCCAGCTCGAACCACGGGGTGCCGGTGTGCCCTCCCGGATTGGCGTGCAGCGTCTTCTCCTTGCTGCCGAAGGCGTCGAACAGGTCCAGGGCCCGTTGCCGGGGGTTCCCCTCGTCGTCCCACTGCAGCAAGAACAGCAGCGGAATGGTGACCTGCCGGGCCTCCTCGCGCTGGGCACGGGGAACGTACCCCCCGGCGAAGAAGCCTGCGGCCGCGATGCGCGGCTCGACCACCGCCAGCCGAATGCCGAGGGCGGTCCACCCCCCGGAGTACCCGACCGGGCCGCCGATCCCGGGCAGCTCAAGGAGGGCGTCCAGGGTGGTCCGCCATTCCGGGACCGCGTTTTCGACCAGCGGGCCGATGAAGGACTCGAAGATCTCGTCGGCCGGCTCGCCGGCCTGCATCGCCCGCCGGAGGTCGGCACGGGCCTGCTCGTCGGCGGCGGAACGGGGACGGTCACCGCACCCGGCGGCGTCGATGGTGGCGACTGCGTAGCCGCGCGCCGCGGTGTACCGGGCCCGGGCCATCAGCCGGGAATCCGCCTTGGGCAGGCCGTTGTTGTGGGCCATCAGGACCAGCGGGGACGGTGCAGCGGATCCAGGCGTCCACAGGGTGCCGGGGATCTCGCCCAGGGTGAATTCGCGCTCGAGGACACCGTCGTCGAGGAGCTGTTCAGAAGTGAATTGCACGGTCGTGCCTTTCGGGAGGGCTCGTGAACGGCGCTCCCGGACGACCTATCGCCCGACCGTGGCCCCGGAGGGGAGCACCCATGTCGATACTGCGTTCACGGGTACCACCTCCTCGTTCTCTTGCACGGCCTCCGGGAGACTAGCAACGGTCGCCGTGGTCCGCCAACGGGTTTTTGCCGAGGCTCGTTGTCCCGTCGGATGGACCGGCTCGGCCGCTCCACCCAGGACCTCATCGCGATCGTGCCCGGCCTGCGCAAGCGGCGGCATGTGCTGCACCTCGCTGCACGACCCCGCGCCCGCGCCGCCCGACTCGGCCGCCCGCCGGCGATGACCGACGAGCAGGTACGTCACTCCCACGACCTGCTCGCCCGCCCGGGTTCCTCCTGGTGCCCCTACATCCCCGCCCCGGCCACCTGGCAGCGGTCCGGCGAGCATCTCCGAGACCAGGCCGTGGCCGGTCAGGTGATCAGTGAGCGCGGTGAGTTCGGCGGCGTCGCGGCCGAGCCGGTTCATCTCGTGCGCGGTGACGATGACGCCTGTGCCGGGCGGCTTCTTGGCACGCCCACCCAATGGCGCGGCGGTTCCCACGCTCGCCCCGGCCCCGGCCCCGGCCCTGGCCCCGGCCCCTGCCTCTGCCCCTGCCCCTGCCCCTGCCCCTGCCCCTGCCCAACGGATGGTCCGGGGCCTT
This sequence comes from Streptomyces sp., assembly GCF_036566765.1. Classification (GTDB taxonomy): domain Bacteria; phylum Actinomycetota; class Actinomycetes; order Streptomycetales; family Streptomycetaceae; genus Streptomyces. The sequence continues at coordinate 17,596 of NZ_DATCVQ010000298.1, forward strand.
TCGTTGTTTCTTCCCCACGCCGTTGCCCAACGTGGTGTTGGTGTGCGCGGTTGCGTCCGCTGACGGCGGGGGCCAACTGCGTGGTCAGTAGACCCTCGGCCCGGTGTCGGTGATGTTCACGGTCTGGTTGTAGCCGATCGGCTCCTCGCCCTTGGAGACTTTCTCGCACTTGTACTTGGTCTTGCCGAAGGGGACCAGCACTGCCTTGGGGATGTCGTCGCACAGTGCGTAGTCGAGAGTGGAGTCGTTGCCGAACATGATGCGTGCCACGCCCTCGCGAGTCAGGAGCCCCTGACGGGGAAACGCCTGGTACTCCACGACGTTCTCGGACCAGCCTTTCTCTCCGATGGTCACCTGCCACGCGACTTCCACGCCGTCGTAGGTGATCGTGCATGTGGCCGTGGTGCCAGGCTTCGAGCCCATGCCCTTCGGGCACTTACCGGTGACCGCACCAGGGGCGTTGGCCATGGCGAGGGTCTTACGCTGCAACTCGTAGGCCACATTCTCGGCGAAGGCGGCGTCGGCAGCCGGCGACGCCGTCGGCTCCAGGTTCGGTCCGCCGACCGGCTTCGTCAGCTTCTGCGGTAGCAACTGGCCGACCAGTTCCGGCTTCGCATCGGCGTCAGAGCCGCCTCCGCTTCCGCATCCCGTGGCCAACAGACACACCGCCCCGACCGCTGTGATGATCTTCATTCGCATGATCGTTACCCTATCGACGGGCAGCGTGCGCAGATTCGGGGTCCCAGCAGTGGTCGACCGCGCGGCCGCCGTGGCAGATCGTGCGGGACAGCCAGTGTCGGACAAGGGCCCGGTGCCCGCGATGCAGCGGCGAGCCGTGATCTCCAACGTCAAGCTGCCGGCTGTGCGGTGGTCGGTCATGGTTGCTTGCCGTTGTCGGCGATGACGCGCAGCGCGGCGAGCAGGGTGTCGGGGTCCGCCAGCTCCGTCGTGGCCGTGGGCTCTCGGATCCAGGCGGCGCGGCTGGTCGCGGTGCCGCCCGGCTCGGGGACGACGAGCCAGTCCGACTCGCTCAGGGCGTCGGTTCCCGGCTCGGACCACTGCGCGGCGGTGCCGGTGGGGACGAGGACGTACACGCGGTCGATGCGGAGGTCGGACAGTACGACCCAGTTGTCGCAGACGGGACCGAGGGTCTCGGCGACGGCGACCATGCGCCGGTAGCGCATGGAGACAGCGTCCCAGTCGGTGCCGGCGGGGATGAGGGCCACGGCGAGGAGGCTGCGCCACTCTTCCCAGACCTGGTCCGGGTCGGGGTGGGCGGCGGCGATCCATACGGCGCCGGGGTGGGGCTTGTCGTGATGCATCGTCATCCTCCGGTAGGGCAGCGGTCGCAGACCCGTACAGGCCACCCGAGGCGGCTGGTGGTCGTGCTTGCCGGCGCGGATGTCCACCGAGGCGTGTACGGATGACATGAGGGCAACCCCTCAGTAGGGCGGTTCGCGGACGGGAGTAGCGCGCACCGACACTCAGGAGGACGAGGTTGACGGCGAGTCGCGGAGGCGCGCGACCGATGCCTGAGAGCGCTCCCAGACTCTTGACCGGAGCACGACAGCGGGGTTCACTCAACCACGCTCACAGGTCCAGACCTTCCTGGAATCGAGGCCATCCATGTCCGTGCCCTCGCGCAGTCGCGCGCTACGGCTGGCGGCGCTCGCCACCGCCGCTCTGACCCTCGCCCTCAGCTCGGGATCCGCCACGTCCGCCGCCCCGCAACCCGCCCCGGCGAAGGCGGTATCAGCCGCGGACGCCGTCACCTTCGAGGACACCTTCGACGGCCCGGCCGGCGCCGCCGTCGACCCCGCCAAGTGGCAGATCGAGACCGGGGACAACGTCAACAACCATGAACGGCAGTGGTACACGCCCGGCGCCGCCAATGCCGCGCTCGACGGCGGCGGCAATCTGGTGATCACCGCCCGCCGCGAGAATCCCGGCAACTACCAGTGCTGGTACGGCCGGTGCGAGTACACGTCCGCCCGGCTGAACACCGCCGGCCGGTTCACCCAGACGTACGGGCACGTCGAGGCTCGGATGAAGGTGCCGCGCGGGCAAGGCATGTGGCCGGCGTTCTGGATGCTCGGCCATGACATCGGCCAGGTCGGCTGGCCGAACAGCGGTGAGATCGACGTCATGGAGAACGTCGGGTACGAGCCGTCGACCGTCCACGGCACCCTCCACGGGCCGGGGTACTCGGGCGGCGGCGGCATCGGCGCCGCCTACACCCTGTCCGGTGGCCGCGCCTTCGCCGACGACTTCCACACCTTCGCCGTCGACTGGGCGCCGGACTCCATCACCTGGTCGGTGGACGGGCAGGTCTACCAGCGCCGCACCCCCGCCGATCTGGGCGGCCGCCAGTGGGTGTTCGACAAGCCGTTCTTCCTCATCCTGAACCTCGCGGTGGGCGGCGACTGGCCGGGCAACCCGGACGGGTCGACCCCCTTCCCGGGCCACCTCGTCGTCGACTATGTGCGCGTCACCACGTCGAGCGGCGGCGGGGGCGGCCCCACCGGCACCTTCGTCGGCCTGGCCGGCAAGTGCCTGGACGTGGCCGGGGCTCAGTCGGCGAACGGCACCCAGGTCCAGCTCTACACGTGCAACGGCACCGCCGCCCAGCGCTGGACCCTGCCGGGCGACGGAACGGTACGGGCACTCGGCAAGTGCCTGGACGTCAGCGGCGGCTCCACCGACCCCGGCGCCAAGGTCCAGCTGTGGGACTGCAACGGCACCGGCGCGCAGCGCTTCGACTACAACGGCACCACACGGGACCTGGTGAACGTCCCGGCCGACAAATGCGTGGACGTGCGCGACAACAACTCGGCCGACGCGACCCCAGTGCTGGTCTGGTGGTGCAGCGGGAACGCGAACCAGAAGTGGACCTTCACGGGTTGACGCCGGCCGCCCCGGACCGGGTGTGGGTGCGGCCGACAGCGGGCCGGAGCGTTGCCCCGGCCCCCGAGGACGGTGACGGTACAGACATCAGCGCGGCCCGTTCGGGCTCCGACAGCCCGGACGGGCCCTGCTGATAGGGCGACTCGATGCGGAGGAAGGACCGCCCGCTGTCCGGCTGCCTGCCCCGCACATGGTCGGCTGCCAGATCTACGGCCCCTACGCGCCCCGGACGTCCGCCCCACCGGCCAGATCGGTACGTCCGCCGCACTTCCTGACGCCGGTGGCCGCTCCCCGCGTGCGGGGCGCGGCCACACTGGCGAGACTGGAGGTATGGCGCACAAGGCATTCCTGGAGGGCGGCCCGGACGACCTGCCGGAGCGGATCGTCCCGGTCGAGACCCCCGGAGAGGACCTGAAGATCCCGCATCGCGGCGGCTACGAGCACTTCCGTGAGACCTCGCGGCGGGAGGACACGGTGGCCGGCACCCTGCGGGTGTACGAGTGGTGGGAGCGCACGGAGGTCGCCGAGTAGCGAACCCTGCCGGCGGGGCCGATCGACCGGGTGGAGCCAGTCCGCCCAGGGCGGGGACACCGCCCAGACGGTGTCCGCGACGGAGGTGATGCCGCCGTCCCACGGGTGGGGCCCGTGGGAGGCGGAGATGCCAGAGTTCGGCGGACTGGTGCCGCAGAAAGCGGTCGGGGAAGTCGGCCGACGCCAGGCGCACCCCGCCGCCCGGTGCCTCGGTGGCGTACCGGGTCTCGTCCAGGCGGAAGAGCCCACTGCCGTCGGACGGCTCGCGGCGGATCCACACCGCTGCGGCCGCCGCCCCGGCCCTGCGTCTTCCAGGGTGTTCGGCGCGAACAGCATGCGTTCCCCCGTCCTGGGCGCGAAGTACCCCGCGACGACGATCGGCTCCACAGCGACCGCCTTCATCGCGGCCCACTCGGTGTCGTGCTCAGGCCGCACTCAGCGACCATCCGTATCGCACGGCGGCGCGCCTCAACGCGCGGGTGGCACAGCCGCACCGCGATGCTTGATGTTGATGGCCCAGGCCTTGGCCATTGCCACGGGGTTCAAGAAGCGCAGCGGACCGATCAGGCGGGCGGCGAACATGTACATGTGCCGCGCCATCGACTCATCGCGCGCTGCAGCCGAGAACATCAGCTGCTCCCCGGGATTGAACGCACGGGCCTTGGCGAAGTCGACGGCCAGGTTCTGGTGGCCGCGCAGACGGCGCCGGTGGGTGCGCGCGTACGCCGCGAGCGACCTGTCGAGGTCACCCCGGCCGGCTGCGGCCGAGGCGACCGCCTCCGCGAGCCATTGCGCGGACTGCAGTGCCCACCCGCACCCCACTCCCCACAGCGGATCGCCGGTCAGGGCGGCGTCGCCGATGAGCGCGATGCCCGGTGCGGTCGGGTCGCGGGTGAGAAGGGGGTAGTTGACAGTGCCGATGATCTTCGTGATGCGCTCGGCGGAGTCGATGGGCGGCGCCTCGGGCAGGGCGCGGACGAACTCGAGGAAGCTGCCCTCGAGATCCTCCTTGAAGGCCGGCAGCCGCTTCTTGTCCGGAAGCACCGCGAGGACCGTGACCCCGTCGTCGTTCGGAAACGCGTAAGCCATGTCGGGCTCGAGGAACCAGGTCTGACCGATCCCGCCCTGCAGCGGAAGATTGCGGAAGTGCGCGAGATAGCCGAACCGCGTGTTCTCGTGCAGCCGGGTGGGCACCTCGGCGAACTTGGCCACGGCCGAGTCCTTGCCATCGGCGCCGACCACCAGGCGGGCCCGGATCTCCCGCTCGCCCTGGGGCGTCGACGCAAGCACCCCCACGGTTCGTCCGGTCTCCCGGACCAGCCCGGTCACCTGGTGACCGAGGAGCAGATCGACGCCAGGCGTCTCCGCCGCATGGGACCTGATCAGCGGATCGAGGGTGCTGCGCCGAATGTTGTACCCGTACGGCAGCTCGGGTCCCCCGGGCGCGGCCCTCGGTTCGATCCATCCCCAGCGGGTGTACCAGCGGGCGTCGTTGTGGAGGGCCCCCGCCTTCTCGATGGCGGGTATGAGGCCGAGTTCGTCCAGTACCGGGTAGGCGTTGGCCGTGATGGAGTGGGTGCACAGCACCTTGTAGGCCTCAGGGTCCGAGCGGCGTTCCAGCAGTGCGACGCGCACACCGCGCCGCGCCAGCAAGATCGCCGCGGCACTGCCGGCGAGGCTGGCTCCGCTGATCACGACGTCGTAGTCGTATCCCGCGCTCTCAGGCTTGGTCATGCGCCGATCGCCCCCTTCGGACTGCGCTGGTGTCAGGCACATGACCAATAGTAGGGAGCTGAGGATCGGGTGATGTGTTGCCTGTACTTCATCTTCAAGCGGCGCGACGGGCTGCAGGCAGGCTCGCGGGCTCGGCTCACGGGCCCCAGTACGCAGCGAGTGCTCCCTCTCGGTACGGTGCCGGGCTCACGCTGAGTTCGCCCGCGAAGGGGCGGTCGAGGACGAAGACCAGCAGCAGGCTGAAGCCGATGAGAGCGGCGACCGAGGCGACGAAGAGAAGTTGGATCCGCAGCCTGCGCATGCCGTACAGGAAGGTGAGCGGGATCAAGACGAGCGCGCCCCCGAAGGCCAGGACCTGCAGCAGTGGGGGCAGTTGCTGCTCGGCCATGGTCAGGCGGGCCCGGCGCTGGGCGGCCACGTCGTTGAGATGGGTGACGGCCTCCGCGTAGAAGACCTCTTCGCGGGCCGTCTTCGGGTCGTACGACTGCAGCACGTCGAAGACGGCCTGGAGCTTGGTGCCAGTGGCCTCGTAGCTCGGCTCCCCCGCGCGCATCCGGGGCCACTGGATTTCCACGACCGAGTGCACGTAGCCGCTCAGCGCGACGTCGAGGCGAGCGCGGACCTCGGGCTGGAAGGCGGCGGCATCGCGGGCGATGAGCGCGACGTCGGTGGCCTCGGTAGCCACAACGGTCTGCGTGCTCTCCAACTGCGTCCAGAGGGTGACGATGACGAAGGCGAGGATGATCCCGTAGATCGCGCCGAACATCCCCAGCGTCACCCCGACCATGTCGTTGTGCTCGCCCTCTGCCAGCGACGGGTATCTGCGGCGTGCGATCACGCTGCCGGCGACGGCCAGGACGACGGTCCCGCCGACGGTGATCACGGCCAGGGTGAAGGTGCTGAAACTATTGAGCAGCCAGAGCAACATGTGCGGGGAGTCTAGGGACGTGACGGGCCCCAGCTGTGCCCGCACGGCGCCCGTTCCGCAGCACAGCCGCCGGACTGCCCGCATACGCGCCCCCAGAAGTCCACACCATCGAGTGAGACGGCACCGGATCCCGGCCCGTACTCACGATCACTGAACCAAGCGCGCCGTGTGACCGCATGACGTCGGCGCGGGTACAGAAGCGGTCGGCGTGGCTGTGGCAGCCACCAGTGCGGCAGGAGTTCTCCGGTGACGAGGCCGGCTGAACGCCGCCAACTCGGCCGC
>NZ_DATCVQ010000299.1:0-37392 GCF_036566765.1 Streptomyces sp.
ACCCCGGCGACCGTGCGACCGATCCCGGGGCGTGGCCGACCTGACTGGAGATCGACATGGGGAATGGTAGACCGTTCATACCCGAACACGAGCGCCGCCGCAGCGAGCGCGACAACTCCCGCATCCGGACGCCCTACCGGCACCTCGTCGACCCGCAGGATCCGTACTACTACGAGATCTGCATAGAGCTGATGATGATGGACCGCGCCGGGGTCGAGATCAACGAGACCGCCGCCGACATCGCCACCAAGCTCGTTCGACACAAGCTCGGGACGGAAGAAGAGCTCGAAGCGCGCCGCCGTGCCAACCAGGAGCGCAATCGGCAAGAGCAAGAAGAGCAGGCTAGAAGGTGGGCAGATGAACGCACGGCCCGCGACCGGTGGAGAGAGTCTGACGGCATCGTCTACTACATTCTGCGCGGCGGCCTCGTAAAGATCGGGACCACGACGCAGCCGATGAAGCGATTCGGCGCCCTCATGCCTGACGCTGTTCTCGCGACCGAGCCCGGCGACGCGGAGTTGGAGAAAATCCGGCACACCCAGTTCGCGGACGTCCGGGACTCGAACGTCGGAAACGAGTACTTTCACCCGCATCCACCGCTGGTGGCGCACATCCGTGCGCTGCGGGAGAAGCACGGGGTGCCGAACATCCCGCACGCGTCGCTCATGACGCGAGAGAAAGCTGAGGTCATTGTGGCGGAGCTGCTTGCCTCCTGAAGTGCAGAGAGCTTATTCTCTGGTTCACTGGATCTTTTGTCTGAAGGGGTCGCCGAGACGGCGGCCCCTTTCGCGTGCCCGGGGGTGACCGAATGCCCGGCCTGCTCATCCCTGTCGACCTAGCAGCCCACGTCGCTGGACACCCCCAGTCCGTCATTCGGCGGTGGGCCTGCGAAGGTCGCCTTACCCGCTACCCGGACTCATCCCGCCGCAAGAACGGCGTGCTGTACGACATCGATGAGATCCCCGAAGCGAAGCGGCACAAGGACACCCTGGCGCTCATCGAGCCCGGTGCGATGCCGCCTGTTATCGAGACTTCGGGGCAACTCGCCGCCTGAGACTCCTGCGCGCGGTGGCAGTAGCGCAGGAAGGCCCTTGAAGCGCCACGCGCTCGGGCCAACCAGTCCGCCCGGCCCTGTGGGGGGCCGGGCGGACGACAAACCGAAGGGGGCGCAATGGCCGACGCGATCTACCGCTACGAAGTCCCCGTAGACGACCGCTGGCACCTACTTCAACTCTCGGGCCGCATCGTGCACGTCGGCTGCCGGAACCCGCGCGCCGTCGAAGTCTGGGCCCTGCACGCCGACGAGCCCGCCGAGACGCGGAGCTTCCGCGTGTACGGCACCGGCCACCCACTCCCGCCCGACGTTCAGCACGTCGGCACGGCGATCGCGCCCGGCGGGCAGTTGGTCTGGCACCTCGTCGAAACCGCTTGAGGGGGAGTCGTGGGAGCCGCGACGTACCGACCGCGCAACGAGTGCGACACCGCCTTCGGGTACTGGCTGCTGTACGCGCTCAGCGAGCCACGCGACTTCGCCTACTGCGCACCGCGCCGCATCGCCTGTTGCGTTCTCGGTCGCCACAACGTCACCTGCCGGGGTCGACGCGACCACCCCCGGGCCTGATGACCGCTTGAGCTCGGGGCGCGTCCGGTCCCCCGCCCCGAAGTCCCGCCGCCCGCCACGCCCCCGTCGCGGGCGGCGGGATCCCCCGCCATCACAGGAGGCAGCCATGCCCGACGAGTACGTGCTGCGGCTGGAGGCCTCCGGCGAGGTCACCCCCGCCCAACCCGACACCGATACATCCGAGCCCGACACCGAGCCTGAGCCTGAGGAGAGTGAGCGATGACCGCAGGACTCGCCCCCAGCCTCGTTTCCGGCTGGCTCAACACCCTTCGTACCGCGGGCGCCGCCTACGGTCCCGTGGCCGGGACGTTCGTGCAGCTCCACACCGGAGACCCGGGCGCGGCCGGTACGTCCGCCGTGTCCGCAGGGTCGACGACCCGCAACAGCTGCACCTTCGCCGCCTCGTCGTCCGGGTCAGCCCTCGCATTGAGTGGTGCCCCTTCGGCGTGGACGAACGGCGGCACCAGCGAAACCCTCACCCACATCTCGGTGTGGACGGCCTCGTCCGCCGGGACGCTCCTGTTCACGGTGGCGCTGACGGCATCGAAGGCTTGGGCCTCGGCGGACTCGTTCACGCTGAACACTTTGGGCGCGTCCCTGACCCCGCAGGCTGCGTAGTCGTCTGGAGGCGTCGCCGTGACGACCTTCACCGACGACTTCAACAGGGCCGACGGCTCGCCCGGCGCCAGCTGGGTTCAGATGTCCGGCACCTGGGTGATCGTCTCCCAGCAGCTCTCCCCGGGTACGACGGGCGGGACGGTCCTCCTGCGCGCCGCCACGGCGATGGCCAGCAACGACAACTACGCGCAGGTCACGATCACGGCCACGACGCCGGTCAGTCAGGGCGTGTGGTGCCGCGGCACCGGCACCTCGGACCTCACGTCCGGCTATGCGGTGCGCAACAACGGCTCAAACTGGGGACTCTTCAGCGTCACCGCCAGCACGTTCACCAGCATCGGCACCTACAGCGCCGCGGCAGTCGTGGGCGACGTCGTCAAAATCCAGGCTGTCGGCAGCACGATCACCGTCTACGTCAACGGCGTTTCCCGCATCTCTGTCACCAACACTGCGGTGGCGTCGGGTACGACCGTAGGCATCCGCTCAGAGGCCAACACCGGCCTGAAGTTCGACAACTTCGCCGCCGGAGACGTCACCAGCGGCACGACCGGCGATGCGGCCCTCACCGGTACCGCCACACTGTCCGCCAGCGGCACGCGGGCCGCCTCCAGTTCATCGGCGCTCGCCGCGACCGCGGCCCTGACCACCTCGGGTTTGCGCGCCACCGCAGGCGACGGAGCACTAACGTCCACAGCCGGGCTGACCGCCAGCGGCACCCGCAGTGCGTCCGGGGCGTCGAGCCTCGCCGCATCGGCGAGCCTGACGGCCGACGGCGCGAAGACCACCACAGGCAGTACGGCACTCACCGCAACTGCAGACCTCACCGCGACCGGGCAACGAGCAGCCGCTGGCGACACCAGCCTCACGGCCACCGCGACACTCACGACCGCCGGACAATACGGCGCCACCAGCACTGCCGACCTGGTCGGCACGGCCGCCATAGACGCCACCGGACTCGTAGACCACCCAGCGCAAGCCGGCCTCACCGCCACGGCAGATCTCGCCGCGAACGGGCAGGTCGCCCACAACGGCGACGCCGCCCTCACGGCCACAGCCACGTTGACGGCGGACGGGGTCACGGGCATCCCGCCGGTGGTTGGAAGTGCCGCACTTGATGCGACCGGCACTCTCACGGCGGACGGCCAGCGCGCCACCACCGCAGGAGCCGGCCTCGCCGCAGCAGCGGTACTCACGGCGTCAGGCGACGCGGCGGCCACCGGTACCGCGGGGATCGCCATCTCCGCCGTACTCACGGCCGCCGGAACAACACTGACCACCCGTGACGACGTCGACGTCACCGTCGGCGCACCGTACAGCCCGTGGGCTGCCAGCCCACCGCGCAGCGACCGCTGGACTGCAGGCGTTCGGGTCGAGGACTGGGGGGTGGGCGCCCCGTGGTGATCCCGGCCAGCTCCCTCGAATTCCTGCACATCCCCGTCACCCTCCCCGCAGGCGTCGACCCCAGCGCCACCCCGGTCCGGGTGGCGGTCGTCGCACACCGCAACAACCCAAGCGATACCGAATGGCACGACGCCGACTGGGCCGGCAGTGACGCCCGCATCCTCATCGGCCCCGGCACCGGCATCACCCTCACTGCCGGCGACTACAAGGTGTGGATCAACTTGGATCCGCCCGGCAGCGAGAACGTCGTCCGCAAGGCCGGAATCCTCTCCGTCACCTGAAAGGGGGCGACTCCCATCAGCGATAACCTTTCGAACACGGCTGAGAATCGCTGTCTCGATTTCATTCTCGGTCTCACGTCGACCGCCCCCACTGCGCCACTCAAGGTGGCCCTGGTGACCGCAGGCGGCTCGGACACGGTGGCGGGCACCGAAGTGACGGGCGGCTCCTATGCGCGCCAGTCGCTCACGGTCGGCGCGGCATCATCCGGCGCCACAAGCAACTCGGCGGACGTCGTATTCACCGGCATGCCAGCCACGACGGTCGTAGGCGTTGAGATCTGGGATTCGGCAGGCACCCCGGTGCGGCTCTGGTACGGGACGCTCGCCGCCTCCCGCACCGTGGCCGCCGGTGATGAACTCCGGCTCGTCGCAGGCAGCCTGACGCTCTCGCTGAGCTGATCGGAGGCCCGCATGCCGAGCCTCTCGACCTTGATCGACAACTTTAACGACGGCGTGATCGCCCCCGACTGGGGCAACGCCTACGGCGGCGTCACCGAGTCCGGCGGCAAAGCGCACGTGCCGTGCGTGGCCGGCTCCTATGCCGGCTACCAGACCTCCTACACGTGGACCATGGCCGGTGCGAGCTTCTTCGTGAAGGTCGTCACCGCCCCCGCGGCATCGACAGCGACCGAGGCGTACTGCGCCATCATGGTCAACGCGCCCGGCATCAACGACGCCGGGGGGCCGCTGTTCGGCTACCGGTGCGGCTTCACGATCAACGCGGTCACCGGCAACCTGCGCATGCAGTCCGACGTCGGCTACTTCGACGCCGGGGCCGTCGAGATCACCTACAACGGGACCACGCACGCGTTCCTGCGGCTGCGCGAGGACGGCACCAACGTCTACTGGGACACGAGCCCAGACGGGACGACGTGGACCAACCGGCGCACGCTCGCCACCCCCGCCTGGATCACCGCATCGGTTGATCAGTGCGCGGTCGACATGTCCGCCCACCGCGACGCGGGCGTCACCGACGAAGCCCAGCTGGACCTGTTCAACACCCTCTCCGATGGGGCCGTCTGGACCGCATCAGCCTCCCTCTCCGGGGAATCGGATCTTGGCTCGGCGGCCGTCCTGTCCGCGCACGCAGCCGCTGATCTGTCCTCCGACAGCGGCCTCGCCGCAGCCACCGTCTTGTCCGCGCAGGCCGCAGCCGCCCTCACCGGCGAATCCGACCTGGCCGTCGACGCGGCCTCCAGCCAGATCCCGGAGGTGGCCGACATGGCAGCCGGAGACTGGGACCTCTACATCGAGCAGGGCTCCACGTTCGTTCAGACGTACACCGTCGACGACGACCCCGACTTCACCTGGGCGGGCTGGACGGCCCGATCGCAGATCCGGTCCGCGCCCGCCGACACCGGCGACCTGCTCCTCGACCTCACCCCCTACCTGTCGATCACCGGCGGTTCCATCCAGCTCGCCATCCCCGCCACGCAGACCGAGACCCTCAATCGCAACGGGGTGTGGGACCTCGAAATGGTCAACGGGTCCACCGTGGTCCGCCTGTTGAACGGCAAAATGATCATTAGCCTGGAGGTGACCAGGTGAGGATCCGTGTCGACGGGGAAGCCCAGCCCGACATTCAGGTCACCGGCGGCCAGCCCTCCCGGGTCATCGAAGTCGGCGTCGGCAGTGTGTTCTCCGTCAACGGCCAGACCGGTGCCGTCCGCATCGACGGAGTCACCGACTGGGTCAACGCTGGCGTCGCCCCCTTCGCCGCCGACAAGACGGGCATCGTCGACTCGACTGCGGCCATCCAGGCGGCGATCAACGCCTGCCATCCTGGCGGAGTCGTCTACCTGCCCCGCGGCACCTACAAGACGACCGCCACCCTCGACCTGAAGAACGGTGTCACCCTGCGCGGGTCGCACGCCGCGATGATGGTCGGTCCCGGCATGAGCTCCGCCAACTACCCGTGCTACATCCAGCCCGCCGCGTCATTCACCGGTACCTCGGTGATTCAGATCATCGGCGACAGTGACGGCACCCACCCCGACATCAGCGCCGAGCAGCGCATCGTCGACGTCACCATCGACGGATCCCTCCTCGGCGGCTCCAGCGTCGACGGCCTCTATGCGCGCGGCAACGTGCAGAACGTCATCCTCGACGGGTTCACGGTCCGGCGGATGCCCAACAACGGCATCGTCACCGCGAGCCGCACCAGCGACGGCAAGTACCCGTTCTCGTGGCGGCTCCGTCACGTCATGATCGACGGCTGCCACGCCAACGGCATCCTCCTCACCGGCTGCACCGACGTCACCCTCGACGACGTGCAGGTCATCGGCTGCTGGGGGCAGGGCATCGTCCTCGCCAACTGCCCCAACGGGCGCATCATTGACAGCCGCGCCGAATGGAACGGCAGCCACGGCATCCACATCACCGGCGCCTGGGGCGACTGGACCGGCTCCGGCGGCATGCACATCGCCGACACCTCCACCGACCGCAACGGCCAGCACGGCCTCCTGGTCGACGCCACCGGCAACACGCCCATCCTCATCACCGGACTAGCCACCCGCCGTGACGGCCGCAACGGTGGCGCAGGCGGAGCCGCATACGCGGGCCTCGCCGTCATCGGCGCCACCGTGCCCGTCACCGTCGAAGGCGTCACCTGCTACCCCGGCATCGACGACGAAGGCACCAGCACCAACAGCCCCCAGTACGGGGCCCGCCTGTCCGGTGCCTCCTCGGTCACCCTCGACGGCGCGCACCTGCACGGCGCCACCGCTGGCCTGTACGACGACGGCACCAACACGCTCGTCTCCTACGGCCCCAACATCGTCACCGCAGCCGGCGTCACCACCTCGACCGCGCGCACCCTGAGGCCGCCGCTCCTCGACTGGATCAACGTCCGCCAGCGCGGCGCCAAGGGAGATGGCACCACCGACGACACCGCGATCATTCAGGCCGCACTCAACGCGGCCGGGACCGGCGGCACCGTCTACCTTCCCGCAGGGACCTACGCCACCAGCGCACCCCTCACCGTGCCGCCCGGCGTCACCCTGCGCGGCTCCCACGGCGACCACTTCGACAACCTCACCGGCTGGACGCAGGTCAACGCCCGCATCAAGCCCCTCGCCTCATTCACCGGCGTCGCAGCCATCCTCATCCTCGACGCGCCCCTCGGCGGATACGCCGCCAAGAGCTGCGAGCAGCGCCTCCTCGACCTCACCCTCGACGGCTCCGCCCTCCCCGGCGGCAACGCAGTCGACAGCATCCAAGCCCAAGGCACCATCCGCGGCATGGTGTTCGAGAACCTCAGCATCAAGAAGTTCGGCGCCCACGCCATCTACTTCACCTACAACTTCTCCGCACCCGCCGGTCTGCCGCAGGCCCCCTACTCGTGCCGGCTGCGCCGCATCGTCGCCTCCGACTGCGGTGGCAACACCTTCTCCTTCAACAACACCACCGACACGACGCTGATCGATGTTGAAGCGATCGGGAACAGCGGCTACGGCTTCTTCCTCTCCGGCTGCGGCAACAGCACGTTGATCGCCTGCCGGTCCGAGTGGAACCTGCGCGGCTTCCACATCGTGCCCGGCAACGCCCAGTTGTCGCTGATCGGCTGCTCCACCGACCGCAACACACAAAACGGCATCTTCGTCACCGGCGGCAGTGCGGGCGCCACCGTCAACATCACCAACGCGCGCCTCAACCGGGACGGACGCAACGGCGGCAGTGGTGGCGGAGGCTACGCCGGACTTGCCATCGATACTTGCCTCGCCCTCGTCAACGTCACCGACATCAGCGTCCTCACCGGCATCGACGACGACGGCTCCGGTACCCGCTCACCCCAATACGGCGTCAACGCGGTCGGCAGCTACTACGTCGCCGTCAACTCGGGCATCCTCAACGCCGCCACCACCGGCTTCCGCGACGGCGGCACCAACACCACCCTCCTGCGCGGCCCCAACGTGCAGGAACTCATCGGCAACCCGGCCAGCCCCAGCTCCACCACGTCCTACGGGCTGCGCACCACACAGAGCAGCGCCCAGTTTGTTGACAGCAGCGCCATCGCGCACAACCTCATCCGCGCCAACGTGCCGCTCCCCCTGGACCACGGGTTCCTCGCATGGGCCTACGACCCTTCCGCAGCAGGCAGCAACAGCAACTTCACCGGCGGCGTCGTTCAACTCGCGCGCCTCCCCATCCGGGCTACACGCACCATCACCAACATCGTGCTATCGCTCGGCGGCACACCAGGAAGCGGACTCACCGCCGGATCCTGCTGGGCTGGGCTGTACGACGCCAGCGGCAACCGGCTCGGTGTCACCGCCGACCAGGCCACAGCATGGACCACCACAGGCACCAAGACGATGGCAATCGCTGGTGGGGCCCTCACGCTCAATGAGGGTTACTACTGGGTCGCATTCGTTGCATCCGGTACCACCATCCCATCGTTCTTGCGGGCCTCCGGCGTCGGCGGACCCTCCATCAACGTCGGCCTGAGCACGGCGAACACCCGGTTCGGGACCTACGGCACCAGCCAGACCACGTTGCCGTCGACTATCACTCCAGGCTCCATCGGGCAGTCCAACAACGCCTGGTGGGCTGCTCTCAGCTAGAAAGGCCCGCGCCATGGCCGACGACCTCCTCGTCATCATCCCGACCCGCGGCCGACCCCACGCCATCCCCGAGATCATGCGAGCGTGGGACGACACCGGGGCGACCGCCGACGTGCTGTTCTGCGTCGACAAGGACGACCCCGAACTCGCCGGCTACAAGCAGCAGGCCAAGGCCTACGCGGACGATGCGCGGGTGCGGTTCGTGTACTGGGCGCGCAAGCGGCTCGTCGGCACCCTGAACCAGGCCGCGGTGAAGAACGCGGGCGACTACCAGTTCCTCGCCTTCCTCGGCGATGACCACCGTCCGCGTCCCGCAGACCAGCCGTGGGACGAGCGCATCCGCATCTGCCTGTCAGGCGGGCCCGGCATCGTCTACGGCAACGACCTGCTGCAAGGCGAAGCCATGGCGACCGCCGTGGCCATGACCAGCGATATCGTGCAGACGCTCGGCGTCATGGTGCCGGACTGCCTGGTGCATCTCTGCGCGGATCTGGTCTGGGTTGAGTGGGGTCGCGGCATCGGCCGCATCACCTACCTCGACGACATGGTCATCGAGCACATGCACCCAGCGGCGCAAAAGGCCGTCGTTGATAGCGGCTACACCGAGTGCAATAGCCCGGAACGGGTGGCCAGCGACTCGGCGGCCTACTACGAGTACCGCGACGGTGGGGGGCTCGAAGCCGACCTGATCAAGCTTCGCGCCCTCGTGGGCGGCTAGCTCTTGCGCTGCCGCTTCGGGTGACCTGCCCGCCATGCGTCGATCGCATCCTCGGCCCACAGGGAGGCTCGGCCCACCTTCGTCGGCTTCGGGAAGTCCGGCGTCCGGGTGGCGTGGTTGTAGAGCGACTGGCGGTTGATACCGAGTCGCTCCGCCGCCTCATCGGACGTCAGGTAGCCGGGGATTTGCATGCCGCCAGGTTAGCCGCTTTGGAGTAGCTCGGCTAACCGTCGGTGGTAGTCTTGGAGTAGTTCAACTACTCCAAGGGGACTCGGTGATCAGGCTTCTTCCGCACGGTAACGCCCTCAAGCACCTTTCGGACCTCGACCGCTTCTGGACCCGCGTCGACCGCACAGGCGGCCCCGACGCCTGTTGGCCATGGATTGCGGGCCGCTTCACCAACGGGTACGGCAGCTTCCGAGTTGCCGGACGTAACGCCCGTGCTCACCGATGGCTTCTAGGTCACCTTCGAGGTGAGCCGCTCGGCGTGGACGAACTTGGCTGCCACCGCTGCGACAACCCCCCGTGCTGCAATCCGAGCCACCTCTTCATAGGCAGCCACGGCGACAACACGCGGGATATGGCAGCAAAGGGAAGGCACGCTGGTCAGCAGAAGACCCACTGCCCGCAAGGTCACGAGTACACCGAAGAGAACACCTACTACCAGCACAACGGGCATCGACACTGTCGCACGTGCGTTCTGGAGCGGATGCGGGTTCCGGGCGCCATCGTTCCCGGCGAGCGAACCCACTGCCCGCGAGGCCACGAGTACAACGAGGCGAACACGTACCGAACGAAATCGGGCAGTCGCCTCTGCCGGGCTTGCGGAGCCGAAGGAGCCCGACGGCGCAGGAAGCAACGCAAGGAGGCTGCGGCCGAGTCCGCCGCCTGACCCCACCCCATACGCCTGCGGCCAGCTACCGCAGGAAGGAAGCCCCAGCGTTCCAGGCGCTGGGGCTTCCGCCTTCCCTGGAGACGAACATGACGAGCGATCGACTCATCGAAGTTGCCAAGATCTGGAACGCCGCCGTCAACGCAGGCGAGATCCCGCAGGATGCGGTCCGAGCCGCCTTCCCGGACCGGACCCAGCGAACAACCCAGCGCTGGGTCCGCGACGCAGGAGAAGCCGGGCTGCTAACGGCGTGGCATCGCGCCTGGCGGAACGGCTCACGACTTCAGGCCGTGGCCGACGAGATCGGCATCGAGCGGCACAAGTTGGCGCAGGCTGTCCTGCGGCACGTTCCGAACGGCAGGTTGCACGTGCACGAGTACGACGCCCGCATCGCCTCGGTGCCAGAGGACTTCCCGTCCGCCTTCGGTGACATGATCCGAGAGGCCCGCAGCAAACGTGACTGGAGCCAGAAGGAACTGGCAGCGAAGGTCGGGGCGGCGCTAGGGCGCGAAGTCCCACCCTTGGCCATCACGCGAACAGAGGCGGGAACCCGACCGGTGCCGCTCGCCGAGCTCGCCGCCTTCGCGGCCGTGCTGAATCTTTCCATTGACGACCTGATCAAGACCCAGGTTGGCGCTTCTGCCGAGGAGGTCGTGTGACCGCCGAAGCCGTCATCCAGGCGTGGGACCAGGCCGACCCCGACGCGATCCACCCGCTGCGGCGCGTCTCCGAGGACGCGTACTGGGAGTCGGGCAAGGCGCAAGCCGACATGCTCGCCACCGTGATCCCCGACGGGGCGAAGGTCATGGACTTCGGCTGCGGAGACGGCCGCGTCGCCATTCCCCTCGCCGAACTCGGCTACGAGGTGACCGCCGTCGACTCATCCCAGCGGATGCTCGACCGGCTCACCGAACGCGCCCCCGACGTCACCACCGTGCACGCAGCAGCCGACGGCATCGCCGCCCACCTCGGACGGCGCCGCATGGACGCCGTCTACTGCCTAGCCGTCCTCATCCACCACAGCTGGGCGGACTGCCTGCACATCATCGAGAAGCTGCGGGCAGCAACCAAGCTCGGCGGGATCCTCGTCCTCGACTGGCCGATCGCCGACCAGCCCGCTGAAGCCGACTCTTGGATCGGCGTCACCACCTGGTCCCGCGAACAGCAGGCCGACGCCTGCGCACGCATCGGGCTCGAACCCGTCGACAGCGGACTGCCCTGGAGCACCTATCGGGCCGTCAAGGCGGGCAGCTGATGCGGGTCCTGCTCACCGGAGCGTCCGGGTTCGTCGGCCGTCACCTGCACCGCGCGCTCCTCGACCGCGGGGACGACGTCTTCGGCATCGACCTCAACCCCACGCCCCTCGTGCGCAGCGGTGACGCCCTTGACTTCTTCCGCCACGACGACACCCCCTTCGACCTTGCGATCCACTGTGCGGCGATCGTCGGAGGCCGGGCCAGCATCGACGGCTCACCGCTCGGCGTCGGCACCAACCTGGCGTTGGACGCCTGGTACATGCGGTGGCTCGTGCGCACGGGCACCCCGCGCGCCGTGTTCTTCAGCAGTTCGGCCGCCTATCCGGTTGCACTTCAGCAGCCCGGCGACGTGCGGCGCCTGTACGAGGAGGACATCAACCTCGCCTACATGGAGGAGCCCGACGCCACGTATGGATGGGCGAAGTTGACGGGGGAGAAGCTCGCCACCTACGCCGAAGCCGAAGGCTGCCGCATCCTCACCCCCAGGCCATTCTCGGGCTATGGCGAAGATCAGGACGAGGCGTACCCCTTCCCGGCGTTCATCCGCCGGGCCCGCGAACGGCAGGACCCGTTCGAGATCTGGGGCGACGGCAGCTCAACCCGCGACTGGATCCACATCGACGATCTGGTCGGCGCCACCCTCGCACTCCTCGACGCCGACGTCACCGGCCCCGTCAACCTCGGGTGGGGGCGGGCGACGAGCTTCGATGATCTCGCCCGGATCGTGTGCACGGCCGCTGACTACCGGCCGCAGCTGAAGCACCGCACCGACGCGCCGCAAGGTGTCCACCACCGCGTCAGTGACCCCAGCCGGATGCTCAACCACTACGTACCCACCGTGACCCTCGAAGAGGGCGTGCGGCGGGCACTCAACGCCTGACGGGGGTGTCGCGTGAACGCCGCGCAAAGGCTCGCCTACCGCCACATCCCCAGCTTCCGACGGGAGGGTGGCGGCCTCTACAGCCTGTACGTAGCCGTCTACTCGCGGGCCTACGCCGCCCGCATGCGGCACCTCCACAAGCGCGGACGCCACGGACGCGGCGCCCCGCACAGCATCGCTCCGCGCTGCACGTGGTGCGGGACTCCCATCGCCTGAACCCACGGAAGGCCCGCGCCCATGACTTCCGCCCCACAGCGTCGAGGCGCTGACATCGAGATCATCGACCGAGGAAGCGGAGACCCGGTTCTCGTGCCGAGCGCGGTCCGCATCAACGGTGTCGACGTCCCGATCCCGTCCGGAACGAAGATCCGCGTGCACGACATTCGTGAAGACGAGGCCGTCACCGTCACCCTCACGATGTTCGCCCGCCGCGTCGTCATCGCAGCCGAAGGGGATCTGACGTGAGCGAGACCCGCGTCGAACTCCGAGCCATGTCGGAACTCGAAGCCGACTTCGACAAGCACAAGCACCTCCTGCCCGGCAGCGAAGAATCCCGACGGCGAGACGGCGACCACGTCGTGCTCACCTGGCTCGCGCCGGACGCCCCGCCCGAAGCCGCCACCATGAGCCCCTGGTACACGCTCACAGGCGACCAGATCGAACTCGGCGGCATCGACTACTACGACGCCGCCGGATACCGCATCACGGCCACCCCGCCCATCACCACCAGCGACGTACCCGAAGCGCTACGCGGGCCCCGCTGGAAGCCGTAACCCCACACCACAGGAGCCCGCGCCATGGCCCGATACCGCAAGAAGCCCGTCGAAATCGAAGCCGTACAACTCCGCTGGACCCAGTGGAACGAAGTCTGCGAACTCCTCGGCACCGCCCTCAGCGTCGAGAACCCGGACGGCGCCTGGGAGATCCCGGCCGCCGAAGCCTCCGACACCTGCGGCGAGGAAGGCCCGAACTACATCGCCCTCAACGTGCGCACCGTCCACGGCGAGATCGCCGTCGTCCGACACGGCGACTGGATCATCCCCGAAGCCGAGCCCGGCCGCTTCTACCCCTGCAAGCCCGACGTCTTCGCCGTGACCTACGAGGCGGTCGATGCCTGACGTGACGGTGAAGCTGTCCGACGGCGTTCGCGAGATCACCGTCGAGATCAACGGCAGCAGCAACGACCCACTCGAACGCGCCGAAGCCGCAGCCATCCGGCTCTACGACAAGGCCATCGCCAACGCACCCAGCGACCGGCGTACCGGGTTCGGCGGATGGGCGCTCAACAGCGACACCGAACGCAGCCCCGAGGAGTAGGAGGCGGCCGTGAGCGGAGGCTGGAAGGGCAGCGACCGCAAGAGCCGACTGCCGTCCAACTGGGCCCGGCTTCGTGCCGAGACGCTCGCCAAGCATCCGACCTGCGTGCTGTGTGGCGTCCGCCCCAGTACGCACTGCGATCACATCAAGGCCAAGACCGACGACCACAAGGAACTGCAGGGCGTCTGCGAACCCTGCCACCTGCAGAAATCCAGCCGTGAAGGGAACGAGGCGCAACGCAACAACCCCCGCCCCGGGCGCACACGGCCGGCCGAGCAGCACCCCGGACTCCTGTGAGGCGGTGACCATGCCCGCCTACCTCATCGTCCACCCCCGCGAACAGCGCAAGGACGACGTCCTCGTCGAAGACCCCCACCTCGCACTCACCGTCGCCGACGGATGGGCCATCTTCACCGACCAGCACGGCATCTGCCTCGCAGTCCCCGCCGCGCTAGGAGCACAAATCCAGCGGGTAGACGAAGAACAAGACCCCGCATACGAAGAGCCCGCGCCACAGAAGGAGTGAGACCTGTGGCCAACCGAGCCAAGAGCAACCGGCGCATCGTCCGCGAAGGACGCAGGTACTGGAGTGACCGCCCGACGTCGAACGGCAAGGCCGCCGGCATCGGCTACGGCCTCCACTCCGGATCGTTCACCCGCTGCGTATCCCGAGTTCAGCGCTTCATGGGCCCGAGGGCGCGCGGCTACTGCGCCCTCAGGTTCCACGAGGCGACAGGCGCATGGCCCGGATCGAAGGCCAATCGGGGCTCGAAGGGGCGACGCAGGTAACACCAGCAACGCGCAGCAATACGGCAGTTGACCTGCGACAATTGAAGATAGAGAACCCCGGCGGCTGCGCTAACAGTCCCGGGGTCATGGCCGATCTGAAGAGAGCAGACCGACATGACCGAGGCTACACGCCCGGACTACATCACCTGCGCCCACTGCGCGGCGAAGAAGCCGCTCGGGCAACGCGGGCCCATCCCTACCTACTGCTCGGCAAACTGCCGGGCCGCAGCCAAGCACCAGCGCGCCAGGCAGGACGGACGCTACAAGCAGGGGCTTGCCGCAAGTCGACAGCGGACCAGCGAGCGACGGCTGGCCGAGGCGCGTCCGTGCCCGTACTGCGGCGACCCAATGACCCATCCAAGGCGCATTCAATGCGGGAAGACCGACTGCAAGCGAGCCTTCCAGCGAGACCGTGTACGTAAGTGGCAAGAGGCATACCAGGCGACCGCAGGCCAGTGGTACGCGATGGCTAACCACGCGGAAGCGCAGCGCGCCTACGGAAGGCTCCGCTACAGGCAGATCCCGCATTGGCGCATCCGGTACCCAGAGCGCGGTCCAATCATCGACGCACGCCGCCGCATGCGGGTCGAGCTGGCAGACAAGGCCGAAGCGTTCACCTCGGCCGAGGTCCATGAGAGAGATAGCTGGACGTGCGGGCTGTGCCGGCTGCCTGTGGACCCAGGGTTGGCGTGGCCGCATCCCTTGAGTGCCTCGGTGGACCACATCCTTCCTCTGTCCCAAGGCGGATCACACACGCTTGCCAACGTGCAATGCGCTCATCTGAGCTGCAACAGTCGGAAGTGTGATCGAGTGGAAGTCGACCTCATCGTCGACCATCGGTAGCCGTTATCCCGGCCGCCGGCTTCCCTGACCGGGAGTCGGTGATCAAGTTGACCATGATCACCCAGGGGGGTGACCCCATGATCCACTTTGTTGGGGGATCGGGCCGTATAGCACCTGACCGGCTGTACGGGTTCCCAAGGCTGCTGACCTGCAATGATGCTCGACTGGTCTAGTCCGC
Source organism: Streptomyces sp. (assembly GCF_036566765.1). Taxonomy (GTDB): domain Bacteria; phylum Actinomycetota; class Actinomycetes; order Streptomycetales; family Streptomycetaceae; genus Streptomyces. The sequence continues at coordinate 15,357 of NZ_DATCVQ010000299.1, forward strand.
CCGCCTTAGGTGACCCAGTCGCGAGATGATAACGATGCAGGTCGGGGCGCTATAGCCGTGACATTCAGTGGCTAGACTGGATGCATGAAGACGACCGCCATGGCCCGCCGCACTGAGTGCGTGCAGTGCGCCGGCCCGCTGCCTTTGATGGCGCGGGCGGATGCGCGGTTCTGTGGTGCGACTTGCCGGAAGCGGTCGAGTCGGGCCCGGCTCGCTGCCCGGCAGGAGCGGGTAGCCGCTGAGCGGCAGGCTCGCATCCCGGTCGAGTTGACGTCGCGTCCTCGCTGGGTGCGGCACAAGGATAAGGTGCCGATGCGCACGGACGGGCGTTTCGCCTCAGTCAACGACCCGTCGTCCTGGGCGGACTTCGCCGCGGCCTGCGCCTCCAGGACCGGCGACGGGGTCGGGTTCGTGCTGACGGCCGGTGACCGGATGGTCGTGGTGGACCTGGATCACGCGGTTGAGGACGGCCGGGTGTTGCCGTGGGCGCAGCGGATCGTGGACCAGTTGCCGCCGACGTATATGGAGCGCGGCCGGTCCGGTTCTGGTCTGCATCTGTGGTTCCGCGGTGCGGTCGCGCACGGCCGGCGTATCCGCCGGGGGGAGTTGGCGTTCGAGGTGTACTCGGATCGCCGTTACATCATCGTCGGCGACCGGGTTCCTGGTACGCCGCTTGAGCTTGCCGAGCTGCCTGATGCGGCCGGTTTGATTGCCTCGCTCTGACGCCCCGGCGGCGTCCCTGAGGCGTCGTTGTTTCCAGCCCTCTGCGCGCCCTGGTGGCGTGCTCTGACCCTGGAGGTCGTCATGGGCGCACACGGACCTATCCCGAAGCGTTCCGAGGAGCGCCGTCGCCGCAATAAGGACGACGGTCCCGAACTGATCCAGGCCCCATCGGGGCAACCGGAAGGACTTCCGGACCTGCCTGAGCCGAGTGCGCAGTGGGATCCGATAGCCGCGGACTGGTACTTGAGCCTGCGTCAATCGGGGCAGGCCGCCTTCTATGAGCCGTCGGACTGGGCGGTTGCCCGGTATGCCGCGGAGCTGATGTCGCGAGTGTTGGACTGCTCGGAGCGTGGACCGAACGGACAGCTCGTCGCTGCACTGAATTCGGTGATGGCGTCGCTGCTGACGACGGAGGGCGACCGCAGGCGGGCGCGCATGGAGCTGGAGCGGAAGAAGCCCGACAGTCCCCGGCTGGCGTCGGTGAGTCCGCTGGATTCGTACCGTGACATCGCAGGCGGCTGACGAGCAGGTCCCGGATGTCGTCACTCCCTTCACGCTCGGTCCGACGTGGAAGCGCGGCCCGGACGGCAAGTTCATCTTGCCCGAGTACACGCTGGGCTGGCATTGCCTGGCCTGGACGAAGACGTACCTGCAGCACTACGTCGGGAAGCCGTGGCAGTACACGCCTGAGCAGGCTCGCCTGACCTTGTGGTGGTACGCGATGGACCCGGCGACGAACCGGTTCCGGTGGCGAGATGGAGTCATCCAGCGCCTTAAGGGGCACGGCAAGGACCCGCTGAAGGCGACGTGGGCGGCGTTCGAGTTCGTCGGACCGTGCCGGTTCAACGAGGTTGCCGACGAGGGCAACGAGTGGGGCGTCCCTCCGGGGCAGCCGCTCGGGATGCAGCATCCGGCGGCGTGGGTGCAGATCGCGGCCGTCAGTCAGGACCAGACGCGGAACACGATGACGCTGTTCCCGCTGATCCTGTCGAAGCGGGCGATCGAGGAGTACCGCATTGACCTTGGCAAGGAGATCATTTACGCCGACAAGGGGCGGGCTCGCACTGAGGCTGTGACGTCGTCACCGCGCGCTCTTGAGGGCGGTCGGCCAACGTTCACGTCGATGGGCGAGACACATCACTGGCTGGAGTCGAACTCGGGCCACGAGATGGCCGCGGTGATCGAGCGCAACGCCACGAAATCGGCGGACGGGCAGTCCCGGACGCTGGCGGACACGAACGCGTTCGAGCCCGGCGAGGACTCGGTGGCCGAACGTACCAGGGACGCCTACGAGGCCGCAGAAGCCGGCCGGGTGGCGGACACGGGCTTGTTCTACGACACGCTCGAGGCTCCGCCTGAGGCGAAGCTGACGGAGGCGTGGATCGAGCCGACGCTGCGGGCAGTGCGCGGGGATTCGACGTGGCTGGACATCGGCCGGCTGAAGGCGTCGATCCTCGATGTCCGTAACCCGCCAAGCCGGTCGCGCCGCTTCTGGTACAACCAGATCGCCGCGGCTGAGGATGCGTGGCTGGCCCGCTACGAGTGGGACGCCTGCAAGCGCGAGGATCTGGCCCTGGCGGATGGCGACGAGATCGTCCTCTTCTTCGACGGGTCCAAGTCGGACGACGCGACGGGCCTGGCCGCTTGCCGCATGTCGGACGGCCTGGTGTCCGCCCTGGGTGTGTGGCAGAAGCCGGCGAACTGGCCGGCGCCGAACACGCCTGGGTTCGTGCCGTATCGAGTGCCGCGTGATGAGGTGCACGGTGTTGTCGAGAACGCGTTCGCCCGGTACAGGGTGCTGGCGTTCTTCGCCGACCCCGGCTCGGGCCAGGACGACGACGGTGAGATGTACTGGGACACCTACATCGACCTGTGGGGTCAGACGTGGGGCCCGAAGCTAGCTCTTCGCTCGGTGTTGTCGGGTCCGAAGGCGCATGCGGTGCGCTGGGACATGCGTGATTCTCGCAATCAGGAGACGTTCACGGAGGCCGTGAAGCGGACGCATGCGGATGTGTTGGAGCGGACGCTCTTCCATGACGGGCACAAGGTGCTGCGCACGCATGTGATCAATGCCCGGCGGCGGACGAACCGTTGGGGAGTCACGATCGGTAAGGAGCATCGTGAGTCTGCCCGAAAGATCGACCTCGCCGTCTGCATGGTCGGGGCGCGAATGCTCCGCCGGATGATCCTGAACTCGCCGAAGCGGGCCAAGAAGAAGACGCCAGGCAAGGGGAGGGTGGTGGTGCTGCGGTGACCGTCACCAGTCCGGATATCCCGCTGGTCTTCCTGTCTGACGACGAGCTTGCGCTGATCAACGTGCTGCGCGCGGACATGCTGCGGGACCGATACAACCTGCTGCTGCGGGACGCGTACTTCAACGGCGAGCAGCTGGTCCGCGACCTCGGCATCAGTATTCCGCCGCAGCTCAAGGGCCTGCATACCGTCATCGGCTGGCCGCGGGTCGGCGTCGAATCGCTGGAGGAGCGCCTCGACCTGGAGGCGTTCCGGTGGGCTGACGGCACGGACTCGACAGAGTTGGAGGAGATCGCTGACGCCAACGATCTGTTCGACGAGTCGTCGCTGGCCCACTTGGATGCCCTGATCTACGGCCGCGAGTATCTGGCGGTTGGTACGGGCGACTGTGGCGATGACTGCCCGCCGCTGATCACGGTGGAGTCGCCGCTGGATATGACGCTGATGTGGGACGCCCGGATCCGTATGGGTACCGCGGCGCTTCGCGAATGCGCGGCTGACACCTTCATCGAGTCGGGCCCCGAGGAGCGGATGATCGTCCTCTATCTGCCGGATCAGACGATTACGGCTCTGCCGTCGGAGTCTGGCGGCTGGGAGGTAGTCGACCGCGACATGCACGGCCTGGGTGTCGTACCGGTGGTGCGGTTGGCGAACCGGCAGAGAACTGCGGACCGGGTCGGCAAATCGGAGATCACTCAGGACGTCATGTCGATCACCGATGCGGCGTGTCGGCGCCTGATGGGCATCGAGGTCGCGGCGGAGTTCTTCGGCGCCCCGCAGCGCTACATTCTCGGCGCCTCCGAGTCCGCGTTCCAGGACGCCGAGGGCAACGCCAAGAGCGCCTGGGAGACGTACATCGGCCGCGTCCTCGCGCTTGAGCGGGACGAGGACGGCAACGTCCCGGACGTTGGTCAATTCGCAGCGCATGATCCGTCCGGTCAGACGAAAATCATCGACCTGTATGCGCGGATCATGTCGAGTCAGTTCGGGCTGCCGCCCCACATGCTCGGCTACACCACCGACAACCCGGCCTCCGCGGATGCCATCCGGTCCACCGAAGCGAAGCTGGTCAAGAAGTCGGAGCGGCGTATCCGCCGGCTCGGGCGCGGCTGGCAGGACGCCATGCGGCTGGCCCTGTGGATCCGGGACGGGGAGCCGCCGGACAAGACGCGGCGCATCGAGACGGTGTGGCGCAACCCGGCGACACCGACGATCGCGGCCCAGGTGGATGCGACCGTCAAGCTTGTCAGCCAAGGCATCCTGCCTGCCGACTCGGACGTTGCGCTGGAGATGGCTGGCCTGACGGAGAACCAGCGGAAGCGGGTTCGGGCGGACCGACAGCGCGCCGCGGGACGGGCTGGCAGCAACGCTCTGATGGATCGTCTCGCTGAGCTTGGTGCTGGCGGAAGCGGCGCGGGCCCGGAGCCGTCGGAGGCCGGTCTTGGCATCGACAGTCTCGGATAGTTCGGCATCAGCGGCTCGTTGGCGCGCAGCCCAGGCCGGACTGACGGCGCTCCTGCTACGTGATCTGCGTGGGCTGCGGCGTCTCATTGATCCGGCCCGGCTGCAGGCCACGGTGCCGTCGTGGATTGAAGCTGTGGGAGTGGTCGTAGCCCGCTACTCGGAGGTGGCGGCGACTCTGGCTGCCGACTTCTACGACGGCGAACGGGACGATGCTGGCGTACCTGGGGCGTTCACTGTGGCGCTCGCGGACGCCCCGCCGACGGGGCAGACGGACGGCTCGCTGCGCTGGGCCACGAAGGATCTGTGGCCGCGCGATGAGACCGACGCCACGGTCGCCCAAGTGGAGCCTCTGGACGTCCGCCTGGAAGCAGCGTTCGGCAAAGCCGATATGGCGACACAGAGGCTGGTCGCTGACGCGGGCCGGTCGACGGTTCGGCAGGCCGTGCAGCAGGACCCGCAGGCAGTGGCCTATGCGCGGTCGGCGGCTCTCGGCGCCTGCTACTTCTGCAAGCTCATGTCCAGTCGTGGCGCCGTGTACGCGACGGCAGAGACTGCGGGCCGTGACGCCAACGACCGGTTCTCCGGTGATGCGTCGGTCGTGAAGTTCCACAACAACTGCCATTGCGGGATCGTCCCCGTCTTCCGGGGGCAGCGGTTCGAGCTTTCACCCCATGCGGCGGAGTGGGACCGCATCTACCGCGAGTACGCCCAAGGCCATCCGGGAGACCAGCTTCGCCTGTTCAGGCAGGCGCTGGCGGAGCACGACTCGAACCCGCTCCCCGGATCTTTCTGATCAACGAGGTCGCCCTGGTGGCGGCCTTTCTCATTTCCACGCTTCGGCCGCCCCGGTGGCGGACCGTGTTGCCCCCGGAGGGCTAGTCATGTCTGAAGAGATCGAAACCCCCGAGCCGTCGCAGCCGGAAGCTGGTACGCCTGACGCGCCGCAGCCCGAGCCGGAGCGCAGCAATGAACCGGAGCCGCAGCCAGAGAAGCCGAAGGGGAACGCGCTCGACTCCCTCCTGGCCACGCTGGACGACGAGGTCAAGCTGGCTCTCCTCAACGAGGGCGGCAAGAAGGCGCTGCTCGCGGAGCGGGAGAAGGCCAAGCAGGCGCGCGACGCCCGCGACGCGGCTCTCGCCAAGGTGCAGGAGTTCGAGCGGGCGAAGCTCAGCGACCAGGAGCGTATCGCCGCCGATCTGAGCGACGCCCAGAAGCAAGCGGCGACCTTCCGTCAGCGGGCTGTCCGCTCCGAGGTGCGCGCCCTGGCGGCGGCCTCGTTCGCCGACCCGGACGACGCTGCCGGCGCACTCGATCTGGACGACTTCATCAACGACACAGGAGACATCGACGAGCAGGCCATCAAGTCCGCTCTCGACTCGCTCCTGGAGCGCAAGCCGCACTGGGCGAAGGCCCAGCCCCCGGAGGGCCCGCGGCGTCCCGCACCGGACCGCACTCAGGCGTCCGGCGCCAACAAGAGCAGGCCCCCTGCCCCGGGCGAGGAATTCGCCGGATGGCTGAAGCCGCAGCTCAAGTAGCTGCTGAAAGAAGGACACCATGGCGGTCACCGCCCCCCTGAAGATCTCCGATGTCAACGATGCGCTTTTGCCGCGGACGCTGGCTGGCCCGATCTTCGAGAAGAGCGTCGAGCAGTCGGCTGTGATGGCGCTGGCCCGTCCGGCGCCGCTGGCGATCGACGCGACCACGTCGGTGCCGATCCCGATGGACGTGCCGACTGCGGACTGGGTCGGTCAGGCGGCGAAGAAGCCCCTGTCGACCTCGTCGGTCGGCGTGAAGCAGATGACGGCGAAGAAGCTCGCTGTCCTCATCCCGGTCGCCGAAGAGGTCGTCATGACCAACTCCGGCGGCCTGTGGGCTCAGCTGCAGCGCGATCTGCCGACGGCGTTCGCCCGGGCCTTCGACCACGCGGCGATCCACGGCAAGACCATGAAGGGCGCCACGGGCCCCTTCACGGACTACCTGGCCATGACGTCCAACGCTGTCGCGCTGGGTACCGCCTCGCAGGCTACGGGCGGCATCTGGGCCGACCTCGTGACCGGCATGGAAGAGGTCATCGACGAGGACTGGGACTACACCGGCACCATCGCTGACCACCGCCTCAAGCCGAAGCTGCTGCTGGCGACGGACACGACGGGCCGGCCGATCCTCGTGGACACGCAGACGCCGGGCACGAACATGGCGGCTGCGGGCACGCTGATCGGCGAGCCGCTCGCGTACTCCCGGAGCGTGTCGGGCAAGCAGCGCCGCCAGTCGACGAGTTCCGACACGGGCCTGCGGGCGATCGGCGGCGACTGGTCCCAGGCCGCGTATGGCGTGGGCATGGACATCACGGTGCGGATCTCCAAGGAGGCGACTTACGTCGACGAGGAGGGCGGCGTGCACTCCGCGTTCCAGGAGAACCTGGTGCTGCTGCTCGCGGAGGCCTACTACGGCTACGTGCAGGGCGACGCGGACGCGTTCGTCAAGTTCACCGGCACCCCGAGCGGTTCCTGATGAGGCGGGCTGTCCCGGCTTCCGCGCCGGGCGGGGCAGCCAAGCCGCTGTCCATCGTCGCCCGAGTGCATGCGATGCCGCCGGAGCACAACGCTGGGGCCGAGCACATGCTCGTCTCGATGCTGCGTCCGCTGGTGGAGCGCGGGCATGACGTGTCGGTGTGGCTGTCCCGCTACGGCAAGGCCCACAAGGAGTACGACTATCGCGGCATCAAGGTGGTGCCGCTCGAGTCGCGGCTCGACTTCCCGACCGCGGTGAAGCGGGCGGACGTACTGCTCGCTCATCTGGAGACGGTGCCGTCGACAGCGTCTCTGACCCGTGGCTACGGCAAGAACCTGGTCGTGGTGTGCCACAACACGCACCGGCCGACGTTCCGGGATATGGCCGCCGGAGGTACGTCCCTGGCGGTCTACAACAGCCAGTGGATGGAGCGGGAGGCGGAGATCTTCTTCGCCGAGTACCCGAAGTCCATCCGGCCCGCGTCGTCGCTGATCGTGCGCCCGCCGGTGTTCGCCGACGAGTACGCGACGAAGCCCGGCAAGGCCATCACGCTGATCAACTGCAACCCGGAGAAGGGCGGCAAAGTCCTCGAGGCCCTCGCCGAACGCATGCCGGACCAGCAGTTTCTGGCGGTGAAGGGCGCTTACGGGGAGCAGATCCTCCCGGACATGCCCAACGTCGAGATCGTCGAGCATGTGGCAGGCGAGGACATGCGGGAGAGGGTGTTCGCGCGCACGAAGGTGCTGCTGATGCCCTCCTCGTATGAATCGTGGGGCCGAGCAGGCGTCGAGGCGCTCGCCTCCGGTATTCCCGTCGTCGCACACCCCACCGAGGGGCTGTGCGAGTCACTCGGCGAGGCTGGCATCTTCGTCGACCGGAATGAAGTTGCCGGCTACGAGGCGGTGCTGCGGAAGCTCCTCACCACCGCCGAGTATCGGCTGGCGTCGAAGCGGGCGAAGGCCCGGTCTGTCGAGCTCGATCCGGCCGCTGATCTGGCTGCCTGGTGTAGCGCTGTGGAGTCCCTGTCCTGAGGAGGCGTCGTGGCTTTCGTTCCTCCTACCGCCGAGCAGTTGGGTTTGTACTTGGGCCTCGGGGAGATCGACGGGAACCGTGCCGATCTGCTGTTGAACACTGCGATCCAGCTTTGTCAGACGGTGGTCAAGCCGCTGCCCGAGGGCGCCGAAGCAGTGGTGCTGTCGGTCGCCGGCCGGGCCTACGTGAATCCGCAGCAGGTGTCCTACGAGACGATCGGCCCCATGTCGGTGCAGCGTCCGTCTGGTTCGGGCGGCTTGTATCTGACGAAGGCGGACAAGAGCGCCCTCAAGTCGCTAGCAGGCCGCGGCGGCGCGTTCACGGTCGACCCGACGCCCACGACGGCGGATCCGTCGCCGACGTGGCCGATCGACGATGCCGGTTTCGCAGACGAGTTCGAGCCCGGCTGGGGGTATGGCTGATGCCGTATCCGTTCGGGGAGACCGTGCGGGTGTTGCGTACCGGCACTTCGCCGGGCCGGGACCCGCGCGGGCATCCGCTGCCGGGCCCGGACGAGTCGTTCAACCTCGAGCGCTGTGTCGTCACCCCGCGCGCGGAGACACCACAGGTGGGCGGCGAGCAGCAGCAGAACCGGGACACGGTCATCGTCGGATGGACCGTCTACGTCCCTGCCGACCAACCTCCGGGTGCGCGGTTGCCGCTGCGCACCACGGATCAGGTGATGGTCCGCGGAGTGAAGTGCGACATCACCGGCGAGCCCGGCGACTGGGGCCGGTCCCCGTTCACCGGGACCCGCGGCGTCATTCAGTTCGCCGCCGATCGCGTTACGGGCTGATCAGGGAGGCGGTGGCTGTGCCTGCCAAGTTCAAGATGAAGCGCAAGGGCGTCGGCGAGATGCTGCGGATGCCGGGCATGCAGGCGGAGATGCTGCGCCGCGCCGAAGTCATCAAGGGTGTCGCGCAGGCGACGTCCCCGGTCGACGAGAACAGCCCCGATCCGGGCCACTACCAGCGGTCATGGGAGACCGATTCCACGAGCCGCGGCGGACGCCGCCGCGACCGCGCTGTCGGATACGTCCGCAACACGGCCTACTACGCCCGCTGGGTGGAGTACGGCACCGAACGGGTCCCCGCCCATCACGTCCTGCTGCGGGCCGCGCAGATCGGCGGGCGGAACTAGTGACCGTCATCGTCGACATCGAGGGCGAGCTGATCCCGCGGGCGCAGGCCCGCTGGCCCGACGCCGTGGCCCGCGACGAGCTCGACAACAACCTGCTGAACGAACTCCCCACCATCCAGATCAGGCAGGCGCCCGGCGGCGGCATCGCCGCTGGCCGTCTGGCCAGAATGCTGGTCGACATCGACGTGTACGCCGCCACCCGCGCCGACGCGATCGCCCTCGCCGGTGAAGTGCTCGGCTGGGTGGAGCTCGAGCTTCGAGGCTCGAAGACCAGCACCCTCGTGATCGCCAAGGCGGGGGCAATCTCGCTTCCCGCCGAGAGGCCCTACGAGAACACCAGCCTGCGCCGCGTCGGCGCCACCTACGAGTTCTTCTGTCACCCGGTCTCCTGACCGACCTTCTGGGCCCGCGCCGCGCCCCTTCAATACCCGCCCGTGCGCGGGCTCTTCCATGTCTGGAGACATCTCATGGTCAACATCACCCGCGCCGCGGACCTTCTGGAGGTCGGAGCAAATGGAGGTGGATGGACTTCGCCGCTGGGCACGTCGTCGCCGGGCGATCCGGCGATCCAGCCGCTGGCCCCGTGGACGCCGCTGGGCGCCATCAGCGAGGACGGTCTGACGCAGGGTTTCGACGAGGACTCTCAGTCGTTCACGCCGTGGGGGTACACGTCGCCGATCCGCACCACCATCACGTCCAGCCTGCGCACGTTCGGGCTGACGGTGTGGGAGACGGGCCGTGTCGTCGTGCAGTCGCTGCAGTACCGGGTGCCGTCGGCGAGCCTGGTCCCGACGAGCGGGCTGACGACGTTCGCGGAGACCGCGAGCCCGGAGCCGGACCGGCGCGCGTTCTGGTTCGTCGTCCTTGACGGCGACAACTTCCAGCGCGGTTTCTACGTGCCGGAGGGCGAGATCACCGAACGCAGCGACGTGTCCCACAAGCAGGACGAGATCGCGGGCTTCGAGTGGACGATCACCGCCTACCCCGATGAGGCCGGGAACACCGTCTACCACTTCGACCGGGTGCCGGAGACCGAGGCGTACACCGGGTCCTGAGCTGGTGGGCGGGCCGTAGGCACCTGCGGGTGCCCCGTTGGCGCGGGCCGGCCCGCCCACCTCAAATCCCAGTCCCGCGCCGTAGAGATGAGGAGCCCGCGCCATGCCGAGCACGAGCAACAGCAGCAGGAAGCCGGGAGCAGCACAGGCCGCGGCACGGCCCGCAGCCTCCCGCCGGAAGACGGAGCCGGACGAGGAACCGGAGGTGACCGCAGCCGAGGCCCAGGAGATCGAGGCCGAGGGCCACTACGTCACGGGCCTCCTGTGCGGTGAAGAAGTTCGCATAGTCCCGCCCGGTGCGTGGCGGCAGTCGTGGCAGGAACTCCTGAACAGCGGCCAGATCCGGGCATTCATGGAGATCGTCCTCAGCCCGGACGACTTCGAACTGTTCGTTGAGTTCGACCCGACAAACGACGAGGTCGGCGAACTCATCCAGGACGCCGCTCAGCGCGCGGGTGAGAGCCTGGGAAACTCGCGTGGACCCGCGCCGTCGTCGAGGCGCACGCGGAGGCGCTAGAGGCCGATCTGCTGCGCTACTACAACGGCGTCGACCTGCTAGATGTGCACCGCGGGGAGATGTCGTGGCGCAGGCTGCGGGTCCTGATTCAGCATCTGCCGCCCGAGTCGGCGACGTGGACGGCCCTGCGGAACGGTCTGACGCCGCTGGAGCTGGCGGAGCAGGCGGACAAGGGCGAGCCGGAGAAGGGCCGCTGGTCGCAGCAGGAGCAACTGCTCGCCCTGGTCGCCGACAGGCTGGCCCGCGTCGAGTGGGTGCTGTGGTGCGTGAACACCGAGAGCAAGTCGAAGCGCCCTGACGCCCCGGAGCCGATGCGCAGGCCGGGCGCGGAACCACGGAAGAAGAAGGCGCAGCTCACTGAGGGCAGCGCGAACCGTCTGTTCGAGCTGCTGCAAGGGGGCGCCGCGTAGGGCGCCGGGAGGAGGCTCCCGGTGCCAGCTATTTCCGTCGGCTCGGTCGAAGTCGATGTTCTGCCGAACGCATCTGGTATCCAGGGGCGTCTGCGGGCGGCTCTGGTTCCTCCGGCGACGCAGATCGGTGACGAGGTCGGCCGGATCATCGGCCGGCAGATGGTCACGCACATCACGTCGGCGGTCCGGGATGGCATCAACGCTGGCGGCCGGGCGGCTCGTCCGGCGGCGGCCCGGCAGGGTGATGAGACGGCGGGGGCTTTCTCTCGCTCCTTGAAGGCACGCCTGGAGGCGGCGTTCAGGTCGCTGCCGAAGGCTGATGTGCGTCTGTCGACGACGGGTGCGGACGCGGATCTGGCGCGGCTGCGGGCCCGCATGGAAACCCTGGCCAGCAAGCGGATCGGTATCGACATTGATGCTGGTGCCGCGGTCGTCGAGATCACCGACATTGAGGCGCGGCTGACGCGGCTCGGTGCGCAGCACCCGAACGTGCAGGTGCGCGCTGATACGGCGGCTGCGCTGGCCCAGTTGGCGGCGGTGCGGGCCGAAATCGACGCCGTGGACGGCAAGAACGTCGACGTTGACACGTCGATGGCTGCGGCGAGCTTCAACAAGCTGGTGTTCGCGGCGATCGCATTCGGCCCAGCCATCCTGCCGGTGCTGCCGGTGATCGCTGCAGGGCTCGGCGCGATCGCCGCTGCCGGTACTGCCGCTGCGGTGGGTGTGGGATCGATCGCGCTGGTGGCGGTGCCCGCCTTCAAGCAGATCGGCACTGTTCTTCAGGCGCAGAAGTCGGCACAGGATGCGGCAACGAACGCCACCTATAAGGGTGCGCAGGCGTCCGGGCAGGGCGCGGCGAAGGCCCTGCAGATGGCGGGCGCGCAGCAGGCGCTGGCGGCGGCGCAGCGGAACTCGGCCCGGCAGATTGCGGACGCGGAGCGGGCTGTTGGCGATGCGGTCCGGCAGGCCGCACAGAACAATGAGCGTGCCGCTCAGCAGGTGAAGTCTGCCCGCCAGTCGCTGGCGGACGCTTACGCGCAGGCCGCGGAGCGCATGCAGCAGGCCAACGCGGATGTGTCGCGTGCCGAGCGGGACCTTGCGCTGTCGCAGAAGTCTGCCCGGCAGGCGCAGTTGGATCTGACGGCGGCCCGCCGGGAGGCCGCGCAGCAGCTGGAAGACCTCAACAGCCGGCTGACGGACTCGGTGCTGTCGCAGCGGGACGCTGAGATCGCGTTGCAGGAGGCGACCGCCGAACGCAACCGGGTGCTGGATTCGGCGACGGCGACGGAGCTCGACAAGAAGAAAGCGATCCTTCAGTACGACCAGGCCGTTCAGCGGCTGAAGGAGCAGACCACCGAGACGAAGCGCCTGAAGTCGGAGACTTCGGCGGCGAACAAGGCCGGGGTTGAGGGTAGTCAGACGGTCCGGTCGGCGCAGGAGCGGCTGGCTTCCGCGCAGCAGGACGTCACCGACAAGACGACGGCGCTGAAGGCTGCGCAGCAGAACGTCACGAAGACGCAGATCGCCAACAGTCGGGCGATCGCCGATTCCCAGTCGAAGCTTGCTGAGGCGCAGAAGGCCGTTGCGGAGACGCAGCGGCAGGGCGCGGAGACGATCGCCCGCGCCCAGGAGCGGGTCACGCAGGCTCAGCAGGCGGGCGCGGACTCGATTGCGTCGGCGCAGCGTCAGATTGCTTCCGCGTCGCAGTCGGCGGCCGGAGGCGTGGATCAGGCTGCGATCGCGCAGGCCAAGTACCGTGCCGAGTTGGCGAAGCTGACACCGTCTGCGCGGGACACGCTGAACGCGTTCCTCGGCCTGCGCACGGCGTTCGGAGCCTGGTCGAAGGCGCTGCAGCCTGCGGTGATGCCCATCTTCACGCGGGCGCTGAATGGGCTGAAGAACAGCCTGCCGGGTCTCACCCCGTTCGTGGTGGCGGCGGCGAAGGCGATCGGCGGCCTTCAGGACCGGGTGTCGCGGGGCTTCAAGTCGCCGTGGTGGCAGCAGTTCAAAACGGACCTGGCTGGCTCGGTGGGTCCTGCGATCACTGGGCTGGGGATCAGCTTCGGGCGGATCTTCAAGGGCATGGTGGGCATCATCGACGCCTTCCTGCCGCACATGGATTCGATCTCGTCGACTATGCAGCGGATCACGGGCCGATTCGCGACGTGGGCGACTGGGCTGAAGGGGTCGCCGGAGTTCGAGCGGTTCCTGTCGTACAGCGCTGAGCACGCCCCTCTGATCGCTGACGCGTTCGGGAAGGTTGCGAGGGCGCTCCTGGACGTCGGGCAAGCCCTGTCGCCGCTTTCGGGTCCGCTTCTGCAGGTCATCGGCGGTCTCGCGCAGGGCGTGGGCTGGCTCGCACAGCACGCGCCCGAGCTGGTCATCGCCGTCTACGGGCTCTACGTGGCGACGAAGCTGTGGGCCGCCTGGCAGCTGATCGTGAACGGCGCCATGGCGGCATTCCAGCTGATCGCCTCGGCAGGCCCGTGGGGCTGGATCGTCCTCGCGATCGGCGCCGTGGTGTTGGCCGTGATCTACATGTACAACCACTTCACCTGGTTCCGTGAGGGCATCCAGGCGATCTGGAAGGCGATCCAGACGGCGTCGATGTGGCTGTGGACGAACGTCCTGCAGCCGGTGTTCGCCTTCATCTGGGCCGGGCTGAAGCAGCTGGGAACCGCGGCGATGTGGCTGTGGACGAATGCGATCAAGCCCGCCTGGGATGCGATCAGTCTGGCAGCTCGGATCCTGCTGACGGTGATCACCGTCGCGGTGATCCTGCCGATCATCGTTGCTTTCAAGGTGTTCGGGGCGATCGCGGGCTGGCTGTGGAAGAACGCCATCAAACCGGCGTTCGAGGCGATCGCGGCACTCGCCGTGTGGCTGTACCGCAACGTCCTGAAGCCTCAGCTGGACGCCGTGGCGGCCGTCTTCCGCGCCCTGGCGCGAGTCGGAACGTGGCTGTGGAAGAACGCCCTCTCCCCGGCCTTCCACGGCATCGCCGACCTGGCGAAGTGGCTGTACACGAACGCGATCAAGCCCGCGTTCGGGTGGATCGTCGACCGGGCCACCTGGCTGTGGACGAAGGGCGTCAAACCACAGTTCGACCTGCTCAAGGCCGGCGTGAAAGCCGTCGGGGCCGCCTTCAAGGCGGCGAAGGACTACATCGGTGAGCAGTGGTCGAAGGTCTCGAACCTGGCCCGCAAGCCTGTCCAATATGTCGTGGATGTCGTGTACAACTCGGGCATCCGCGGCGTCTGGAACAAGGTCGCCAGCGCATTCGGGGCGCCCAGCCTGCCCAAGGTGAAGTTCGCCCGCGGCGGCGTCATGCCCGGTTACACGCCGGGCCGTGACGTCCACAAGTTCGTGTCCCCGACCGGCGGCCAGTTGGAGCTGTCTGGCGGCGAGGCCATCATGCGGCCCGAGTTCACCCGGGCGGTCGGTTCGGGCTTCGTCGGGTCGCTCAACGCGCTGGCCCGCCAGCAGGGATCCCAGGGCGTCAAGGCTGCCCTGGCTCCGGTGCTCGGCGGTAACCCGAGCACGCCGACGGACCGCTCTCTGCCCTACGCCAACGGCGGCGTCGTGCAACGATTCGCGGACGGCGGGATCTTCGGCTGGATCGGCAAGGCGGCCTCGGCCGCGGCCGGCGCCGGCTCGAAGGCCTGGAACACGGTGAAGAAGGGCGCCTCGTGGCTGGGTGACACGTTGCTGGGGTCGGCGAAGGCGGGCGTCAAGGACGTCGTCAATCCGCTCCTCAAGGGCTTCCCGGGCATGGATACCGGGTTCGGGAAGCTGCTACGCCACATGCCCGACAAGATCATCGACGCCCTGTTCGGCTACAGCAAGAAGGCCGACGATAAGGGCGCCGGAGGCCTCGGCGGGCCACGGATCGCCGCGGCGCTGAAGTGGGCCAAGACCCAGAACGGCCTGCCGTATCAGTGGGCAGGCAACGGGAATCCGTCGTGGGACTGTTCCGGGTTCATGTCGGCGATCGAGTCCGTCATCCGAGGCCAGAAGCCACACCGGCGCTGGGCGACCATGGCGTTCTCCGGGAAGACCGCCCCGCCCGGCTGGGTCTACCACGGCAACAGCCCATTCAAGATCGGCATCACCAACGCGGGTGTGGGCCACACCGCGGGAACGCTCGGCAAGACGAACGTGGAGTCGCGCGGCGGGGCCGGTGTGGTCGTGGGGTCACGGGCCCGCGGCTACAAGGACTCGCTGTTCAACAGCTGGTACGGGTTCATGCCCGGCAAGTACGACTCCGGCGGCTACCTCCAGCCGGGGCTCAACCTCGCCTACAACGGCACCGGCAGGCCCGAGCCCGTGTTCACCAGCTCGCAGTCCAACGCGCTGATGTCCGCAGCCAAGGCCAACCTCGCTACGGGCCCGGCCGCCTTCGAGGGCGACCTGTACCTCGACTCCGGCGAGTTCCTCGGCAAGGTCCGCGGCGAAGCCCAGCAGGTCGTCAACGAAGGCCAGCAACGGCTGATCGCCAGCCTCAACGCGAACTGAGGAGGCCCCCCTTGCCGATTCCCGGGAACCTCCTCAGCTCCACCACCGAAACCATCGACCCGAACACCTCCGGGTGGACACCCAAGCTGAACTGCACGATCGGCTTGGGTGTCGGCGGACGCACGGGCGGCGGCGGATGCCTGTTCGCCCGGTCGGTGGCCGCGGGGGAGATGCAGGTCCGTACCGTCTCCTCCTACACGGTCGTGGCCGGCACGACGTACTACGCGTTCTCCGACACGGCCGGGCAGGTACCGGAGCGCATCGGCATCCGCTGGCTCAACACCTCGGGCACCGAACTCGCCGTCACCTGGTCGCTGACGACGATGGCCGCCTCATCCGGATGGCATCGGGTGTCGGTCGCGGGCGCGGCCCCGGCGGGAGCGTCGCAGGCGCAGGTGCTGCTGTCGTCGACCGAGACCGCGGGCAACATCGTCCACTTCTGGGAGAACATCTACCTCGGCCTGCCCATACGGACGACCGGCAACCTGTTCGGCTTCAACACCGAATCCAGCGAGATCGACGCGACCGGCTGGGCTGCCGTCGTCAACGCCACCGTCTCCCGCCAAGTCCCCGTCATCAACTGGTCGGTCGACAACTATCTGGCGGGCGGCCAGGCCCTGGCCGTGACCGCGGTCGCCGCGGGAAACGCCTCAGTCCTTGCGGTGGACCGGCCGGCCGTCACGCCCGGCACCGAGTATCTGGCCTACGCCTACCTTCAGCCGCCCGTTCTCACCTCGCAGGCGTGGATCGAGCTGCGGTTCTACGACGGCGCGGGCAACCAGATTGCCGCCCAGCGCAGCACGTTGGCGCCCCCAGCGACGACGGGCATGTACCGGCAGCGGGCGTCCATGGTCGCCCCGGCGAACGCGGCTACGTGCTCGGTGGCGGCGGGCCTGGACTCGGCATCGGCCGGGCAGGTGCTGCGCCTGGAGACCGTCGTCGTCACCGTCGCACCGAAGGTACAGGCGGGCAGCCTGCTGCCGTATGCCGACGCATCGATCGAGCAGGGCATCGCCGGATGGACCGTCACATCCGGGGTGGCGACGATCGCCCGCACCACACCGTGGGGACTGTCGGCATTCGAGGGCTCCTACGCGCTGGCCGTGTCATCGGCTACGGCGACCGCGTCCACACTCCGCTCCGTCAAGGTCTCCGGGATCACGGCGGGCCTGAACTACCGGGCACAGGTCGTCGCACATTCGGCGGCCGGATCCTGGTCGTCGGTGCGCACCCGGGTCCGCTGGTTCGACGCCGCCAACACCGACCTGGGCTCGTCGACGGGCACCTCCTACACGTTGCCGGGCTCGTCCTGGTATGCGCTGCCGTCGGATGCGGTCGCACCCGCGGGGGCGACGCAGGCCGCGGTCGAGGTGCTGGCGACGGCGTCGGCGACGTCGAGCGTCCTGCACCTGGACCAGATCGCCGTGTGGGAGGTTCTGCCACAGACCGCGGTGTCCGCCCACGACAGCGACGGCTACATCACCCTCACCCTGCGCGAGCTGCTGGTCGACGACCTGATCAGCGTGTACCGGGTCGGCCCGGACGGCATGCGCACCCTGGTGCGCGGCGCATCGGGGCTGATCGACCAGCAGCTCATCACCTCGGACCTGATGGTCATCGAGGATCATGAGGCGCCGTTCGGGGTGCCCGTCTACTACCGCATCGAGATGTACAGCAGCCCCGGCGTCGCCGCCGGGACCAGAACATCAGCGGCGGTGACGCTGACGCTCGCCGACATCAACACGAGCTGGCTGAAGGACCCGGGCAATCCGCAGAGGAACTGCCTGGTCGCGGTACAGACGCCGCCGGACTGGACTCGACCCATCGATCAAGCGCAGTTCGTGGTCCGCGGGCGCCGCAACAAGGTCACCCACTCGGGGATACGCCAGGGCCTGGAAGGCGGCCTGGCGATCTGGACCCGCTCGGATGCCGAACGGGCCGCCCTGCACCTGCTGCTCAACTCGGGCAACACCTTGTTGTGGCAGGCCGTCCCCGGGATGGGCGTCGCCGACATGTACGTGTCCGTCGGAGAAGTCCCCGAGACGCGCGTCGGAAAGCTGGCGCAGGAGCAGTGGCGGGCCTGGACTTTGCCGCTCACCGAAGCCGATATGCCGGTCACCACCGCGGTGAACGGATCAGGCGGACGCACCTGCCAGGACATCGTCGCCGAGTTCGCAACTTGCGCCGATCTGCTGGCCGTCTACGGCACGTCCGAGGATCTGCTGCTCGACCGGCGGACGGGGTGACGCCTTGTACCCCGTCACGGACCGGTTCCTGCAGCGCATCACCGAATCCCACACACCCATCACGAGGGTGCAGCTGTTCCTGACGACCGGGCAGGTCATCGACGTCGACCACACCGGCGGCAGCGTGACCGTGGACCGATCGCAGGCCATCCGCCGCACCTGCAGCATCACCGGAGCCGACACCTCGTTGATCCCCCGCACCCCGTCGGATGAGCTGGCCACCTACGGATCCCGGCTGCGGGTTTCCCGCGGCGTCGACTACGGCGACGGCACCCAAGAACTCGTGCCCTTGGGGGTGTTCCGCCTCGACGACGTCGACGGCGACGTCTCACAGGGCCCCATCACCTTGCAGGGCAAAGACCTGTCCGTGGTCGTCGCCGACGACAAGTTCACTGCCCCGTACCGAGTGACTGGCACGGTGGTCAGCGCTGTCACGGAGCTGATCCGCCGCAGCCTGCCGACCGCCGACATCATCTCCACGATCGTCGACATCCCCATCGGCACCCGCATCTTCGACATCGAAGCTGATCCGTGGGCCGGCTGCCAGGAGATCGCCGCCGCCGCGGGCGCCGAGGTGTACCCGAATGCGGACGGTGTCTTCGTCATCAGCGTCCTCCCTGATCTGCTGACCACACCGCCCGTCTGGTCGATCGAAGCAGCGGAGGGCGGCGCCTACATTTCCGGCAGCCGCTCCATGACCTCCGCAGACGTCAACAACGGGGTGTCGGCACGCGGCGAGAACACGTCCGACAACGTCGCCCCCGTCTCCTACCTGGCCGTCGACAACGACCCGGGCAGCCCCACCTACTGGTCCGGCCCCTTCGGTCGGCGCCCGAAGTTCTACAGCTCCTCCGCGTGGATCACCACGGGCGCCTGCCAGAACGCAGCCCAGCTGCTGCTCGCGCAGGCGAAAGCGCCCAACGCGGGCGGCGACATCAGCTCACTGCCCAACCCAGCCTTGGAGCCGGGCGACGTGCTGCGCGTGGCCCACGAGGACGGAACGAAAGAACTGCACCAGGTTGCCGCGTTCACCGTGCCGCTCGACCTCGGGAGTGGCTTCCCCATCTCCACGATCGCGGCGAAGGAGGACGCATGACCTCCGCCCACCACATCAACCGTGCCCTGACGGCAGCCCTACAAGGGGCCGCGAAACGGGCCGGAGAACAGGCGCCGAGCGTGCGGGGCGCGGACTGGCGGCTCGCCACCGTCACCGCCGTCAACGCAGGCGGGACCGTCGACGCCGACGGCATCCCCGGCATCCGCCGCCTCAAGTCCTACACGGCCCCGGCCGTGGCCGACGTCATCGTCATCAGCCAGTCCAGCAGCGGCAACTGGATCGCCATCGGACCGCTCGCCACCACCTGAAACAGAGAGGGGGAGGCGTGACTGCGCCCGACCAGTACGGCCAGAACGTAGCGATCTGGCAGATGACGGATGCCCCGTCCATTCCCGGGGCCGCCCAGGCTCTCGCCGACGGAATCATCCCCCGCACAGTGATGCGGTTCGCCTCAGCGTCAGCCCGCGGCGCCACCCTGGCCGGCGCGTATGCGCCCGTCGAGGGCATGGCCACCTACCTGCTCGATGTGAACCGGCTGGAGGTCTACAACGGGTCGGCCTGGGTGACGCCACCGCAGGCCCTCACATCGACGACCAGCGGCCTCGTCATGGAGCCCGGGTTCAGCCAGCTCGACTTCGCCGGCTACCGCGAGGGCCGCAACGTCATGATCGACGTGTACCTGACCCGCACCGGCGCCACCATCAACGAATCAGACGGCAACATCCTCGACACCGCCTGCTGCACACTGCCCGCCGGATGGCGGCCCACCCACCAGACCATCAACGGCGCCTGGGATTCCGGAGTTGCGAGCGGCGGCTTCGTGCTGGGCACCGACGGAATCTGCACACTCCGGTCGGCGAGCGGCAACATCAACAACGGCTCCAACCTGCGCCTGCACAGCACCTTCCTCATCACCACCTGAGCCCCCCAAGGGAACGTACAGAGAGGGGCTCACGTGACCACGTCAGGCCCACAGCGCTATCCCGGCGCGTCTCGTTTCGCCCTCAACTGTCGTTACAACTCATAGACTTGAGGTACGACAGCGGCGCCTGACGGTGCTACCAACACCGCACAGGCGCCTGACCGAACTCCCTGATCAGAGCAAGGAGACGGCTGTGGCTGATAGTCCCATGCCTGCCCGCCCGAACGCCAAGCCGCTGTGCATTGACTGCAACACCGAGCCCAAGATCAAAGGCCACTCGGTATGCCGGGCATGCAACTACCAGCGAGTGAAGGCCTGGCGCGTAGCAAATCCGGAGAAGTTCGCCGCGCAGGTCGCCCGCGAGAACGCGAAGGTGACGCCTGAGGTCCGCCGCCGTCGACTGCTCTCTAAGAAGTACGGCATCACCCCCAGGCACTACGACGAGATGCTCAAGGCACAGTCGGGTGTCTGCGCAGGATGTGGATTGCCGGAGAAGGACAACGTCCACGGCGTACTCGCTGTGGACCATGACCACGAGACCAGGGTCGTCCGTGGCCTTCTTTGCAACCCCTGCAACACCGTGCTGGGGCTGGTCAAAGAGGACGCCGAGACTCTGTTGGTGCTCGTCGATTACCTGCGTAGCGCAGGGAGGCAACATGACCAAGCAGGGACCTCAGCGGTTTCCCGGAGCTAGCACCGCCTACTGGTACGGGTCGAAGTACCCGGGCTCCGCGATGGAGGTCAACGTCCTCTGCTGGCACTCCACCGAGGGAACGTCTCTGCCGTCGTATGACGGCGGATCGATGGCCCCGAACCTCACGGCGAAGCCGGACTTCGCGGCGAAACGGCTGGTCTGGCACCAGCACTTCGACTTCGACGTGTCCTCCCGCGCCCTGCGCAACCTGTCGGGCGGCGTCGAGACCAACACCCTCAACGTGTGCCAGGTGGAGATCGTCGGCACCTGCGACCCGGCCACCCACACGAAGTGGGCGCAGGCCGGGATTCAGCACCTGTACATGCCGGAGCTGCCGGACTGGGCGATCCGCGACCTCGCCACGTTCGCGAAGTGGGCCAACGCCAACCACGGCGTGCCCCTGTCATCCGGGCTCACCTTCAAGCCGTACCCGTCCAGCTACGGGTCCAACGGCGTCCGCATGACCGGCAGCCAGTGGAACAACTTCAACGGGCACTGCGGCCACCAGCACGTCCCCGAAAACGACCACGGCGACCCCGGGGCATTCCCGATGGTCGCCATCCTCGCCGCCGCCAAGAACGGCACCACCCAGGAGGACGACGTGGCGCTCACCGACGCCGACAAGAAGTGGATCGCCGACACGGTGAAGGCCCAGTCCTTCGCCGGTGTCTGGAAGACCGACGGGATCGGTGCGCCAGTCGACGCCGTGGACGCGAAGACGAACCCGACTTGGCAGGCCCAGTCCATGCTGCGCGACATTCAGGCCCGCGTCCGGGCGAACACGGCCGCCGAAGCGGCGCAGAGCGCGGCGATCGCCAAGCTCGCCCAGCTCATCGGCTCCAACGTCGACACCGCCCAGGTCGTCGCCGCCGTACAGAAGGCCATCGCCGACGCCGTCGTCAAGGTATCCGTGGACGTCAACGGCCCGGCCGCCACGTGACCGGCCTGGACTACGACTGGGAGTTCCTGGAGGACGGAAGCCGCATCGCCCCGATCTCCATCGGCATCGTGGCTGACGACGGCCGCACGTACTACGCCGTCAACGCCCTCCTGGCCGCGCGCGGCTGGAAGGGCTGGCGGTTCCGGCGGCGGGTGCGAAAGCACCAGTGGCTCATGGAGAACGTCGTCCCCCATCTGCCGAAGCCGTCCGGCGACTGGAACCTCCACATGCCGAAGCGCTGGCTGTTCAACTACCTCGACCCGGCCGTAAAGCCGATCGAGCGGATCGCACGCGAGGTCCGCGACTTCATCCGCGACTCCGGGGGCGACGTGCAGCTGTGGGCCAACTACGGCGCCTACGACCATGTCTGCCTCGCCCAGCTGTGGGGCCGAATGATCGACCTCCCAGACGGCGTTCCCATGTTCACCAACGACATCCAGCAGGAACGAGCCCGGCTCGGCTTCAGCTGGGACGACCTGCCCAAGCAGGAATCCGGCGAGCACAACGCGCTCGCTGACGCCAGACACAACCAGACCGTCCGGCGCTGGCTCGCCGAA
>NZ_DATCVQ010000300.1:0-1948 GCF_036566765.1 Streptomyces sp.
ACGACACGGGCGGGGCGTCCGGCCCGTGGTCGGGGTGGTGCTCCCAGCGCACGCGGTGGGTTCCGAAGCCTGCGGCGTGGACTCCGTCGTGGCCCACCGGCCGCCGGCATCGGTAGGACAGCGAGAAGAGATCTCTGCAGGAGTCCTGGAACGTGGTGTAGGCGAACTCGAGGTCGAGGCGTTCGTCGATGGTCATGGCGGCCACTTTCGGGGGTGAGGACAGGCCGCCCGCGACGGTGCGGACCTACTCATTATCGCCCGCTGTGCCCGATATCTGCCAGAGGCCCCCGGACAGCAGGGCGAGAGCCGGGGCACGACCCGGCTCCCGCTGCCTGTGCGTGGTGAGGGACTAGGCGATCATTCCGTGCGGGTCCAGCACGTACTTGCGCGCCGCACCCTTGTCGAACTCGACGTACCCCTGAGGTGCCTGGTCGAGCGGGATCACCGTGGCGTTGACGTTCTTCGCGATCTGCGTGCGATCGTGCAGGATCGCCATCATGAGCTGCCGGTTGTAGCGCATGACCGGGCACTGCCCGGTGGTGAACGCGAGCGACTTCGCCCAGCCCAGGCCGAGCCGGATCGACAGCGACCCGATCTTGGCGGCATCGTCGCTGGCTCCGGGGTCCCCCGTGACGTACAGACCCGGCACGCCTACGGCGCCGCCCGCCCGCGTGACGTCCATGACCGTGTTGAGCACAGTGGCGGGACGCTCCTCCTGGGCGCTGTCGCCGTGGCCATGGGCCTCGAAGCCGACCGCGTCGACGGCACTGTCGACCTCCGGCTCGCCCAGGATCTGCGCCAGCTGGTCCTTCGGGTCACCCTGCGACACGTCGATCGTCTCGCAGCCGAAGCTGCGCGCCTGCTCGAGGCGCTGCTTCTGGAGGTCGGCGACCACGACCACCGCAGCGCCGAGGAGGAACGCCGACGTGGCCGCGGCGAGGCCGACGGGGCCGGCGCCGGCGATGTAGACCGTCGAGCCCGGCCCCACGCCCGCCGTCACGCAGCCGTGGAACCCGGTCGGGAAGATGTCCGCGAGCATCGCCAGATCGAGGATCTTCGCCATCGCCCGGTCCTTGTCCGGGAACTTCAGCAGGTTCCAGTCGGCATAGGGCACCAGCGCGTACTCGGCCTGGCCGCCGACCCACCCGCCCATGTCCACGTAGCCGTACGCCGACCCTGGGCGGTCCGGGTTGACGTTCAGGCAGACACCGGTCTTTCCCTCCTTGCAGTTGCGACATCTGCCGCATGCGATGTTGAACGGGACCGAGACGAGATCACCGACCTTGATGAACTCGACGTCCCGGCCGGTCTCGACGACCTCGCCGGTGATCTCGTGACCCAACGCCAGGCCCTGTGGCGCGGTGGTGCGACCACGAACCATGTGCTGGTCGCTGCCGCAGATGTTGCTGGCGACGACCTTGAGGATGGCTCCGTGCGGGACCTGGCGTCCGACGTTGTCGGGATTCACTCCCGGGCCGTCCTTGAGTTCGAATGTCGGGTAGTCGATGGTCTCGACCTCGACCTTGCCGGCGCCCTTGTAGATGACTGCCTTGTTGCCTGGCATGACGTGCTCCTCCCCCGAGGGCTCGATGTGTGGAGATGCGGTCAGGGCTGTACGAGGTGGATCGAGCCAGCGGCCTCGCCTCCTCCCTGCGGCTCGCGAGGTCCGAGGTGGGCCGACGTGACCGGCGGGCGTGGATCGGCTGCGCTGCCCGTGGGCTCACTCGCATGCGGGAGCCTCGCCACGGGTGGCGCGCACAGGGAGGCCGTACGACATGGGCGCGACGCGGTCATCGCGTGCCCCGATCCGGCTGTGGTGGCGGGCCGTCCGTGCCGCCATCGTGCCACCTAGAACACCAGGGAACGGCGCCGGAGAAGGGGAATGTCACCTCGCTGGACGAGGGGGAACCCCCTCACCGAGCTCTCAACGTAAACCCGTCGCCGACAC
>NZ_DATCVQ010000301.1:0-13405 GCF_036566765.1 Streptomyces sp.
CGGAAGCCGCCCGAGGGACGCTCGTCACGACGGTCACGGTTGAAACCACCGCCGGTGGGACGGTCGTCACGACGGTCGCGGTTGAAGCCGCCACCCGAGGGACGGTCGTCACGGCGCTCGAAGGAACGGCCACCACGGTCGTCACGGCGGAACCCGCCCCGCTCGCCGTCCCGGCGGTCGCGGTTGAAGCCGCCACGGTCGTCACGACGCTCGAAGGAACGGCCACCACGGTCGTCCCGACGGTCGTCACGACGCTCGTAGTTGCCCCGCTCGTCACGGCGCTGACGCGGCTGCTCGTACGCGGGACGCTCGGCGGGCTGCTCGGCGACCACGGCCTCAGCCGCCTCCGCGGCCTCGGCCACCACGGCCTGCGCCTCGGCGACCGCCGTCTCCGGGTCCTCACCGCGCTCGCGGGCGGCCCGGGCGACCAGGCGGTCGGCCTCCTCGCGCAGCTCGGTCGCGCGCCGCTGCGCCCGCTCGAGCTCCTTGGTGAGCTGGGCGACCTCGCGCTCGGCCTGCTGAGCCGCGTTGGCCGCGGACTCGGACTGGACCTCGGTCATCGAACGGGCGCCGGTGATCTCGGCGACCTCGGGCTCGAAGGCAGTACCGGAGTTGATGATGTGACGCCCGGCGTCGACGCCCGCGTCCTCCATCAGCCGGAAGATCTGCCGGCGCTGATGCGGCAGGGACAGGGAGACGACCGTGCCGGTGCGGCCCGCGCGAGCGGTACGGCCGGCGCGGTGCAGGTAGTCCTTGTGGTCACCGGCGGGGTCGACGTTCAGGACGAGGTCGATGCCGTCGACGTGGATGCCACGGGCGGCGACGTCGGTCGCGACGAGCGCGTTGACGTAGCCCTTCTTGAAGTCCTCCAGCACACGGGTGCGCGCGCCCTGCGTCATACCGCCGTGCAGCGCGTCGGCCTTCACACCGGAGTCGCACAGCTGCTCGGCGATGCGGTCGGCGCCCAGCTAGGTGCGGACGAAGATGATGGTGCGGCCCTTGCGGGAGGCGATGGCCGCGGTGACCGGCGCCTTGTCCTTGGGCTTCACGATCAGGATGTGGTGCGACATGGTCGTGACGTTGCCCTGGGCGCTGTCGACCTCGTGCGTGACCGGGTTGCTCAGGTAGCGCTTGACCAGCGTGGAGATCTCGTTCTCCATCGTGGCCGAGAACAGCATGCGCTGGCCGCCGCCCGGGATCTGGTCGAGCAGCTCGGTGACCTCGGGCAGGAAGCCCAGGTCGGACATCTGGTCGGCCTCGTCGATGACGGCGACTTCGATGTCCTGCAGGGAGCAGGCGCCGCGGTTGATGAGGTCGCGCAGACGGCCCGGGGTGGCGACGAGGACGTCGACGCCGCGCTCCAGGGCGTACATCTGGTTGCTCATCGACGTGCCGCCGCAGACGACCTTCATCTTCAGGCCGAGCACGTCACCGTACGGCTGGAGGGCGTCCGCGACCTGCATCGCGAGCTCACGCGTCGGCGTGAGGATGATGCCGCGGGGCTTCTTCTTGTCGGTGTGGCCGCCGGAGAGCTGCGTGAGCATCGGCAGACCGAAGGAGAGGGTCTTGCCGGAGCCGGTGCGGCCACGGCCGAGGATGTCCTTGCCGGCCAGGGCGTCCGGGATGGTCGCGGCCTGGATCGGGAAGGGGGTGGTCACGCCGTTCTGGGCGAGCTTGCGCACAACGCCCTCGGGGAGACCGAGGTCCGCGAAGGTGACCTCGACAGTCTCCTCCGTGCCCTCGTTCTCGGGCACGACGACGTGATCAGTACTGGAAATGGACATGCGTATGCGAAACCTTCCGGAGTCTCGTCGGCACGCGCCCGTCAACTCCGTGATTCGCAATACGACCGCCTCTATGCGGTCAGCCACGGTAAGGGAGAGAACGCGCCACACGGCGCTCTTCTGCTTTGGCGCCGGGCAAATGATCAAACGATCTATAACCATACGCACCCATCGCCCCCGAAGGCAAACCGATCCCCTCGTATGTATCCGAGGTCACTCGGGGCCTTTCACGGGGTCCGTCACGCAGGCGACCCCGCGGTGGGCGCCGGCTCCCGCTGGCTCAGCTGCGGGCCCGTCTCCGGCTGCGCCGACGACGACGGTTCGGCGGGCGGCGGCGACGGTGTGGGCGACGCGGGCGGCTCGCTGGACGCCGGCGGCTCCGGATCGGGCGTACGGGTGGGTGCCGGGTCGCTCCTCGGCGCCGACGGCACCGGCCGGGCCGACTTCCCCGGCTTCGCCCCCGCGGAGGCCGACGCACTCGCCGAGGCCGACGCCGACGGGGACGCCGACTCCTCGCCGCCCTTCCCCTTGTGCTTGCCGCGCTTGCCGTCCGGGCCCGCTCCGCCCAGTCCCACGGAACCGCCCGAGCCCGCGGATCCCCCGTCCGGCGCCTCACCGCCCCGGTCACCGGCGGAGTGCGACGGCTTCGCACCGCCGTCTCCGCCGTCCCCGCCCACGCTCATGCAGCCCGCGGCGGCGGCGACGGCCATGACCGTGGCGGCCAGACGGACGGGTACGTACAAGGGGCGCACGAGCAGCCACCTCCGAGGGCGGTCGTCAAAAAGTCAACCTGCCCAACTCCCGCCGCCCACAAGAGGACACGCGCCCCGTTCGAAACGGACTCAGCCGTATCCGAGTGCGTGCAGCCGCGCGTCGTCGATCCCGAAGTGATGGGCGATCTCGTGCACGACCGTCACCTCCGTCTCCGCGACGACGTCCTCCCGCGCATCGCACATCCGCAGCGTCGGCCCCCGGTAGATCGTGATGCGGTCCGGCAGCACCCCGGCGTACCACTCGCCCCGGTCGGTCAGCGGAGTGCCCTCGTACAGCCCGAGCAGCTCGGGATCGTCCGCCGGCGGTTCGTCCTCGACGAACACCGCGACGTTGTCCATCAGCCGCGTCAACTCCGGCGGAATCCGGTCCAGGGCCTCGGCGACCAGTTCCTCGAACTCCTCGCGCGTCATCTCCAGCACAAGCCCATTCTCCGGTACGACCCATCCGTACGAGTGTCATGAGTACGCCCGCATATCCACGAGCGGACTTGGGCATACGGGACCAATGGCCCGCGTCCCCGCCGCAGTCCTGAACGCCCGGAGCATCCTGAACGTCCTACGCAAGCCCCCGCGAGCCCTCGCCCGCCAGTACGGCAGGCGCCGATCCCACCCGTCCGTCGAACTCGTCCACCAGCCGCACCCCTGGACCCGCGCCCTCGGCCTGGTCGCCGTCGTCCTTCTGGGCGCATGGCTCGGTCTGCTGATCGTGGGCAATGTCCGGGTCCCGGTCGGCCCCATGAACACGACGATGACCCTGCGCCCGTCCCTCTCCGGCGGCACGAAGATCAACGTGTCCCCGCTCGGCGCGCTCCAGCTGGACAGCCACCAGGCGCCCGTCCGCCTCGACGTCAACGTCGACCAGCTCGACCCGGAACGCTCCCAGGCCCTCGTCGACCACCCCGAGCGCCTCTCCGGCCTCCAGGACGAGGTCGCCACCGACGTCGAGCACGGCACCCTCGACCTGGCCGTCCGCTCCGTCGTCGCCGTGGTGTCGGGCGCCACGGCCCTCGGCCTCGCGGTCTACCGCCGCCCGCGCCGGGCCCTCGCGGCCGGCGGCCTCGCCCTGAGCCTCCTGGCGGCCTGCGGTGGCACGGCGTACGCCACCTGGAACCCGGAATCCGTCCTGGAGCCGAAGTTCTCGGGACTGCTCTCCTCCGCCCCGTCGCTGGTCGGCAACGCGCGCAGCATCGTCACCGAATTCGACGTCTACCAGAAGGAGTTGGCCCGCCTGGTGACGAACGTCACGAAGCTCTACGACGTCACGTCCACCCTCCCGGCCTACCAGCCGGACCCCACCACCATCCGGGTCCTGCACGTCTCCGACATCCATCTGAACCCCGCGAGCTGGAAGATCATCGCCTCGCTGGTGGAGCAGTACAAGGTCAACGTGATCGTCGACTCCGGCGACACCATGGACCACGGCACGGCGGCGGAGAACGGCTTCCTGGACCCGATCCCCGACCTCGGCGCGCCGTACGTCTGGGTCCGCGGCAACCACGACTCCCTCACCACCCAGCGCTACATGGAGGGCCTGAAGCGGGTCCACGTCCTGGACAACGGCAAGGCGGAGACGATCGCCGGACTGCGGTTCGCGGGCATGGGCGACCCCCAGTTCACCCCCGACCGCTCCACGAACCCGGGTGCCGACGAGTCCCAGGAGGCGGCGGGCGACCGCCTGGCCGCGGCCCTGCGCGAGCAGCGGGCCGCCGGCACCCCGGTCGACCTCGCGATCGCCCACGAGCCCTCGGCGGCCCGCGAGGTCGACGGCGAGGTCCCGATGATCCTGTCGGGCCACCTCCACCACCAGGAGATGGAGGTCATGAAGAAGGGCACCCGGCTGCGGGTGGAGGGCTCCACCGGCGGCAGCGGGCTACGGGCCGTCGAGGGCAAGTACCCCGACCCCATCGAGGCGTCGATCCTCTACATGGACCGCGACACCCGCCGTCTGCAGGCCTGGGACGAGATCAAACTCGGCGGCCTCGGCCTCACGACGGCGGAGGTCAGCCGCCACCTCCCGGAGGACAACCAGCCGGGAGCGACCCCCTCGCCCACGGGTTCGCCCACCACCTCACCCACGGGCAGCCCCTAAACCGTTTTGGCGATACCTCCCGGCATCCCATATGCTTCTCACGTCCCCGACGCGCTGCGAAGCGCCCAGGCGGGCCGATAGCCCTCATCGTCTAGCGGCCTAGGACGCCGCCCTTTCAAGGCGGTAGCACGGGTTCGAATCCCGTTGGGGGCACGCAAGATCGTGTGCGACACTGTCGTACGCAAGCTTGGTCCTGTGGAGCAGTTTGGAGTGCTCGCCACCCTGTCAAGGTGGAGGCCGCGGGTTCAAATCCCGTCAGGACCGCTGAGGTTTCCTCGGAAACCTCGCGGCTGGGTAGCTCAGTTGGTACGAGCGACCGCCTGAAAAGCGGTAGGTCGCCGGTTCGACCCCGGCCCCAGCCACAGCACAGACCCCGATCCCCGGATCGGGGTCTTGTTGTATGTGTCGTGACAGGCCGGCCGCGGGACAAAACCGTTCGCCAGTAATTTCCCGGGGATGAGATCCTGGATCGCGTATGTCTACGCACCCTGCCCCCGCCCCCGGTACCCCCGCCTTCGGGGATCTCGCCGCCCGCCTGACCGAGCTGTCCCTGCGCGACGCGCACCGGCTCGGGCGCAGGCTCGAAGGCGCGCGCAGGATCCGCAAGCCGGAGGCGCGGGCCGCCGTGCTGTCCGAGATCGAGGCGGAGGTCGGCAAGGGCGAGGAGCGCGTGAGTGCGCGCCGTGCGCGCGTGCCCGCCGTGTCCTATCCCGAGCAGCTCCCGGTCAGCCAGAAGAAGGACGACATCGCGGCCGCCATCCGTGATCACCAGGTCGTGATCGTCGCCGGTGAGACGGGCTCCGGCAAGACGACCCAGATCCCGAAGATCTGCCTGGAGCTCGGCCGGGGCGTGAAGGGCATGATCGGGCACACCCAGCCCCGTCGTATCGCCGCCCGCACGGTCGCCGAGCGGGTCGCCGAGGAGCTGGACACTCCGCTCGGTGAGGCCGTCGGCTGGAAGGTGCGGTTCACCGACCAGGTGAACCAGGACGGCACCTTCGTCAAGCTGATGACGGACGGCATCCTGCTCGCCGAGATCCAGACCGACCGCGAGCTGCTCGCCTACGACACGATCATCATCGACGAGGCGCACGAGCGGTCCCTCAACATCGACTTCCTGCTCGGCTATCTGGCGCAGCTGCTGCCCAAGCGCCCCGACCTCAAGGTCGTGATCACCTCCGCGACCATCGACCCGGAGCGCTTCTCCCGCCACTTCGGCGAGGCGCCGATCGTCGAGGTCAGCGGACGGACCTTCCCCGTGGAGGTCCGCTACCGGCCCCTCCTCGAAGAGGACTCCGAGGAGTCCGACCGCGACCAGATCACCGCGATCTGCGACGCCGTCGACGAGCTTCAGGCGGAGGGCCCCGGCGACGTCCTGGTCTTCCTCTCCGGCGAGCGGGAGATCCGCGACACCGCGGACGCGCTGATCAAGAAGCAGCTGCGCAACACCGAGATCCTGCCGCTCTACGCGCGCCTGTCGCACGCCGAGCAGCACCGGGTCTTCCAGGCGCACGCCGGCCGCCGGATCGTGCTCGCCACGAACGTCGCCGAGACCTCGCTGACCGTCCCCGGCATCAAGTACGTGATCGACCCGGGCAACGCCCGGATCTCCCGCTACTCCCACCGGACCAAGGTCCAGCGGCTGCCGATCGAGCCGGTCAGCCAGGCCAGCGCCAACCAGCGCAAGGGCCGCTGCGGCCGTACGTCCGACGGCATCTGCATCCGGCTGTACTCGGAGGACGACTTCCTCTCCCGGCCGGAGTTCACGGACGCGGAGATCCTCCGTACGAACCTGGCGTCCGTCATCCTCCAGATGACCGCGGCCGGCCTCGGCGAGATCGAGAAGTTCCCCTTCATCGACCCGCCGGACCACCGCAACATCCGCGACGGCGTGCAGCTCCTCCAGGAGCTCGGGGCCCTGAACCCCGCCGAGAAGGACCCGAAGAAGCGGCTGACCGAGCAGGGCCGGAAGCTCAGCCAGCTCCCCGTCGACCCGCGTCTGGCCCGGATGGTCCTGGAGGCGGACAAGAACGGCTGTGTACGCGAGGTCATGGTGATCGCGGCCGCGCTCTCCATCCAGGACCCGCGCGAGCGCCCCGCGGAGAAGCAGGCGCAGGCCGACCAGCAGCACGCCCGCTTCAAGGACGAGACCAGCGACTTCCTGGCCTTCCTCAACCTCTGGCGGTACATCCGCGAGCAGCAGAAGGAGCGCGGCTCGTCGTCGTTCCGCCGGATGTGCAAGCAGGAGTACCTGAACTTCCTGCGGATCCGCGAGTGGCAGGACATTTACGCGCAGCTGCGTACGGTCGCCAAGCAGATGGGCATGCACCTGGAGGAGCCCTCGGCGGACTACGCCGCTCCCGAGCAGTCCGTCCACACCTCGCTGCTCGCCGGTCTGCTGTCGCACATCGGCATGAAGGACGTGAAGGAAGGCGCCAAGAACGAGTACCTGGGCGCCCGCAGCGCCAAGTTCGCGGTCTTCCCGGGCTCCGCGCTCTTCAAGAAGCCCCCGCGCTTCGTGATGTCCGCCGAGCTGGTGGAGACCTCGCGCCTGTGGGCCCGGGTCAACGCGAAGATCGAGCCGGAGTGGATCGAGCCGCTCGCCCAGCACCTCGTCAAGAAGACGTACAGCGAGCCGCACTGGGAGAAGGACCAGGCGGCGGTCATGGCGATCGAGAAGGTGACGCTGTACGGCGTCCCGATCGTCACCGACCGCAAGGTGAACTACGGCCGGATCGACCCCGAGGCCTCCCGCGACCTGTTCATCCGCAACGCGCTGGTCGAGGGCGACTGGCGCACGCACCACAAGTTCTTCGCCGACAACCGCAAACTCCTCACCGAGGTCGAGGAGTTGGAGCACCGGGCCCGCCGCCGGGACATCCTCGTCGACGACGAGACGCTCTTCGACTTCTACGACAAGCGGGTGCCCGAACACGTCGTGTCGGGCGCGCACTTCGACTCCTGGTGGAAGCACAAGCGCCATGAGGAACCGGAGTTCCTCGACTTCGAGCGCGAGATGCTCATCAACGAGAAGGCCGCCGGGGTCACGAAGGACGACTATCCGGACTCCTGGCGGCAGGGGCAGCTGAAGTTCCGCGTCACGTACCAGTTCGAGCCGGGCGCGGACGCGGACGGCGTGACCGTCCACATCCCGCTCCAGGTGCTCAACCAGGTCACCGACGAGGGCTTCGACTGGCAGATCCCGGGGCTGCGCGAGCAGGTCGCCACGGAGCTGATCCGCTCCCTCCCCAAGCCGATCCGCCGCAACTACGTGCCCGCGCCGAACTTCGCCGCGCGCTTCCTCGACGCCGTCGTACCGGTGCAGGAGCCGCTCGACACGGCGCTGGCGCGCGAGCTGCAGCGGATGGTCGGGGTGCCGGTCACGCCCGAGGACTTCGACTGGACGAAGGTCCCCGAGCACCTCAAGATCACCTTCCGGATCGTCGACGAGCGGCGCCGCAAGCTCGCCGAGGACAAGGACCTGGAGGCGCTCAAGCTCAAGCTGCGCCCCAAGGCCCGCCAGGCGCTCTCCCAGGCCGCCGCGGCCGCCACGAGCGGCCCGAGCGGCTCCGGGCAGTCCCTGGAGCGCACGGGGCTCACCGACTGGACGATCGGCACGCTCACCAAGGTCTTCGAGACCCGGCGGGCCGGCCAGCCGGTCAAGGCGTACCCGGCGCTCGTGGACGCCGGCGACACCATCTCCGTACGGCTCTTCGACACCGAGGCCGAGCAGGCGCAGGCGATGTGGCAGGGCACGCGGAAGCTGATCATGCTGAACATCCCGGTGAACCCGGCGAAGTTCGCCTCGGACAAGCTGACCAACCAGCAGAAGCTGGCGCTGTCCCGGAACCCGCACGGCTCGATCCAGGCACTGTTCGACGACTGCGCGACCGCGGCGGCGGACCGGCTGATCGCGGACCACGGCGGGCCGGTCTGGGACGAGGAGTCGTTCCGGAAGCTGTTCGACAAGGTCCGGGCGGACCTCGTCGAGCTGACCATCCGCACGGTCGACCAGGTGCAGCAGATCCTGGCCGCCTGGCAGGCCTGCGAGCGCCGCCTGAAGGCCACGAACAGCCTGGCCCTGATCAACAACGTGACGGACGTCCGGAACCAGCTCGCCTGGCTCATGCCGGCCGGCTTCGTCACCCGTACGGGCCTGCGCCGGCTGCCGGACCTGATGCGCTATCTGGTCGCCGCGGACCGCCGCCTCCAGCAGATGCCGACGGGCGTGCAGCGGGACACCACGCGCATGGAGAAGGTCCACGAGATGCTGGACGAGTACGCCTGGCTGCTCGAACAGCTCCCCAAGGGCCGCCCGGTGCCGACGGAGGTCACCGACATCCGCTGGATGATCGAGGAGCTGCGGGTGAGCTACTTCGCGCACGCGCTGGGCACGGCGCACCCGGTCTCCGACAAGCGGATCGTGAAGGCGATCGACGCGGCGGCGCCGTAGCCGGAACGTCCGGGAGCGCCGCCCTGCGCCAGTTCGACCTGACCCTCTGACCTGCTGTACAGTCTCTCTCGCAGCCAAGCACAAATCGGCTGCGAGCAAGGTCCTGTGGAGCAGCTTGGAGTGCTCGCCACCCTGTCAAGGTGGAGGCCGCGGGTTCAAATCCCGTCAGGACCGCAGTGAGAGAGCCCGCACCGATCGGTGCGGGCTCTCGGCATGACACGGGCAGCCCGCAGACCGGCCAGAGGCCGCGCCACGCGGCGGAGCCGCGAAACGACACAGCAAATCCCGTCAGGACCGCAGTAAGTACGAAGGCCCGCATCAGTAGATGTGGGCCTTCGTCGTGTGTGCCCGTACGCCTTCGTCGTGTGCGCCTCACACCTTCGTCGTATGCCCTGGCATCTTGACGGCGTCATCGGCCGCCGGTACCCCGGATGCAGGGACGTGGGGGCCCACAGCGGAGGTGGCGTGCATGGCGGCGGCGTCGACGGCGAGGCACGAGACCGGCGCGCTGCTGCGCGCGCATCTGGCGGCCGCGTCCCGCTTCGGCCATGTGACGCGCATCTGCCCGGTCTGCCATCTCCTCCAGCGCCTCGCGATGGAACTCCCGGAGCTCCCGGAACCACCCGGACTGTCCGAGGAGCCGCCCGGACCGACCGAGAAGCCGACCGAGGAGCCGACCGAGGACGGCGACGAGCGGTGTGACGCGAGTCACTGAAAGAGTTTCAGGAACTCCATCACTTACACCCTCCCTACAGCGGGCGGATTTAATATGTGCAATTGCACGACCTTCGCCGGCCAACAAAAAGATCGCGCTGGACCCGGCGGAGTCCAGCGCGATCGATGACAAGAGCCTGTTGGGGCAGGCGCCGGTCGGCAGAGCTTGGGGTGGGCGAGTCGGGTTGGGGGCCCGAAAATGCCCGGTGTTACGGGGTGTTGCTGCTGTTTCAGGCCTCGCTGCGCTGCTGCGGGATACCCGCAAGCAGTGCGCGGACCTCTGCCTCGCGGTACCGGCGGTGCCCACCCAGCGTGCGGATGGACGTGAGCTTGCCCGCCTTCGCCCAACGGGTCACCGTCTTCGGGTCCACGCGGAACATCGTGGCAACCTCGGCGGGGGTCAGCAGCGGCTCGGCATCAGGGGTGCGAGCGGTCATGAGCGGCCTCCTCGGGAGAACCGAACCATCTCGGTTCTTTCCTCTAAATTCTGCACCTTGACCCGCGTTGCCCGAAATGGCGGACGCGAGCCGAGTCGGTTATAGGACGAACGGCTTGTCCTCGGCACTACAACTACACCATCTGTCCAGCCACGTCGGCCAAACCGATGGAATTGCCCTCTCAGGTGTCCATCAGCGGCGGAAGCCGATGGACCATGCCATAGCGGACAGTCACGTCACAGTGACGATCAGTCACAGAGCGATCAGGAGTCGTCAGACCCCCCATAGAGTGCAATGTCGAGCATTCCGACCATAGTTGGACGGAAGGAACCCTCCCCGGACTCCTTGTCCTATTTTGGCACGAGGGTGGGTGATGGGCGCAAGGGTGCGCTAAGTGCTATCCGTCACGCTTGAGCCAAAGGCCCGGATCGGGACCTACGTCCCGCACACGCGTACCCAAGGACTCTGTGCCCTTAAAGATCTTTTACGTCAGACACGTGCCGCTTGTCGACGGTTCCCCGATCAACAGTTCGCTAACGAGTGGTCTCGGACCCCTCGCCGACCCCGGCCCTCAGTTCGCGAACCGGCGGTCCCGGACCGCCCGCCACCGCTCCATCAGCCGCCCGTACGCCTCGCCGGCGGCCTCGCCGTCCCCGTCCTTGAGCGCCGCGATCCCCTCGGCCACGTCCGCCGCCGACCGGTCCTCCGCCAGCAGCGCCGCCGGCAGCGCGTGCACCAGGCCCCCGTAGTCCAGCTCCACCAGCGAGCGCGGATGGAACTCCTCCAGCCAGCGGCCCACGTCCACCAGGCCCTCCGTCAGCGGCCCCTCGTCGATCGTCTCCCGCAGCGTCCGCAGCGCCCGGGCCAGCCGCCGCCGCGCCTGCACCATCGGGGTCCGGTACCGCAGCACGGGGGCCGCCTCGGCGTCGCCGGGGACGTACTCCCGCTCCTCGTCCGCGAAGAGCGCGAACCAGCGCACCGGGACCTCCCAGACCGAGGTCCGGATCCACGGCCGCGCGTCCGGGTTCTGCTCCCGCCACTCCTCGAAGTCCGCCTGCGCCTGCGCCCGCACCACCGGCGGGAGCATCGCGTCGAGCAGCGACGCCGGCAGCGACTCCACCAGCTCCTCCATGGCCAGCCAGCCCCGCAGCCGGGTCCGCCAGGGGCAGACGCAGACCACCCCGTCCACGTACGCGACGAACGCCTCGGCGCTCTCGTGCACCGGCACCGGGACCGGCGGGGTGGGCGCCAAGTCCGCGAGCGAGCGACGGAGTTCGTCCTGCGCCGAGGGGGTCTCGGCCCGCCGCGCGTACCGCGCCCAGTGCCCCCGCTCCGGCTCCGGAAAGGCCGCCAACGGCTCGTACACACGCAGGTAGGAGGCGTACGGGACGCGCACGGAGGAGACGACCGACATGTC
This sequence comes from Streptomyces sp., assembly GCF_036566765.1. Classification (GTDB taxonomy): domain Bacteria; phylum Actinomycetota; class Actinomycetes; order Streptomycetales; family Streptomycetaceae; genus Streptomyces. The sequence goes on from NZ_DATCVQ010000301.1 coordinate 11,668, forward strand.
GCGAATCCTTCCACGCGGCTACTCCTGGAGGGGGTGATCCTCGGCACTGCGGCGGATCTACCAACCCGTAGGACTTACTCTCTTGCCCAACCGGTCCCTCCCCACCCACAGGAGGGGCCACAACACCGCCGCTTCGTACTTGGGAGTCACCACCGTGACCGATGTGACCGACGGCGTCCTGCACACCCTGTTCCACTCGGAGCAGGGCGGCCACGAACAAGTCGTGCTGTGCCAGGACCGCGCCTCCGGCCTCAAGGCCGTCATCGCCCTCCACTCCACCGCCCTGGGCCCGGCCCTCGGCGGCACCCGCTTCTACCCGTACGCCTCCGAGGCCGAGGCCGTCGCCGACGCGCTGAACCTCTCGCGCGGGATGTCGTACAAGAACGCCATGGCCGGCCTGGAGCACGGCGGCGGCAAGGCCGTGATCATCGGCGACCCGGAGAAGATCAAGACGGAGGAGCTGCTGCTGGCCTACGGCCGGTTCGTGGCCTCCCTCGGCGGCCGGTACGTGACGGCCTGCGACGTCGGCACCTACGTCGCCGACATGGACGTCGTGGCCCGCGAGAACCGCTGGACCACCGGGCGCTCCCCCGAGAACGGCGGCGCCGGCGACTCCTCGGTGCTCACCGCCTTCGGCGTCTTCCAGGGCATGCGGGCCTCCGCCCAGACCGTCTGGGGCGACCCCACGCTGCGCGACCGCAAGGTCGGCGTCGCGGGCGTCGGCAAGGTCGGCCACTACCTCGTCGAGCACCTCCTCGAGGACGGCGCCGAGGTCTACGTCACCGACGTCCGGGACGAGTCGATCCGCCGGATCACCGACAAGTTCCCGCAGGTCACCGTGGTCGCCGACACCGACGCGCTGATCCGCGTCGAGGGCCTGGACATCTACGCGCCGTGTGCGCTCGGCGGCGCCCTGAACGACGACACCGTGCCCGTGCTGACCGCCAAGGTGGTCTGCGGCGCGGCCAACAACCAGCTCGCGCACCCGGGCGTCGAGAAGGACCTCGCGGACCGCGGGATCCTCTACGCGCCCGACTACGTCGTCAACGCCGGCGGCGTGATCCAGGTGGCCGACGAGCTGCACGGCTTCGACTTCGACCGCTGCAAGGCGAAGGCCACGAAGATCTTCGACACCACCCTCGAAATCTTCGCACGTGCGAAGGCGGACGGGGTTCCGCCGGCCGCCGCGGCCGACCGGATCGCGGAGCAGCGGATGGCCGAGGCGCGCCGCGGCTGAAGTCTTGACAGGGCCGGCCCGCCGACAGCCGTTTGGATGTTCGTCCAGACCGAGAGATGACTCACGCCGGTCGGCGGGTCGGCCCTCAAGAAGAGGTTAAAATCGCGGTTGACCAGCGAGGACGGGGCGCCTCGAAGGTTCTGTACCGGGGCATGTGATGCGTGCGGCGTACCGTATGGCCACGGAAGCAGGTACCGTTGAAGCCCTACGGGCCGGTCTCTCTGTCGAGAGCCCGCTCCGAATCATGAACGCGTGTCAAGACTCTGGGGCCGTCGAGCCCCGTCACCGAGGGGGTCGAGCCATGGGGCGCGGCCGGGCCAAGGCCAAGCAGACAAAGGTCGCCCGCCAGCTGAAGTACAACAGCGGCGGGACTGACCTGTCGCGTCTGGCCAACGAGCTGGGCGCATCGACTTCGAACCAGCCGCCGAATGGCGAGCCGTTCGAGGACGACGACGAGGAAGACGACCCGTACGCGCAGTACGCGGATCTCTACAACGAGGA
>NZ_DATCVQ010000302.1:0-2075 GCF_036566765.1 Streptomyces sp.
ATGCACCGCCTCCCGACGACCGCCACGAACAAGATCCACCGAGCCTCGCTCCGCGCGGAGGCGTTCCTCTGCGCCGACGAGGTCTGGTGGCGCCCGACGCCGACGGCCGACTACGAGCCCCTCACGCCGGAGGCGCTGTCCTCCCTGCGCGCCGCGTACGACGCGCACGCCCGGCCGGGCGGCAGTTCGCCGCAGTCGTGGGTGTAGAGGGGAGATCGTCGACACCCTCACCGCCCTGCTGCTGCACGGCCTGGCGGGACCCGCGTCAGGCGCGAGCTGACCGGCCGGTGTCAGGCGCGAGGTGACCGTACGGCCCGGGCGGTCCGGCCGGCGTTTCGACGCCGTGGGCCGCCCGGGCATTCATGCGGTGCCGACCGCAGAGGTCAGGCGTCGAGGGTGGCGAAGAAGGCGCGGACGTCGTCGACGAACGCTTCGGGCTGCTCCAGCGCGAGGAAGTTGCCGCCGCGCTCCAGCTCGCTCCAGTGGGTGATGTTGTGGTCCCGCTCGGCGAAGCGGCGGATGGCGACATCGGTGTCCAGGACGACGGCCACGCCGGTCGGGACGGTGCCGCGCGGCTTCGGGGCCCAGGCGCTCGCGTCGTGGCCCGACTCGTAGTAGAGGTTCGCCGAGGAGCCGGCCGTACCGCTGAACCAGTAGACGCTGATGTTGGTCAGCAGGCGGTCGCGGCCCACGGCGTCCTCAGGGAGCTCGGCGGTGGGGTCCGTCCACTCCTTGAACTTCTCGGCGATCCAGGCGAGCTGGCCGACCGGCGAGTCGTGCAGCCCGTAGGCGAGGGTCTGCGGGCGGGTGGACTGGATGGCGTTGAAGCCCATCTTGTCCTGCTGGAAGTTCTCCAGCCGGGCCAGTCGCTCCTGCTCGGGCCCGGTCAGCCCCTCGAATTCGGCGGGGTCCCCGGAGGGGAAGGTGATCAGACCGTTGACGTGGACGCCGACGACCTTGTCGGGCGCCTGGCGGCCCATCTCGGTGACGATCCAGGCCCCGCCGCCCGTCCCCTGAACGCCGTAGGAGTCGTAGCCGAGCCGGTCCATCAGCTCGACGAACGCACCTGCGATGCGCCCGGTGTTCCAGCCGGCCTCGCCGAGCGGACCGGAGAAGCCGGTGCCGGGCGTGGAGGTCACGATGACGTGGAAGTCCTGGGTCAGCGGTCGGATGACGTCGACGAACTGCACGAACGAGCAGGGCCAGTCGTGCACCAGCAGCAGCGGGACCGCCGCCGGGTTCTGTGAACGGACGTGCAGGAAGTGGATGTTCTGGCCGTCGATCTCGGTGGTGAACTGGGGGAACTCGTTGAGCTCCGCCTCCGCCTTGCGCCAGTCGAAGCCGTCGGCCCAGTACGCGGCCAGAGCCTTGAGGTAGTCGGTGGGCACACCCCGGCTCCAGCCGACGCCGGGGATCTCACTGCCCCAGCGGGTACGCGCGAGCCGGTCGCGCAGGTCGTCGAGCTCCTCCTGCGCGATGTCGATGCGGTAGGGGTGGATCCGGGCGTGGGTGTCGCTGTTCGTCTCCATGGGTAAGACAGTATTCTGGATATAGGCACGGTTCCTTCCTAATGAGACCTCAGGCTCGACTTCATGCTCGACACTTCCGCACGTCTGCTGCGTCTGCTCTCCCTGCTGCAAACACCCCGAGCCTGGCCGGGATCCGAACTGGCCGAGCGCCTGGGGGTGAGCGGACGCACCGTCCGCAACGACATCGACCGACTGCGCGAACTCGGCTATCCGGTGGACGCCACGCGCGGAGCCGCCGGCGGCTACCGGCTGGGCGCCGGGGCGGCGATGCCCCCGCTGCTCCTCGACGACGAGGAGGCCGTCGCCGTGACGATCGCGCTGCGCACCGCCGCCCAGGGCGCCGTGCCCGGCACCGAGGAGACCTCGCTCCGCGCGCTGGCCAAGCTCGAGCAGGTGCTGCCCTCACGGCTGCGCCGGCGGGTGCGGACACTCCAGGCGTACACCGTGGCCGTGCCGGCCGACCGTCCGGCCCCGACCGTCTCCGCGGACGTCCTGACCGCCGTGGTGTCCGCCTGCCGCGACCTGGAACAACTGCGCTTCGACTAC
>NZ_DATCVQ010000303.1:0-3984 GCF_036566765.1 Streptomyces sp.
CCCGCCGCCCCCGCCCGCTCGCGGATACTCTGCCGTCTTCCGCGTCCGGGAGTTTCGGTTCGTCTTCGTGGCGCATCTGTTCTCGCTGCTCGGGGTGGTCGTCAGTGAGCTCGCGCTCACCGTGCTCGTCTATCAGTTGACGCGGTCGCCGCTGCTCTCCGCGCTCACCTTCGCGCTCGGGTTCCTGCCGTATCTCGTCGGCGGGACGCTGCTCGCCGGGGTCGCGGACCGGATTGCGCCGCGGCGGATTCTCGTCGTGTGCGACCTCGTGTGCGCCGGGTGCGTCGCGCTCATGGTGCTGCCCGTCGTCCCCGTCGCGCTCCTGCTCGTGCTGCGCTGCGCCGTCGCCGTCGTCTCGCCCGTGTTCAACGGGACCCGGATGGCCACCCTCGCCGACATCCTCGGCGAGGGCGACCTCTTCGTCCTCGGCCGGTCCCTGCTCCGGATCGTCTCGCAGAGCGCCCTGCTCGCCGGCTTCGCCGTCGGCGGCGTGCTGCTCACCGTCGTGCCCCCGCGCACCGCGCTCGTCATCACCACCGGGACGTTCCTCGCCTCCGCCCTGCTGCTGCGCTTCGGCACCGCCCGCCGGCCCGCCCGCGCCGCGGACCGGAAGCGCGAGGGGCTCCGCGCCACCTGGGCCGTCCTGCGCGACCGCCGCGTCCGCGCCCTCATGCTGACGTTCTGGGTGCCGCCGCTGTTCGCCGTCGTGCCCGAGGCCCTCGCCGCCCCGTACGCCGACGAGATCGGCGTCTCCACCGCCGCCCTCGGCCTGCTGATGTGCGCGCTGCCGATCGGCACGATCGCGGGCGAGCTGTTCGCGGGCTCCGCCCTCGGCCCCGCCGCCCGCGCCCGGATCGTGCTCCCGCTCGTCGTGACCGGCGTCCTGCCGTTCCTCCTGTACGCCGTCGCGCCCGGCGCCGCCTTCGCCGCCCTCGCGCTCTTCCTGGCCGGCGCGACCGGCGCGTACACCCTCGGCCTCGACGCGTGGTTCGTCGCCGCCGTCCCCGAGGAGCAGCGCGGGAGGACCATGACCCTGATGACCGCGGGCATGATGACCGCCCAGGGCGTCGGCATGGCCGCCGCGGGCGTCGCCGCCGAGTTCGCCTCCGTGCACGCCGTCGTCGCCGGAACCGGCGTCCTCGGCACCCTGTGTCTGGTCCTGCTCGCCCTCGAGGTCCGGGCGACCGAAGGGCGAGACGGGGCTGACCGCCATATGACCAGTCGGTAAGGTCGTGCCGTGCCGAAGCCGCTCAGTCTCCCCTTCGACCCCATCGCCCGCGCCGACGAGCTCTGGCAGAAGCGCTGGGGACCCGTTCCCTCGATGGCCGCGATCACCTCGATCATGCGGGCCCACCAGATCCTCCTCGCCGAGGTCGACGCCGTGGTCAAGCCGTACGGGCTGACCTTCGCCCGGTACGAGGCGCTGGTGCTGCTCACCTTCTCCAAGGCCGGCGAGCTGCCGATGTCCAAGATCGGCGAGCGGCTGATGGTCCACCCGACCTCGGTCACCAACACCGTCGACCGCCTCGTGAAGTCCGGTCTCGTCGACAAGCGCCCCAACCCCAACGACGGCCGCGGCACCCTCGCCTCCATCACGGAGAAGGGCCGCGAGGTCGTCGAGGCGGCCACCCGCGACCTGATGGGGATGGACTTCGGCCTGGGCGCGTACGACTCCGAGGAGTGCGCCGAGATCTTCGCGCTCCTGCGCCCGCTCCGCGTCGCGGCGCACGACTTCGACGAGTCCTGACCCGGAAGCGGGCAGGACCCCGGCGACAGATCGCCCGGAACATGCCGTTACGCTCGACGCCATGAAATCCAGCGTGCTGACCCGCTACCGCGTCATGGCGTACGTGACCGCGGTCATGCTGCTCGTGCTCTGCACGTGCATGATCTTCAAGTACGGGTTCGACATGGGCGAGGACGTGACCTTCGCGGTCTCCCAGGCCCACGGCGTCCTCTACATCATCTACCTGATCTTCGCCTTCGACCTGGGCTCCAAGGCGAAGTGGCCGTTCGGCAAGCTCCTCTGGGTGCTCCTGTCCGGCACGATTCCCTTCGCGGCTTTCTTCGTCGAGCGCAAGGTCGTCCGCGAGACGCTTCCGCTGGTCAGCGGCGTGGAGCCGGCTGCGGTCAAGGTCTGATCCAAACCCCCGCGCGCATCCGCGCGGGGGTTTGCCATCGACATTTACTAGGACGTCCTAGTAAATTCGAAGGCATGGACGCTGACGCCATCGAGGAAGGCCGCCGTCGCTGGCAGGCCCGTTACGACAAGGCCCGCAAGCGCGACGCCGACTTCACCACGCTCTCCGGCGACTCCGTGGAGCCGGTCTACGGGCCGCGCCCCGGGGACGCCTACGAGGGGTTCGAGCGGATCGGCTGGCCGGGCGAGTACCCCTTCACCCGCGGTCTGCACCCCACCGGCTACCGCGGCCGGACCTGGACCATCCGCCAGTTCGCCGGCTTCGGCAACGCCGAGCAGACCAATGAGCGGTACAAGATGATCCTGGCCGCCGGCGGCGGCGGGCTCTCGGTCGCCTTCGACATGCCCACCCTCATGGGCCGCGACTCCGACGACCCGCGTTCGCTCGGCGAGGTCGGGCACTGCGGCGTCGCCATCGACTCCGCCGCCGACATGGAGGTCCTGTTCAAGGACATCCCGCTCGGCGACGTCACCACCTCCATGACGATCAGCGGCCCCGCCGTGCCCGTCTTCTGCATGTACCTGGTCGCCGCCGAGCGCCAGGGCGTCGACCCGGCCGTGCTCAACGGCACGCTGCAGACGGACATCTTCAAGGAGTACATCGCGCAGAAGGAGTGGCTCTTCCAGCCCGAGCCGCACCTGCGCCTGATCGGCGACCTCATGGAGCACTGCGCGCAGGGCATCCCCGCGTACAAGCCGCTCTCCGTCTCCGGCTACCACATCCGCGAGGCCGGGGCGACGGCCGCGCAGGAGCTCGCGTACACCCTCGCCGACGGCTTCGGGTACGTGGAGCTCGGCCTCTCCCGCGGCCTGGACGTGGACGTCTTCGCGCCCGGCCTGTCCTTCTTCTTCGACGCGCACCTCGACTTCTTCGAGGAGATCGCCAAGTTCCGCGCCGCCCGCCGGATCTGGGCGCGCTGGATGAAGGAGGTGTACGGGGCCAAGACCGACAAGGCGCAGTGGCTCCGCTTCCACACCCAGACCGCCGGCGTCTCGCTCACCGCCCAGCAGCCGTACAACAACGTCGTGCGGACGGCGGTCGAGGCTCTGTCCGCGGTGCTCGGCGGCACCAACTCGCTGCACACCAACGCCCTCGACGAGACCCTCGCGCTCCCGAGCGCGCAGGCCGCCGAGATCGCGCTGCGCACCCAGCAGGTGCTGATGGAGGAGACCGGCGTCGCCAACGTCGCGGACCCGCTGGGCGGTTCCTGGTACGTGGAGCAGCTCACCGACCGGATCGAGGCCGACGCCGAGAAGATCTTCGACCAGATCAAGGAGCGCGGCCGGCGGGCGCACCCGGACGGGCAGCACCCGATCGGGCCGATGACCTCCGGCATCCTGCGCGGCATCGAGGACGGCTGGTTCACCGGCGAGATCGCCGAGTCGGCCTTCCAGTACCAGCAGTCCCTGGAGAAGGGCGACAAGCGCGTGGTCGGCGTCAACGTCGCCCACGGCTCGGTCACCGGCGACCTGGAGATCCTGCGGGTCAGCCACGAGGTCGAGTGGGAGCAGGTGCGCGTCCTCGGCGAGCGCAAGGGCCGCCGTGACGACGCGAAGGTGCGCGCCTCGCTGGACGCGATGCTCGCGGCGGCGCGGGACGGCTCGAACATGATCGGCCCGATGCTGGAAGCGGTCCGCGCCGAGGCCACGCTCGGCGAGATCTGCGACGTGCTGCGCGACGAGTGGGGCATCTACACCGAGCCCCCGGGCTTCTAGCCCGACGTACGACGGCGGACGCACGACGGCGGACGCACGACGGCGGGGGCGGTACGGGACATCCCGTA
>NZ_DATCVQ010000304.1:0-2637 GCF_036566765.1 Streptomyces sp.
CTGCCGCTCGGGCCGATCGCCGAGGTGGACGAGGTCGCCCTGCGAGTCGCGCGGCTGCTCGGCCTGGAACTCCACCCGCAGCTCTCGGTTCTCGCCCGGCGCATGGGCGTCCGCCGCTACAGCGTGGACATCGGCGCGCCCGTCGTCACCGTGGCGACGCCCGCCGGGGTCTCACCGCCGCGGGCCGTCCGGGTGACCTGCGAGCCGCGGCCGACCGACGAGGGCCGCGAATGGTTCTGGACGCACTGGGGCGATCCGATCGCCGAGGCCGCGGACATCACCGGTGCGGAGGTCAAGCTCGTCGGGCTGCTCGCGTCCGAGGCGGCGGAGTCGGCCGAGTCATGAGCCGGGGGCGGCGGGACGCCCGGTGACCCCCGTTATCCCACCGCCGCCCCCACCTGCGTCGCGGTCCCGGGTTGAAGGCGCGCACCCGGGACCGCGACCACCAACACAGGACGACACGAGGAGGCTACTCTCGGCAACGTGTGGAGATTTAGCGAGGAGGGACGGCGCCTCCAGTCGTCCCCGTGCCTCATGGGCGGCAAGCACCAGCCGGACAAGACCTGGGCACGTGAGGACACCTTCTATTGCCAGCAGTGCGGCGCCATCCCCAGAGACAGCGAAGCGTACCGCGAGATGATGGAGGCCCCCGATGCGTACGATCCTCGACCCGACCGTCTATAAGACGGTCACCGCAGATTGCCCCGCCTGCGGCGGCAAGGGCTTCACCAAGAAGGGGACCTGCGGCACGTGCGGCGGCAGCGGCACGCACACCGTCACCTTCCCCGACGACTGACCCAGGCAGCACGAAACGACCCCCGCCCCTCACGAGGAGGGACGGGGGTCGCTTGCTGCCGATGAGCCTTCCCCGCTCACCGGCGCACCACAGACTACCTGCGCAAATGCGGGTCACTGGCAGGATGCGGCCATCCTCTTGAAATGTGGTACCAGTTGTACCACTCTAGGGACATGACGACGAACCCCCTCGGCCTCCCTCTCATCGACGACGTCGCCGGCTACGCGCCGCGCCACGAGGTCACCGACCCCGACAAGGCCGACGACCTCGCCAAGGACATGGCCGCGCGCGGCTGGCAGGGCGCGCCTCTCGTCGTCCACCGCGACTACGTCCAGGCCCTCACCGGCGTGCACCGCCTCGCCGCCGCCGAAGAGGCCGAGATCGCCGTCCCCGGTGTTGACGTCGAGGAACTGCTCGCCGCCTGCGACATCGACCTGTGGGAGCGCCGCGACAGCGACCTCGCCGACCTGGACTTGGACGAGGTCTTGGAGACGCTGCTCGCCGAACTGCCCGCCGACGTTCAGACTGCCTACGGCATCGACCTGCGCTGAGGAGCCATCGTGACCGAGAAGCGCATGAAGTCCCGCGAGGTCCGCGACAACTGGCGAGACGTCCTCGACCACGTCCGCGCCGGTAACGAAGTCGTCATCGAGCACTACACCAAGCCGATCGCCCGCATCGTCCCCATCGAGGAGAACGCCATGGCCAGCACCTTCACCTCCCGCGACCTCCGCGACCAGGTCGTCACCTACACCGACGCCAGCGACGGCGAGTACGACGTGGACGCCATCACCGAGGAGATCGTCGAGCGGCATGGCGCGGTCCCTGTGGACGACATCGACTCCGACGAGTTCGCCGAGATCGTCGTCCGGCACGCCACCGACTGACCTCGGGCACGACGAAACGCCCCGCCGCCCGGACGGATCCGGGGGGCGGGGCGTCCGCGCGGAGCGGCTCGGGGGCCTACCGCTCCACGACCTGCCGCGCCGGAGCGACCACCGGCGCCGGGGACACGTTCTGCCGCAGCAGCAACGCCAGCACGATGGACAGCGCCGTCACCGTCGCACCGATCTGGTCGGCCGACAACTCCAGCCCGAACGCCGCGACCGCAGCCAGCACCGTCGCCGCCGCGCCCGTGATGGACGACACCACCACCGGCCGCGTCATGAACGCCGCGACCGCCGCGAGGACACCGGTCGTGATGACGGCGACCGCCTCCACCTGGCCCTGCGACATGTCCAGGCCGTACGACACCAGCAGCGCGACCGCCGCGTTCACCGCGTAGGCGATGACGGCCGGCTCGAAACCGAAGATCTTCATGGTCACTCCTTGGGGGTGGAGTCATCACCTTCGGCGGACGCCGGATGTGATGTTCGTGCAGGTCAGATCACTTCACCGGATGGGGAAGTGATGGAGGTCAGGTCACCGGGGCGGACCAGGCGGTCTGCCATGTCTTGGGGCCGACGACGCCGTCGACCGTGAGGCCCTTCTCTTTCTGGAAGGCCCGGCAGACGCTCTCGCTGTCGGGCCCGTACGCGCCGTCGACCGCGACACCCCAGCCGCGCGCGTGCATCTGCCGCTGCCACAGCGTCACGTCGTCACCGCGCATCACCGGCGGCTGCGTCAGGTACCGGCCCGGCCACTTCGGAGCGCCGCCCGCGGGCTTGGCCGGCGGCTTCGGCTTCGACGGCGCGGCGGCACCCGAGTAGGCGGGGCGGCCGTACCCGTAGATCCGCTCCGACGACCGGCTGACGGACTTCCGGTAGACACCGTCGCCGTTGTAGTACCGGCCGGACAGGCTGCCGCTGGTGTTGCCGCCGATCGTGGTGAAGCTCGACGCC
>NZ_DATCVQ010000305.1:0-5705 GCF_036566765.1 Streptomyces sp.
CCAACTCGCTGTTCCAGCGCGGCGTATTCGTCATCTTCCTTTATCAGCGAGGCTTCTCCGCCGCGCAAGTGGCCCTATTGCAGACACTGCTCTACCTGGTCAGCGGACTTGCGGAGTTGCCGACGGGAGTCATTGCCGACCGAATCGGCAGGCGTGCCAGCATCGTGATCGGCCAGATGCTGATAGCTGGATGTCTGCTCGGTCAGGTGGCGTTCTCCAACTACTGGGTGTTCCTGGCGCTGTTCATCGGGCAGGGCGTGGGCATGGCATGTGTGTCCGGCTCGGACACCGCCCTGCTGTACGACCTGCTCGTGCGTCGTGGTGCAACGGCCGGCTACGTCAAGATCAAGTCCCGGTTCACCATGCTCGGGACGGTCACCTCGGGAGCCGCCATCGTCCTCGGCGGTCAACTGCAGCAGATTTCCTGGGGAGTCGTCTACGTCGGTTCGGCGGCGTGCCTCGCCCTGGCCGTGGTGGTGCTGATGTCACGGGTGCCCGAGATCCGCGGCGCGGACGCGGTGGACGAGCAGGACGGAGCCGAGGAGGAGCACGGCGACGCCACAGCATGGCGGGCGATGCTTCGGGTCGCCACGCCAGCGCTCGTGACGCTTGTCGTGGTGTCTGGGTTGATGCATGCGACTTTGACGCCGTACATCATCTTTACGCAGAAGACCCTCTCCGATCAGGGAGCGGGCACCGCATTGGTCAGCGTGGTCATATCGGCGGGATTCTTCGCCGGCGGGCTCACGCCGCTGCTGTCGGACCGCGCGGACCGGCGCATCGGGTATCGGGTCATAGTCCCGGTGTCTCTCCTGACGCTCGCCGCGGCACTCGGCCTGAGCGGCCTCGGCCTTGTCTGGGTCACCATCGCCGCGTTCCTGGCCCTGGTCGGGATTCCCGAGATCACCGCAGTGATCGTGGACAACGTGTTCAACGAGGCCGTGCCGTCGCGCCACCGTGCGAGCCTGCTGTCGGTGATCGCATTCGTGGAGTCGGTGCTCATCGGCATCGGCTATCTCGTCCTCGGCGCGCTCATGGACGGGTTGGGCTCCAGTGTGGGCATGGCCGCCTACGCCGCGGTCCCCCTGCTGGCATGTCTCCTGTGGCTCCCGGTGCTCTTCCGAGGGGCACGGGTGACCACCGAGACCGAGAAGCCCGCCGACCAAAAGGCATCCTGAAACAGACCATCTCGAGCAACGCCCTGCTCGATGGCAGGGGCGTTGCTCGTTGACATCTCGCTCCCAGTCGGCGACGGAGCTGTCATCGCGACGATCAGCGCCAAACGGGATGGGAAGACTCGCGCCCCACCGTCTGGCGGGCTCTGGATGAGATCGATCAGGCGACGCCGCGCCCCGCGCCACCGGTGCGCACCGCTCGCTCGTGTCGCGAACGATTCGACGACGAGCCCGCCGGGCAGCGGTGTTGGGTTCACCGCCTGCTCTTGCGGGGCGCGAGCAGACTGGTGACTTTGGCGATCGCCTCCGCCGAGGGATGGAAGGAGCGCCGTACGTTCTCCGGCTTCTTGTGCCGGGACTTACTGATCGTTTCAGAATGAGGTTCGCAGGCGGCGGAGGCATACGGGCCTGCAGGCCAGTTCGAGCAGGCCCTGGTGGAGATCGGCGCGTCGTTCGAACAGCACGTACATGACGCCGGCGAGTGCTGCCCGGTCGGGAACAGGCAGCCGACCGGGGTAGCGGCGGCGCCGTTCGGGAGCGGGCGGCAGCAGCGGGGCCACCCGCTCCCACAGGTCGTCAGGAACAAGATCAGCACGCACTCCGGACACCCTGCCGACCAAGATCGTCGAGCACACGACCCGCGACTCAACTCACTGAAGCGATCAGTGAGGAGGCACGGCCCGTGGCGCCCACCGCTGTTCGCGCCGCCGACACGAATGCTGCGATCGCCGGGTGGGTGCTGCCGCCTGCGCGGAAGGCGACCTTCGAGCGGCGGAAGAGGGGCAGCCGGGTCAGGACCACGTCCTCGGGGGCGTGTGCGGTGGCCATCTCCGGTACGAGTCCGGCACCTTGGCCGATGGCGGCCAGTGCCAGGACCGTACGGAAGTCGTTGACCTGATGGCGGATGCGCGGCTGGAAACCGGCCGCCTGACAGGCGCGTACAGCCATCGCGTGGCCGGTCGTGCCGTCCCGGGCAGTGATCCACGGGGCCGTGGCCCACGGTCCGAGCAGCTCCGCCAGCGTGTCACCGCGGGCAGCGGGACCTCTTGCGGGATCGGTGTCGGTGGCGGCGCCCGTGGCCAGGTACATCGGCTCCTCCAACAGGGGCACCTGGTCGACCGTGGTGTCCGGTGACGCGGGCACGAAGTCGTAGTCGTGGACGAGGGCCACGTCGAGTTCGCCGGCGCGTAGGCCGTCGGAGACCCGCGCCGAGTCGATCTCCTGCACCATCGGTTCCAGCGCGGGATGCCGCTGGGCCAGTTCGGCCAGCGTGGCGGGCACGATCGCGGGGCCGCCGGAGGGAAACGTCCCGATCCGCAGCGGCCCGCCGATGCCCTCGCGTGCCCCGGCCAGCTCGGACACCGCCAGTTCGAGGCGTTCGAGGACGGCATCGGCGTGGGTGACGAGGGTGCGGCCCGCGGGAGTGAGCACCACCCGTCTGCCACTTCGTTCCAGCAGGGGTACGCCCGCCTCGCGCTCAAGCACGCTCAGCTGCTGGGAGACGGCCGAGGCGGTGAAGGTCAGCGCCTCGGCGACGGCCGCGATGGTGCCGCGTCGGTCCAGCTCGCGCAGCAGGTGGAGACGTCGGACATCGAGCATAAGGTGAGCTTACGCATAGGCGAAGAAACATGAACTGGATCTATCGGGTTGGTGTCGGTCAGGCTGGGCGCATGAAGCCCGAAGCGAATCTCACCGGCCTGTTTGTCCCCTTGGTGACTCCGTTCACCGACGACCTGCGCCTCGCCCCGGACGCGCTCGCCCGCCTCGCCGACGAGGCACTATCGGTCGGCGGCGCTCGCGGACTCGTTGCCCTGGGCACCACCGCGGAGGCGGCCACGCTGACCACCGAGGAGAAGCGGGCGGTGGTCCGCATCTGCTCGGCCGCCTGCCGGGCACACGGAGCTCCGCTGATCGTCGGCGTCGGAACTAACGACACCGCCGCCGCCATCACAACACTGCGGGAGCTCGCTCAGAGCGGTGACGTCGCCGCGGCGCTGGTTCCCACACCGCCCTACACCCGGCCCGGCGAGGCGGGAACGCTAGCGCACTTCACGGCACTCGCCGAGCACGGGGGTCTGCCGCTCGTGGTCTACGACATCCCGTACCGCACCGGTCAGCCCCTCAGCACCAGCACGCTGAACGCGCTCAGGCACCTACCGCAGGTCGTCGGGGTCAAGTACGCAACCGGTGCGATCGACGCAGCCGCGATGGAACTGCTCGGCTCGTCGGCACCGGGCTTCGCGGTGCTCGGCGGCGATGACGCCGTCATCTCGCCGCTGCTCGCGGCAGGCGCCCGCGGCGGCATCCTGGCGTCGGCCAATGTCCGCACCGCTGACTTCGCCGAGCTGATCTCGCTGTGGCAGCGCGACGCCACCGGACCGGCCCGCAGGCTGGGAACGGAGCTGGCCCGGCTGTCCGCCGCGCTCTTCGCCGAGCCGAACCCGACTGTGATCAAGGGGGTGTTGCACGCCCAGGGCCGTATCCCCAGCCCGGCCGTCCGGCTGCCGCTGCTGGCCGCCTCCGCCGATTCGGTCCGGCGAGCGGCGGACCTGGCCGCCGCCAGGACCCACCAAGAGACCGCAGCCTGACACGGGCCCGTGGCCCCGGGGGAACCCGGCGGACTTCGATGCAAGCCGATGGGGCCCGCCGCTCCCGCGCCACCACACTCCCCACATGGGCGAGCTCCCCAGGCGGCCGGGGCCGGCGGGTCGATCCACAACGCGGACCTGTCAGCGGCTGTGATGATGAGGTTGAGATGATGCCCGAATGACTGATGAGATCCGGAAGACATACCTGCAGGCGGCCGAGAAGGCGGTGCACCTGCTGGCTGCAGAGCAGGTGGCCCGATGCTGGGAGACCGAGTCCGTGCTCCCCGGGATGTCAGTGGGCGGGCTGGCCGGCCACCTTGCGCGTAGCGTCCTTCAGGTCGAGTGGTTCCTCGACGGTCAGGTAGTCGGCGCGGAGCCGGTGTCACCGGTTCGGTACTACGCGCGGCTCGCAGATACGTCGTTGCCGAACTCTGCGCTGAACGTCGGAGTGCGTGCCCGCAGCGAGGAAACTGCCGCAGCCGGCCCCGCAGTCGTGGCTGAGCAGGCCCGGGCAGCATGGGTGCGGCTGACGCAGCGGCTGGGCATGGAGTCCGCCGATCGACGGGTGGCTGTCCTTCACCGGCCGGGAGAGGAGATGTTGCTCGACGGATACCTGCAGACCCGCTGTGTCGAGCTGGCGGTTCACCTCGATGACCTCGCGCTCAGCGTCGACGCGCCATGCCGAGTGCCCGACGCTGCGCTCGCCATCGCGGTGGATGTGCTTGTTGCCGCCGCCCGGGACCGGCACGGCGACCAAGCCGTGTTGCATGCGCTCGCCAGGCGTGAGCGCGACGTCGACCAGGCCCTGCGCGTGTTGTAGGTCTACCGCACTACGGACGGACCATCCCCAAGGGTGCACGCCGCCCTGCTGGCCGAGCTTCGGCGCGACGCCCTGCTGGACCTGGACGACTGCTCCGTGGACGGGTCGCACGTCCGGGCCCTCAAAAGGGGGGATCACGTCGGTCCCACGCCCGTCGACCGCGCCCGTTCCGGCCGGCCGCCGAACTGGTCGCGCGCTACCGCGAACGCTGGGAGACCGAGCTCGCCTTCGACGAAATCAAGAACTACCTCGGCCCCGGCGGGCAGATCAGGTCGCGGACGCCGGAGGGCGTCCGCAGGAGCTGTGGGCCTACCTCGCGGTTCACCAGGCCATCCGTCAGGTCGCCCACACGGCTGCGCTCGCCCTTCCGGTCCTGGATGCAGACCGCGTGTCCTACCTGAGGTGCGTGCGCATCATCCGCCGCATCCCTTCCCAGCTTGGAGCGTCCACGACCCAGGCGCTCACCCGCTCCTATACCGAGGCCGGACGTGAGGCACACAGCCGAACCCTCCCGGCCCGCCCGCAGCCGGGACTGCCCACGGGCGATCAAGAAGCCCAACCGATGGCCGGTGCTGAGGACCCGCGCCAGACGCGACACCGTGCAGCCTGGCCGCTGGGCCCACAGCCCGACCGCGAAGCAGAAGAGCTCACGCCGGGCCGGACGACCAGCACTGAAGGAATCGCAAGCCGTGTCACCACCCTGAGAACGCGTTGGTCGCCCCGCAGACGGGGACCGGGTTCGTGGGTATGGGGGTGTCGGTAAGGACCGTGCAACCCGGTACACCCGTTTGAGTTCGCCCAGGTCAGCGGTGCCCCATTGATCGGTGGGGAGGCCTCCGACGGCGTCTTCGAGGTCGGCGTGGGTGGGGGCAGGGTGTACCGGCGGTCGGTGTCGAGGCGGGCGTGGCCGAGCAGTTCGGCGACGACGACGATGTCGACGCCGGCGCGCAGCAGGTTGGTGGCGAGGGTGTGGGCCGACAGGGCGAGGTTGCCCGCGTCGTCGAGGATGTCGGCGTCGGTGGCGGGTTCGTCGACGAATTCTCCTGGCTCACCGTTCGCAGTGGACTTCTTCGTGTACCCGCTCAAATCGGTCAACGGCGCACCCGATAGCGCAGGTGAAGC
>NZ_DATCVQ010000306.1:0-1884 GCF_036566765.1 Streptomyces sp.
GCCGCGTGGTGATCCTCGCGCCCGCCTCGCTGGACGCGATGGGGCGGCTGCTCGGGGCGCCGGCGGCCGGGTACCGGGGGATCGCGGCGGTCACGACCGGCGAGACCGGCGGCGGGCCGGACGCGCCCGCGGACCGGGTGATCGTGAACCCGGACGCGTACGGGGTGTTGGGCACGTTCGGCCGGCAGGTCGTGCTGACCCACGAGACGACCCATGTGGCGACCCGCGCGCACACCTCGGCGTCCACCCCGATGTGGCTCTCGGAGGGCTTCGCGGACTGGGCCGCGTACCGGGACGGCGGCCGCACCGCCGCCCAGACGGCCCCGGAGCTGCACCGCGCGGTCCAGGCGGGCGTCTTCTCCGGCCGTCTGCCGGACGACGACGCCTTCGCGTTCGCGGGCGACGCGGACGCCCTGGCCCGCGCGTACGAGTCGGGCTGGCTGGCCTGCGAGCTGATCGCGCAGACCTGGGGCGAGCAGCGGCTGGCCGACTTCTACGCGGCCGTCGCCGCCCACCCGGGCCGCGACGGCGCGGTGGAGAAGGCCCTCCACGACGTCCTGTCCACCACCCCCGAGGACTTCACCGCCCGCTGGCGCGCGCATGTGACGGAGCGCCTGGGCTGAGGGCGGCCGCTCGGCCTGGCTGAGCGCTCAGGCCTCCAGCGCGGCCAGTGTCTCCCGGAGCCAGGCCTTCTCCGCCGTGCCGGTGGCGCGGGCGACGCGGAGCATGCCGGCGCGGAAGACGTCCGGCTCCTCCTCCGCGCGGACCGGGGCGCCGTCCCGGTAGAAGAAGCTGGCCGGGGTCTCGAGGAAGTCCAGTCGGCGGCGCAGTACCGCGGCCTGTTCGGCGGGGGAGTCGAGCCGGCCGAGGAAGGCGAGGACGGTGTTGAACCGCTGGCCGTCGGTGATGTCCGCGTCCTTCGGCTCGCTCAGCCGGGCGCGCAGCTCGGCCCGGCCCGCCTCCGTCAGCGACAGCGTCCGGCGCGCGGCCCCGCCGCTGCCCGGCTCGGTACGGCTCTGCAGCAGGCCGGCCTTCACCATGCGGGTGATCGCCGGGTAGAGCGCGCCGTCGCTGACCGGCCGGATGTGGCCGTTGAGGCCGTGGATGCGCTCCTTGAGCTCGTAGCCGTGCAGGGGGCCGTCGTGCAGGAAGCCCAGGATCGTCAGCTCCAGCAATCCGCTCTCCTCTCGCGCTTGTCGCGTTCCCGGCCGCCATGGTACCTCTGGTCGAGGTACCTCGAATCGAGGTACCGAGAGGTGAGGGGGAATCATGGAGCACCGCAGGCGACTCGTCGCGCTCGCGTACCCGGTCTACTTCGAGCTGTTGGCGTCCGTCGCGGCCGGGATCATCAACATGGTCTGGGTGGCCCGGCTCGGCCCGGCCGCGGTCGCCGCGGTCGCCGTCGCCACCAACGTCGAGAACGTGCTGCTCGGCGTGGCCCTCATGGCCGGCTCCGGCACCACCGTCCTCGTCGCCCGCGCCCGCGGCGCGGACGACCGCGCGGCCGTGCGGGCCGCCGTACGGGGCGGGGCCGGGCTCTGCGCGCTGCTGATCCCGCCGGTCGCCCTCGGCGGCTTCCTGCTGCGCGAGCCGTTGGCCGGCTTCCTCCTCGGCGACGCGGGCGCGTCCGGGCTCGCCGCCGGCTACCTCGCGATCTCCCTGCCCGGCATGGCCGTCTTCTTCGCCGGGAACGTCGTCGACGGCATCCTCAAGGGCGCCGGCGACACCCGTACGCCGATGCGCCTGGCGTTCCTGTCCAACGGCCTGATCCTGGTCCTCGACCCGCTGCTCATCGGCGCGCACGGGATCGCGGGCGCGGCCCTCGCCACCGTGATCGGCCGCACCGCCGCGCTCGCCGCCGGGCTGCTCGTACTGCGCCGCAAC
>NZ_DATCVQ010000307.1:0-22759 GCF_036566765.1 Streptomyces sp.
GGCGCGCGCGTCGGTCGCGACGTGAGCTGCACCGGCTCGCTGCCCGCGGCGCGGGCCGGGCTTGACCTGGCGGCGCGTGCGCCGGACAGCCCCTAGTCGTCGGCCTCCTCCGAGGCGGGCTCTTCGGGCTCCTCCGCCTTCGTCGGGGGCGGGACGCTTATCGTGACGCGGCCGGAGGTGAGGTCTATCGGGCCGCGGGCGGGGTCGTTGTCGCCGGCGTCCTCGCGGGTGAGGGCCAGGCGGCGGCGTTCTTCCTCGGCGTGGCGGCGGCCGGGGGCGAAGAACTGGTCCAGCGAACCGAACATGGCGTCCGCCTCCTTATCGGACCTCCAATCGGAGGATCCTGTCGTCGCCGGGCTCGGGCGTGCCCCGGCTGTCGGTCTCGCTGGTCACCAGCCACAGCCCGTTCCCGCCCGTCGGCAGGACCGTGCGCAGCCGGCCGTACTTCCCCTCGAGGAACGCCTGAGGCGCCGCCGAGGGTTCCGCTCCCGCGAGCGGGATGCGCCACAGCCGCTCGCCGCGGAGCCCGGCCATCCAGATCGAGCCCTGGGCGTACGCGATCCCGCTCGGCGAGGCCTCGTCCGTGCGCCACTGGGCCACCGGGTCCACGAACCCGGCCCGGCCGCCCCGGCCCTCCACCGCGGGCCAGCCGTAGTTCTTGCCGGCCTCGACCAGGTTCAGCTCGTCCCACGTGTTCTGGCCGAACTCCGCCGCCCACAGCCGCTTCGCCCCGTCCCAGGCCAGGCCCTGCACATTGCGGTGGCCGTACGAGTACACGACCGAGTCCGGCGACGGATTGCCCGGCGCGGGCCGCCCGTCCGGCGTCATCCGCAGGATCTTCCCGCCGAGCGACTTCTTGTCCTGCGCCAGCTCCCTGTTCCCGGTCTCGCCGGCGCCCGCGTACAGCATCCCGTCCGGGCCGAACGCGATCCGCCCGCCGTTGTGCACCACGCCCTTGGGGATGCCGCGCAGCACCGTGTCCGGCGCGCCGAGCTGCTGTCCGGCCGGTCTCTTCTCGTCGTACCGCAGCCGGGCGATCCGGTTGTCCGACTCGGTCGTGAAGTACGCGTACACCTGCCGGTCCGAGGCGAAGCCCGGGGAGACGGCGAGGCCCAGCAGACCCCCCTCGCCGCCCGGCGCGACCCCCGGCACGGAGCCCAGCACGGTCTTCCGGCCGGTCTCGGCGTCGATCCGGGTGACCGTGCCCTCGTCGCGGGAGGAGACCAGCAGGTCGCCGTCGGGCAGTGCGGCGAGGCCCCACGGCGACTTCAGGTCCTGCGTGAGCGTGGCCGCGACCCGCACGGAACCCTTCGCGGGCGGCGCGGACCCGGAGGGCGAGGGAGCCGTCACGGATCCGGACGGGGACGGGCTGCGCCCCTCGGAGGCCGTGCCCCCGCCGGACGAGCACCCGGCCACCAGCAGGAGAAGAGCCGCGGCCCCCACGACCGTCCCGGCATGTCGACGACGCATGGCTTCGACCCCTTCCCCGACGAGCGAGCGATGCGAGCTGCCCTACTCCCTGGGAACACCCCTCACCCCGCCCAGGGTTCCCGCCGGAGGGGATTTCCCCCGCAAGAGCAACGGAACGCCCCGCTCCCCCCGCTCAGCCCCACAACCCGCTCAGCCCCACGACCCCCGCAGTCCCACGACCCCCGCAGTCCCACGGCCCCCGCAGTCCCACGGCCCCCTCAGTCCCACGACCCCCGAGCCCCCGGCAGCCCCTCGATCTCCGCCAGGTCCTCCGCCCTCAGCTCCAGCCCCGCCGCGCCGGCGTTCTCCACCGCCCACCGCTCCTGCTTCGTCCCCGGTACCGGCACCACGTGCCGCCCCTGCGCCAGCGCCCAGGCCAGAGCTGCCTGCGCCGGGGTGACCCCCTCGCCGTGCCGGGCCGCCACCCGTCGTAGGCCCGCCACCACCGGCTGGTTCGCGGCCATCATCTCCGCCGTGAAGCGGGGGTGCCGGGCCCGTACGTCGTCCGGTTCGAAGCCGACGCCCGGGGTCAGGGTGCCGGTCAGGAAGCCGTTGCCGAGCGGCATGCCTGCCAGGAAGCCCACCCCGCGTGCCTCGCACCATGGGAGCAGCCGCCCCAGCGCCTCCGGGGACCACACCGACAGCTCCGCCTGCACCGCGCTCACCGGGAAGACCTGCTGCACGCGTTCGAGCTGGCGGATCGTTCCGTCGTACAGGTCACGCGCCGGGCCCCCGCGCCGTACCGCCCGTACCCCCATCGCGCACAGCCCCAGCGCCCGTACCTTCCCCGCGGCCACCAGCTCCGCCATCGCGCCCCAGGTCTCCTCGACCGGGACCTCGGGGTCCGCGCGGTGCAGCTGGTACAGGTCGATCACATCGGTCTGCAGCCGCCGCAGCGAGGCGTCGCAGGCCCTGCGCACGTACCCGGGACGGCCGTTGGCCACCACGTGCCCGTCCCCGACCAGCAGCCCCGCCTTCGTCGACACGAACGCGTCCGCGCGCCGCTGTTTCAACACCCGCCCGAGCAGCAGCTCGTTGGTGAACGGCCCGTACATGTCGGCCGTGTCGAGCAGCGTCACACCCGCGTCCAGCGCCGCGTGCACCGTGCGCAACGAGCGGTCGCCCCGTTGCTGAGAGCCGCTGTACGCCCAGCTCATCGGCATACAGCCCAGGCCGATCGCACCCACTTCGAGCGCCGCCGCCCCGATTGTCCTGCGCTCCACGTGCCGGTACCCCTCCCTGTGCCGCCCCCAAAGTAACCAATGAGCTGCCGGATTCTTCGCATAGCCTCCCGACCATGAGAGCTGAGGACACAACCAAGGGCGCGACCGAGGGCGCCACCGCTGACGTGTGGCTTCCGATCCCGGCGGCCGAGATCGAAGGACTTCCCGACCCGGGCGCGTCGGGCCTGCGCTACCTGCACTGGGACGGCGGGCCCGAGTTCCCCGGCGACCCGGCGCGCTGCGCCTACTACGTCGTGCCGTACATGAAGGGCACCGAGATCGCCGTGCGCCCGCTCGCCGCGATGACCTCGGTCCAGGTCGTGCAGACCCTGTCCGCCGGCATCGACCACGTCACCCCGGGCATCGGCGACCTCCGCCCCGGTGTGCGCCTGTGCAACGCCAAGGGCGTGCACGAGGCCAGCACCGCCGAGCTGACCCTGACCCTGATCCTCGCCTCGCTGCGCGGCGTCCCCGGCTTCGTGCGCGGCCAGGACGCCGAGGAGTGGCGGGACGGCTTCTACCCCGCGCTCGCCGACAAGTCCGTCCTGATCGTCGGGTACGGATCCATCGGCGCCGCCATCGAGGACCGGCTCGCGCCCTTCGAGTGCGCGCGGGTGGCGCGCGTCGCGCGCTCCGCCCGCACCACGGAGCGCGGCCTCGTGCACGCGCTCACCGATCTGCCCGCCCTGCTGCCGCAGGCCGACGTGGTCGTGCTGTCCACCCCGCTCACCCCGCAGACCAGGCATCTCGCCGACGCGGGCTTCCTCGCCCGCATGAAGGACGGCGCGCTGCTGGTGAACGTCGCGCGCGGCCCGGTCGTGGACACCAAGGCGCTGCTCGCCGAGCTGGAGAGCGGCCGGATCACCGCGGCACTCGATGTCACCGACCCGGAACCGCTGCCGTCCGGGCACCCCTTGTGGCACGCTCCGGGTGTCCTGGTCACCCCGCACGTGGGGGGCTCCACGTCGGCGTTCATGCCGCGCGCCAAGCGGCTGATCGCGGGCCAGCTGACCCGCTTCGCGGCCGGCGAGGAGCTCCGTAACGTCGTCCTGACCACCTGAGCCGCCGGGGGCTCGCGCCCGCCCCGGACACGCTCCGAACGCGCCCGTACGCGCTCCGTTTCCGTAAGTCCTTTGATCGTCACGGAGCGTAGAGCACCCCTGTCGCTGAGTGACGATCCTGGTGTATCGTCCCGAGCGGGGGACTGCGTCGAGCACGGGTATGACGCCGGGGAGTGACGTGACGGGTCATCAGATTCCGAGGGGGGCGACGGGTGATGGACGGCCGAAGGACCGACGTTCCGACGCGGCGGGGCCGCCGGCGGCGACCCTCCCGCGCCCCGAGGCGGCGCACGAAACCGCCGGAGCATCCGCCGCCGCCCGCCAGGGGCCCCCGATGAGCGCCCCGGGGGCGCTCATCGGCCGCCGCCCCGCCAGAAGGGGCCGCGAGACGGTCGACGGCCAGGCGCGCGAGCCGGACGCCGCGCGCGGCAGCCGCAACACCGCCTTCGCCCAGCTGGCCCTCGCGCTCACCTGCACCGGATACGCCGCCGGCGCCGCCGTCGGCTGGGGATCCGCGCAACTCACGCTGATCATGGGGGACTTCGGGCTCAGCGCCGCCGCCTTCGCGGCCGCCGTCTCCTGCTTCCTCTACGGCCGGATGCGCGACATCCGCTTCCGGCCCGCCTGGCTGCTCTTCGCCTTCTCCTCCACGATGGCCGCGTTCGGGAACGCGGTCTGGGGGTGGTACGAAGTCGTCCTCGGCCAGGACGTGCCGAACCGGTCCCTGGCCGACCTGTTCTTCCTGCTCTTCGCGCCGCCCGCCATCGTCGGGCTCCTCGTCCTCGCCAAGAAGCCCGTCACCAGAGCGGGTTGGGTCTGCCTGGTGCTCGATGCCTGGCTCATCGGCGGCTCCCTGCTGACGCTCTCCTGGAGCCTCGCCCTCGCCCACACCGCGCACTTCCAGGGCGAGAGCGTCGCCCAGGCCGCCCTCTCGCTCGCCTACCCGCTGCTGGACATCGTCCTCGTCAGCATGGTCCTGGCCCTGCACTTCCGCCGGTCCAACGTGAACCGCTCGGCGACCAACACCGCCATCGCCGCCCTGGCGCTCACCGTGCTGTGCGACGCGCTGTTCACCTCCCCGCTGCTCCGCGAGCACTACCGCTCCGGCCAACTGCTCGACGCCGGCTGGTTCGCCGGCTCGCTGCTCCTCGCGTACGCCCCGTGGGGGGTGCGGCGGATCCCCGAGAGCGCCGGGAGCCGCCCGCCGCGCGACCGGAGCCGCCCCGTCGCCGGCTCCCTCGCCGCCCTCACGCCCTACCTGGCGGCGGCCGTGTGCACCCTGGGCATCCTGTACAACGTCATCGAGGGACGCAGAGTGGACCGCGTGGTCGTCTTCACCGGTTGCACGGTCGTGCTCGCCCTCGTCGTCAGGCAGGGCATCATGCTGCTGGACAACATCGCGCTGACCCACGAACTGGCCCAGAAGGAGAACCACTTCAGGTCCCTCGTGCAGGGCTCCAGCGACGTCATCATGATCGCCGCGCCGACCGGCATACTCCGGTACGTGAGCCCCGCCGCCGCGGGCGTCTACGGGCGCGAGGCCGAGGAGCTGATCGGCTCGGAACTGGCCTCGCTGATCCATCCCGAAGACCTCGGCGGCGTGGTCCACGAGGTGCGCCGCTTCCTGGCCGCCTCTCCCGCCGACGAGCCCACCACCCGGATCGAGTGCCGCTTCCGGTCCGGCCGCGGGGACTGGCTCAACGTCGAGTCCACCGTCAACCGCCACCAGGGCGGCCTGATCTTCAACAGCCGGGACGTCACCGAACGCGTACGTCTCCAGGCCCAGTTGCGGCACAACGCCGAGCACGACCCGCTCACCGACCTGCCCAACCGGGCCCTGTTCACCGAACGGGTCCGCAAGGCGCTCACCGGCCGCCGGTCCGGCGACGCCGGCACCGCCGTGCTCTTCATCGACCTCGACGGCTTCAAGGGGGTCAACGACCGCCTCGGCCACCAGGCCGGCGACGAACTGCTGATCCAGGCCGCCCGCCGCCTCCAGGACTCCGTCAGGGCCGGGGACACCGCCGCCCGGCTCGGCGGCGACGAGTTCGCCGCGCTCATCCTCGGCGACGGCGGCCGGGACCAGTCCGCCCGCGAGTACCAGGTCCACGAGATCGCCGACCGCCTGCGCCTCACGCTCTCCCAGCCGTACCGCGTCGAGGGCGCCGAGGTGCGCGTCGCCGCCTCCATCGGCGTCGCCTTCGCCGAGCCCGGCATCAGCGCCGGCGACCTGCTGCGCAACGCCGACCTCGCCATGTACCGGGCCAAGGCCGCCGGCAAGGACCGGGTGGAGCTCTACGCCCCCCAGATGCAGGCCGAGGTCGTCCGCCGCACCGAACTGGCCGCCCGGCTGCGCACCGCGCTGCTCGACGGTGAATTCGCCCTGCTGCACCAGCCCGTGGTGGACCTCTCCACCGGGCGGATCGCCGCCGTCGCCGCCCAGGCCCGCTGGCGCTCCGCCCAGGGCATCCTGTTCACCCCGGCCGAATTCCTGCGGGTCGCCGACGACGGGGACCGCACCGCCGAGCTGGGCCGCTGGCTCCTGGAGGAGGCGGTCGAGCAGGCCGCCGAGCGCGCCCGCCTCGGCCACCGCACCCCCGTCTCGATCCGGCTGCCCGCCCGCCGGCTGCTCGACAAGTCGCTCCCGCTCGGCTCCGTCGAATCCCTGCTGACCAGGCACGAACTCCCGTCCGGCGCGCTGATCATCGAGCTCGCCGACAGCGATCCGCGGATCTCCTTCGACGAGCTGGAGCAGCGCCTGCTGGCCCTGCGCCGGCTCGGCGTACGGATCTCCCTGGACGGCTTCGGCAGCGGCTACGCGGCCATCAACGCGCTGCGCCGCCTCCCTGTCGACGTACTGAAACTGGACAGGGGCCTGGTCGAGGGCGTCGTCGAGTCCGCCCGGCTGCGCAAGATCACCGCCGGGCTGCTCCGGATCGCCTGCGACCTCGGCATGCAGTCCGTCGCCGACGGGGTGGACGTGCCCGAGCAGGTGCTCACGTTGCGGGCGATGGGCTGCACCCATGGCCAGGGCATGGCCTTCTCCGGTCCGCTGGACGAATACCGGTTGCGCCGGGCCCTGGTCCGGGACGACTATCCGGTCCCCGGCGGGGTCGCGCTGCCGGCCCTCAGCGGCGGACTTCGTCCGTCCGGCCGTCCCCCGTTCCGCTCAAATAGTGAGACGCCCGTCCCACCCACTTGACAGTGACGGCGCGTCGGGGGGAGGGTCAGTGCCATGCGCACCCGAATTCTCGTACTTGGAAAGCGCGTCGGCTGAAGCCGGGCCACGAAGGCCCGGCTGACACGCACCCGACGCGCTCCCCTCGCTTGCCTCCCGGCACGAGGGGTTTTTTGTTGCACTGGCACTCGTCAAAACCCGTTGAAACCTCGCGAAACCCCCAGCGAAAACCCTCAGCTTCGAGAAGAGAATGCCGATGACCGAGCAGGCCACCGGGGCCCACCATCCGCAGCCGCGGGCCCGTAACGGCGGACAGTCCGCCACCGTTGAGCACGTCACGGGTGCGCAGTCCCTCATCCGCTCTCTCGAGGAAGTGGGGGCCGACACCGTCTTCGGCATCCCCGGCGGTGCCATCCTCCCCGCGTACGACCCGATGATGGACTCCACCAAGGTCCGTCACATCCTCGTCCGGCACGAGCAGGGCGCCGGCCACGCCGCGACCGGATACGCGCAGGCCACCGGCAAGGTCGGCGTCTGCATGGCGACCTCCGGCCCGGGCGCGACCAACCTGGTCACCCCGATCGCCGACGCGCACATGGACTCCGTCCCGCTGGTCGCGATCACCGGCCAGGTGGCGTCCAAGGCGATCGGCACCGACGCCTTCCAGGAGGCGGACATCTGCGGCATCACGATGCCGATCACCAAGCACAACTTCCTGGTCACCAAGGCCGAGGACATCCCGAAGACGATCGCCGAGGCGTTCCACATCGCCTCCACCGGCCGCCCCGGCCCGGTCCTGGTCGACATCGCCAAGGACGCCCTGCAGGCCAAGACCACCTTCAGCTGGCCGCCGCAGATGGACCTGCCCGGCTACCGCCCGGTCACCAAGCCGCACGCCAAGCAGATCCGCGAGGCCGCGAAGCTGATCACCGGCGCCAAGCGCCCCGTGCTGTACGTCGGCGGAGGCGTCCTGAAGTCCGGCGCCACCGCCGAGCTGAAGGTCCTCGCCGAGCTGACCGGCGCCCCGGTCACCACCACGCTGATGGCCCTGGGCGCGTTCCCGGACAGCCACCCGCTGCACGTCGGCATGCCGGGCATGCACGGCGCGGTCACCGCCGTCACCGCGCTGCAGAAGGCCGACCTGATCGTCGCCCTCGGCGCCCGCTTCGACGACCGCGTCACCGGCAAGCTGGACAGCTTCGCGCCGTTCGCCAAGATCGTCCACGCGGACATCGACCCGGCCGAGATCGGCAAGAACCGCGCCGCCGACGTCCCGATCGTCGGGGACGCCCGCGAGGTCATCGCCGACCTGGTGCAGGCCGTCCAGGCCGAGTACAGCGAGGGCAACAAGGGCGACTACACCGCCTGGTGGACCGACCTGAACCGCTGGCGCGACACGTACCCGCTCGGCTACGACCTGCCGGAGGACGGCAGCCTCTCGCCGCAGCAGGTCATCCAGCGCATCGGCCAGCTCGCCCCGGCCGACACCATCTACGCGGCCGGCGTCGGCCAGCACCAGATGTGGGCCGCCCACTTCGTCAACTACGAGAAGCCGGCCACCTGGCTGAACTCGGGCGGCGCCGGAACCATGGGCTACGCGGTCCCGGCCGCCATGGGCGCCAAGGCCGGCATGCCGAACCGCCCGGTCTGGGCGATCGACGGCGACGGCTGCTTCCAGATGACGAACCAGGAGCTCGTCACCTGCGCGCTGAACAACATCCCGATCAAGGTCGCCATCATCAACAACGGCGCCCTGGGCATGGTCCGCCAGTGGCAGACGCTGTTCTACAACCAGCGCTACTCGAGCACGGTGCTGCACGCCGAGGAGACCGGCCACGACGCGACCGGCTCCCAGCTCGGCGCCAGCACGGCGCCCCGCAAGGGCACTCGCGTCCCGGACTTCGTCAAGCTGTCCGAGGCCATGGGCTGCGTCGCGCTGCGCTGCGAGGACCCGGCCGACCTGGACAAGGTCATCGAGCAGGCCAACGCGATCAACGACCGTCCGGTCGTCATCGACTTCATCGTCCACGAGGACGCCCAGGTCTGGCCGATGGTGGCCGCCGGCACCTCCAACGACGAGGTCATGGCCGCCCGGGGCGTCCGCCCCGACTTCGGCGACAACGAAGACGACTGAGAGAGAAGCGAGAAGACATGTCCAAGCACACGCTCTCGGTCCTGGTCGAGAACACCCCCGGCATCCTGGCCCGTATCGCCGCGCTGTTCTCCCGCCGCGGCTTCAACATCGACTCGCTCGCGGTCGGTGTCACCGAACACCCCGACATCTCCCGCATCACCATCGTGGTCAATGTCGAGGACCTGCCGCTGGAGCAGGTGACCAAGCAGCTCAACAAGCTGGTCAACGTCCTGAAGATCGTCGAACTCGAGCCCACCGCTGCGATCCAGCGCGAGCTCGTCCTGGTGAAGGTCCGCGCCGACAACGAGACCCGCTCCCAGATCGTCGAGATCGTCCAGCTGTTCCGCGCCAAGACCGTGGACGTCTCGCCCGAGGCGGTCACCATCGAGGCCACCGGTTCGAGTGACAAGCTCGACGCGATGCTCAAGATGCTGGAGCAGTTCGGCATCAAGGAGCTCGTCCAGTCCGGCACGATCGCCATAGGGCGTGGCGCCCGGTCCATCACGGACCGGTCCCTGCGGGCCCTCGACCGTTCCGCCTGACGAGACCAGAAGACTTCCCTTCCCCCTCCCGCCGTACGGTGGGAAGCAACACCAGCACTCCAAGGAGAATCCCAGTGGCCGAGCTGTTCTACGACGACGACGCCGACCTGTCCATCATCCAGGGCCGCAAGGTCGCGGTGATCGGTTACGGCAGCCAGGGCCACGCCCACGCGCTGTCCCTCCGTGACTCGGGTGTCGACGTCCGCGTCGGTCTGCATGAGGGCTCCAAGTCCAAGGCGAAGGCCGAGGAGCAGGGCCTGCGCGTGGTCACCCCGGCCGAAGCCGCCGCCGAGGCCGACGTCATCATGATCCTCATCCCGGACCCGATCCAGGCGAAGGTCTACGAGGAGTCCATCGCGCCGAACCTGAAGGACGGCAAGGCGCTGTTCTTCGCGCACGGCTTCAACGTCCGCTTCGGCTTCATCAAGCCCCCGGCCGGCGTCGACGTCGCCCTGGTCGCCCCGAAGGGCCCGGGCCACCTCGTCCGCCGCCAGTACGAGGAGGGCCGCGGCGTCCCCGCGATCGCCGCCGTCGAGCAGGACGCGACCGGCAACGCCTTCGCCCTGGCGCTCTCCTACGCCAAGGCCATCGGCGGCACCCGCGCCGGCGTCATCAAGACCACCTTCACCGAGGAGACCGAGACCGACCTGTTCGGTGAGCAGGCCGTCCTCTGCGGTGGCGCGTCCGCGCTGGTCAAGGCGGGCTTCGAGACCCTGGTCGAGGCCGGCTACCAGCCGGAGATCGCGTACTTCGAGTGCCTCCACGAGCTGAAGCTGATCGTGGACCTCATGTACGAGGGCGGCCTGGAGAAGATGCGCTGGTCCGTCTCCGAGACCGCCGAGTGGGGCGACTACGTCACCGGCCCGCGGATCATCACCGACGCCACCAAGGCCGAGATGAAGAAGGTCCTCACCGAGATCCAGGACGGCACCTTCGCCAAGAACTGGATGGACGAGTACCACGGCGGCCTGAAGAAGTACAACGAGTACAAGACCCAGGACGAGAAGCACCTCCTGGAGACCACCGGCAAGGAGCTGCGCAAGCTCATGAGCTGGGTGAACGACGAGGAGGCGTAAGCCTTCGGCGGAGGGGCCGGACACTGCGTCCGGCCCCTCCGCACATCATTGGACAGTGAGTCCAACCACGGACGGGTGATCCTTCCGCCACGGCGGAATAGAGGGCCCCCTACGCCACTACACTCTTGAACAACATCGCGTCAGGCCCACAGCGTCGTGCGTCTTCCACGCGGCTAGCCCCTCCACCGCCTGCGGCCGTCGGGACGGCCGTCCGCACTGCACTTGTGAGGACCACGTGAGCTCGAAACCTGTCGTACTGATCGCTGAAGAGCTGTCGCCGGCCACCGTCGACGCGCTCGGCCCCGACTTCGAGATCCGGCACTGCAACGGCGCGGACCGCGCCGCGCTGCTCCCCGCCATCGCCGACGTGGACGCGATCCTGATCCGCTCCGCGACCAAGGTCGACGCCGAGGCCATCGCCGCCGCCAAGAAGCTGCGCGTCGTCGCCCGTGCCGGCGTCGGCCTGGACAACGTGGACGTCTCCGCCGCCACCAAGGCCGGCGTGATGGTCGTGAACGCCCCGACCTCCAACATCGTCACCGCCGCAGAGCTCGCCTGCGGTCTGCTGGTCGCCACCGCGCGCAACATCCCGCAGGCCAACACCGCGCTCAAGAACGGCGAGTGGAAGCGCTCCAAGTACACCGGCGTCGAGCTCAGCGAGAAGGTCCTCGGCGTCGTCGGCCTCGGCCGCATCGGCGTCCTGGTCGCCCAGCGCATGTCCGCGTTCGGCATGAAGATCGTCGCGTACGACCCCTACGTGCAGCCGGCCCGCGCCGCCCAGATGGGCGTGAAGCTGCTGACCCTGGACGAGCTGCTCGAGGTCGCCGACTTCATCACCGTCCACCTGCCGAAGACCCCCGAGACCCTCGGTCTCATCGGCGACGAGGCGCTGCACAAGGTCAAGCCGAGCGTCCGGGTCGTCAACGCCGCGCGCGGCGGGATCGTCGACGAGGTCGCCCTGTACTCCGCCCTCAAGGAGGGCCGGGTCGCCGGCGCCGGTCTCGACGTGTACGCGAAGGAGCCCTGCACGGACTCCCCGCTCTTCGAGCTCGACCAGGTCGTCTGCACCCCGCACCTCGGCGCGTCCACGGACGAGGCCCAGGAGAAGGCCGGCATCGCGGTCGCCAAGTCGGTCCGTCTCGCGCTCGCCGGCGAGCTGGTCCCGGACGCGGTCAACGTCCAGGGCGGCGTCATCGCCGAGGACGTGAAGCCGGGTCTGCCGCTCGCCGAGAAGCTCGGCCGGATCTTCACCGCGCTCGCGGGCGAGGTCGCGGCGCGGCTCGACGTCGAGGTGTACGGCGAGATCACCCAGCACGACGTGAAGGTGCTCGAACTCTCCGCGCTCAAGGGCGTGTTCGAGGACGTGGTCGACGAGACCGTCTCGTACGTCAACGCCCCGCTGTTCGCGCAGGAGCGCGGCGTCGAGGTGCGTCTGACGACGTCGAGCGAGTCCCCGGACCACCGCAACGTGGTCACCGTGCGCGGCACGCTCGCGAGCGGCGAGGAGGTCGCGGTCTCCGGCACGCTGGCCGGCCCCAAGCACCTCCAGAAGATCGTCGGCATCGGCGAGTACGACGTGGACCTGAATCTCGCCGACCACATGGTCGTGCTGCGCTACGAGGACCGCCCGGGCGTCGTCGGCACCGTCGGCCGCATCCTCGGCGAGGCCGGCCTGAACATCGCGGGCATGCAGGTGGCCCGTGCGGAGGAGGGCGGCGAGGCGCTGGCCGTCCTGACCGTGGACGGCACCATCCCGGCGAACGTGCTCACGGAGCTCGCGGCGGAGATCGGCGCGGCCTCGGCGCGCTCGGTGAACCTGGTCTGACGGGTTTCCCGTCCGGACCATGTGGCCACTCGCACCCGGACCTTAGACGTCCGTCTTACACGGATGTCTAAGGTCCGGGTACAGTGCTGCCATGGGACACCGCGAAGATCTGCTCGACGGCGCCAAGCGCTGCCTCCTGGAGAAGGGCTACGCCCGCACCACCGCCCGCGACATCGTGGCCGCCTCCGGCACCAACCTCGCCTCCATCGGCTATCACTACGGCTCCAAGGACGCCCTGCTCCAGCAGGCCTTCCTCGCGCTGACGGAGGAGTGGGGCGACAGCGCCGGCCCGGCCGACGAGGTCAGGGAGGAACCGCCCGCCGATCCGTACCAGCGCTTCCACGACGTGTTCGAGCAGCTCATCGCCACAGCCGAGGCCAGCCGCCCGGTCTGGAAGCTCCAGACCGAGGTCGTCACCCGCCTCGACGACGACGAGAAGCTGCGCGAGGCGATCAAGGAGCCGCAGCGGGAGGGCCGGCTCGGCATGGCCGAGGGCTTCCTCGGCATCGACCCCGCGGCCGAGCCGGAGAAGGCCCGGGTCGCCGGGCTGCTCGTCCAGGCGCTGGCGACCGGCGTGATGATCCAGTGGATGGTGGACCCGGAGACCGCGCCGACGGCTGACGACCTGACCGAGGGCCTCAGACTCCTGATGGGGGAGCGGGGCTGACGCGGACCGGGCCTTGACGCAGCGGGGCCGACTCAGCGCCAGGGGATGTGCCGCCAGGGGCTGCCCTCGTGCTCGGTGAGGACGCGATGGGCGGCCACGTTCCCCACATGGAACGTGCCGTACTCCTCGCCGTCGAAGCGCAGCACCCGGCCGAGCGCGTACCCCGCCGAGTAGTCCTGCCACGACCGGTACGCGGACTTGCTCAGCGCCCCCGCGTGCACGATGGCCTGCTCGGCCTCCGGCGGCGTGCAGAAGCGGGCCGACAGACCCCAGCGTGCCATGTTCACCGCGCGGCCGTAGTCGTACGCGACCGTCGTCCGCACCCGTCCGTCCGGCGGCAGCAGCCCGTCGGCTCGGAACCGGGCCTCGTACCGCAGGATGCGGCGCACCAGCTCCTCGATGTGCCGCACCGACCCGGGGCTCGCGCCGAGGTCCTGGGCGTGCCCGGCGGCCGTCTCGCGCCACAGGTCCGGCGACGGCGGCTCGCCGCCGCGGATCCGCAGCTCCTCGCGGACCCGGAGCGCGAAGTCGGGCTCCGGCGGGCTGTTGCGCGCGTCGAGCAGCGCGCTCAGCTCCTTCTGCCAGCCCGCGCGGTCGGTGACGTCCCAGGAGTCCCGGAGCGACTCCAGCTCGTCGGTGTACCCGTGGTACGCGGAGCCGACGTCGTTCCACGGCACGCCGTTCCCGAACGCCAGATGCACCCCGCAGGCCAGCCCGTACGCGAGCGGACCGTGCAGCGCCCCGTGCCGCAGCGCGACGAGGCGGTTCCCGTTGGAGCGCTCCCGCTCGGCGTAGTACCGCAGCCACAGCGCCCGGTGCTCGGGCTGGGCGGGCAGCAGCAGTTGCCCGGGGGTGCCCCCGTTCACCGCGAGCAGCACCCGCGGATCGCGCCACCCGAACTCGGCGCACCACCGGAGCGTGACCTGGTGGAACACCCAGTCCGGATGCCAGGGCGGCAGCATCCCGCGGGTGACCACCGGCCGGACGACGAGTCCGTTCGCGATCTCGTGCGGGCGCCAGTAGACCGTGTCCGGCTCCGCGTCGACCTCGGCCTTCGGGGCGCCGATGAAGAGCTCCGCCCCGGCCAGCGCGCGGAGTTGGGCGGCGCCGTCGCCGCTCGTCCCCGCGTCGTGCAGCAGTTGCTCGACCTCGGTCGGCGGGGTCCAGGGGTGTGGGGTGGTCATGACCATGGGATGTTCCGGTAAGGGCTCGTGGGGTCGTGGGTGAGCGTGCGGTGGAGCGCCAGGCACTCCTGGTACATCGCCTCGTCGTCGCCCTCGTCGAAGTGGACCAGGCGGGCGAGCAGGTAGCCGAGAGAGAAGTCGGCCCAGGAGCCGTAGGCCTGGCGGGCGGGGGCGAGGACCCGGAGCACGGACTGCTCGGCCTCCTGCGGGTCGCAGTACCGCGCGCCGAGCGCCAGCCGGGCGACGTTCACGGCCCGGCCGAGGTCGAAGGCGGCGATCGTGTCGATCCGGCCGCCGGGCGCGAGGACGCCGTCGGCGCGAAAGCGGTCCTCGTAGTGGGCGATCCGGCGCTGGAACTCGATGGCCTCGGCCAAGGTCCCGCCGGACGCGCCCGGGTCGTTGTCGAGCGCGGCCCGCCACTGCTCGTACGTGGGCGCGGCACCCTGTCGTACGGCGAGCCGGCGCCGGACTGCGAGCACGGACTCGGGCACCCGGCCGACCAGCCGCGTGGCGAGCAGGGCCTCCAACGTCTCGCGGAAGCCCGCCCGGTGGTGCACGCCCCAGGGGTTCCGGAGCCGGCGGACGTCCGTGCCGTAGTCCTCGTACTGCGCGCCCAGCTGGTTCCACACCAGCCCGTTGAGCACGGCGAGATGGGCCCCGAGCGCAAGCCCCTGCGCGACCGGCCCGTGCAGGTGCCCGCCGGCATGCGTGAGCAGCCGCACCCGCGCGGGCCCGCCGCCGCGAGCCTCGGCCTCCTGCCAGGCCCGCCGGTCCGCGGCCCGGGCGGGCAGGGAGGCCGCGTACGGGGTGCCCGGGTTGACCGCGAGCAGCCACTTGTCGGACGGCCACCCCTGGGCGAGCTCGGAGAGCGTGACCTGCCGGAACACCCAGTCCGGGTGCCAGGGCGGCAACATGCCCTCGGTCAGCACCGGGACGACGGTGCGCCGGGCGGACTCGTCGCGCTCGGTGTGGAGCGGAGGGACGAAGCCGGGCGCGTCGGCGTGCAGCCGCGCGATGAGCAGATAGAGCCGCGTCCGCCCAAGGACCTCCAACACCCCAGCCCGATCCCCCCGCGCCTCGGCCTCGCCCAGCACCCGCTCGGCCGTCGTCGGCGCGGCCCAACTCCCCGTTGTCATGGCCTGATCCTATAAAGCCGCCCGTTCACCGCAGCCGGTCTCACCTTTCGTCACGCCAAGTGCGGTGTCATATGCGAGACGTATGATCTGTCGAGGTTTCAGGAGGGGGATCGGCAATGGACCCAGAGGCGGCTGCGCCCTGTCGACACGCGGGCGCTCCGTCCGAGGAGATCATCGAGGCCGTGTCCCGCGTGGTGCGCGATCTGGGCGGCGAGGAGGCCTTGTTGGGCCGCTTCGGACTGACGCCGAAGGAATACCGCGACGCACTGCCGGCGGCCATCGAGCGTCTCAGAGGCAGTCAGAGCGCGGGATCGGTCAACCGCGAGGCCTTTCTCGTCGACCTGCTTCAGCAACTGGTGCACAAAGGGCTCGTGCGCAGCTTGACGCTGCCGAAGCGCGGCGAGGACAAGGTGTACCGACTGGCTGTCGACGGCTTCGGGGATGTCGCGATCATCAAGAAAGGCTGCCCCGACGGACTGCACAGCAGTGTGAAGTGGTCGGCGCCTGAATGGGCGCGTGAGACGTATCTGTGGTGGCTCTGCGACAGCATGCGGAACGAGCCGGGCGAGCACATCGTCAAGGGCGTCATACGGCTGCGCAAGCGCTTCTTCGACGGCTACCCCGACACCCTCGACGGCGTCGTCTTCCACAACGACCTGTGCGGAACGGCCGCCCGCGAGTGCCCCAAGTCCGCCCATTCCATCGAAGTCGGCGGGCAGCAGGTCCCGCCGCCTTGCGTCTACGTGATGCCGGACAGCGATGCGGACGCGACCGAGTGGAACTGGGACGGGGGAACGCGCCGACGCTTTCCCGCCCTGCTGCTGAGCGCCTTCGGCATACCGGAGGACCGGGCGGACCTCTTCATCGGACATGTCGGATTCCAGCGGCGAGGGGAATCCGACCGCACGGTCGTCACCGCGCGTTCGGGTCCCCAGCGCGCCACCACGTACAGGAGTTGATCGATGCCGATGCTCGACCCGGACCGTACTGCCTTCCTCAGGGCCAGGCAGCGCAAGACGGTGGTCACTGTCCCCGCATGGCCGCGCGAGGACAAGGATCTGCCTCAGGTCGAACTTCCGGTCGAGTGGGTGCGGTTCTCCACGTTGAACCACCGCACCAAGGCGGAGCAGCTTCGGGAGATCCGGAAGCGGGGCCGCGACGACCTCTTCAGCGCCGATCCGTTGGGGCCCGAGGCGCAGGAGGCGCAGTTCGACATCCTGTGCGCCCAGGAGAAGTTCGTCGACCTCAAGAGCGATCTCAAGGAGCGTCCGCAGCAGGAGCCCGCGATCGTCACCGCGGACGGCGTGCTGATCAACGGCAACCGTCGGGCCGCTGCGCTGCGCTCCCTCTCGGCCGAGGGATCCGTCAAGCACCAGTACGTGCGCTGTCTCGTGCTGCCCGACGACGCCACGGCGGACGAACTGCTCTTTCTGGAGACCGAGCTGCAGGTGGCCCGGGACTTCAAGAAGGAGTACTCGTGGATCAACGAGGCCTTGATGATCGAGGACCTCTACGAACGGGCCGACCTCAACTGGGAGCACGTCGCCGTGCGCATGCACAAGCCGGTGGGCGAGGTGCGTCAGCAGCACGAGAAGCTGCTGCTCGTCCACCAGCTGGTCGAGCGGTCCGAAGGCGCCCGGCTGCACGTCGACTTCACCGAGAACGAGTCGGCCTTCGAGGAGCTGGCCAAGCACATCCGGAGCAAGCCCGCACGGGAGAAGGAGAGCGTCAAGGACGCGTACTTCCTCGGCATCCTGACCGGGACGAACTACCGCTCCCTGCGCCACCTGCGGCGTTCTGACGCCTCGGACCTCGTGGCCCGGGAGCTGTCGAAGGAACCCACCCTGAGGGCCGTGCTCGACGCCGCGACCCCCGGGGGATCGGACCTGGACGAGGCCGACCCGCTGAGCGACCTCCTCGGCGAGGAGGAGCCCGAGGCCCCGCTCGGCGACCTCGTGACCCTGGTCGCCACCACCCGCCCCGAGGCCGGCATCGTGCTCCCCGGCGGTGAGAGGGCCGCGATGGAGAACGTCCTCGGAAGCCTGTCCGCAGCGGTTGCGGCGGCGGCGGACGAAGCCGACGAGCAGACGCGCGAGCAGGACACCGTCCAGGCGCCGCTGAAGCGGGCCGACAAGGCCGTCGCCGAGCTGGCGCGCATTCCGACGCTGCTGGAGAAGGCCCGGACCTACCCGAACTGGGAAGAGGAGGCGTTCCTCCAGCGGGTCGAGCGACTGGAGAAGGTGCTGGCCGAGATCAGGGAGCGCAGTTGATCTTCGCGGAGCTGTACCGCGACGGCCGCCCCCAGGTCGTGCTCGAACGGGGACTCGACGCCAGCGCCGGCGCCTGGGCCCAGCTCGCGGAGGCTCTCGCGCGAGGCGTCGTGGGAGGCTCCGCCGAGCGGATCGAGGTCCGCGTCGACGTCTTCCTCGCCGAGGTCGCCGTCGTCGCAGGGGTGCGCAAGCGTTTCCGGCAGAAGTTCGAGTTCGGTCCGCAGCTGACCGAGCAGCTGCGGATCCTGGCGGACGACCGGCGCAGGCGGGAGAGCGCGTTGCACGGCGCGCGCGATGTCGCGGGCACGGACCTGGGGCAGGAGCTCGCCGCCAGCGGGTTCCGGCGGGTGCTCAAGCCGTTCCAGCTGGAGAACCTGGCCACGTTGCTCGGCCTCCCGCACGGCGCGGACTTCTCCGTGCCGGGCGCGGGCAAGACCACCGTGGCGCTGGCGAACTTCGCGCTCAACCGGGCCCGCGGGGAGGTCGAGCAGCTCCTCGTCATCGCGCCCCTCGCCGCGTTCCAGGCGTGGAAGGAGGACTCGGCAGCCTGTCTGAGCGCTGCTCCCCGGCTGGCCGTGCACACGGGGGCGACGTCTCTGATCCGTGACGACCTCGACATCCTCCTCACCAATTACAACCGGGCCGCATCCGACTACGACCGCATCCGCGCGTATGTGGCGCGCAGGCCGACGCACGTCGTGATCGACGAGGCCCACCGCATCAAGCGAGGCGAACAGGGTGTGCACGGCCGCGCCGTCCTCGACCTCGCGTACGCCGCCCGCCGCCGGGACGTGCTGACCGGCACGCCCGCCCCGCAGGGTGCGTACGACCTCGTGGCCCCGATGCGCTTCCTCTACCCCGGACAGGACCATCAGATCCTGCCGCCGGGGGCGTACTCCGAGCGTGACGGGCGGGAACCGACGGTCGTGGCGGAGACGAGCCGAGCGATCGGGCGGTACTTCGTTCGCACGCCCAAGTCGAGGCTCGGCCTGCCTCCGACGACGTTCGAGGTCGTCGCGCGTCCGATGGGCCAGATCCAGCAGGCCGTCTACGAGGCCCTGGCGGGCCGCTACCGGGGCGAGTTCGCGCTCGGCGTGAACGACCGTCGACGGTTCACCCGGCTCGGCCGGATCATGATGTACCTGCTGGAGGCCGCCACCAACCCGGCGCTGCTGGTCGCCGGCTCCGACGAACACGACCAGGACGGGTTCGCACACCCGCCGTTGGAGCTTCGGGGGGACGAGCCGCTCGCCCGCCTGCTCCAGCAGTACGCCGCGTACGAGGTCCCCTGGAAGTACAGGGAGATCGAGCGGATCGTCGCGGAGGCCGCGGCTCGAGGCGAGAAGGTGCTCGTCTGGTCCACCTTCGTACGGAACCTGAAGATCCTCCGAGACCGGCTCAGCGCGTTCCATCCCGCCGTCGTTCACGGCGGAGTCCCGCCCGCGGACGGTGCGCCGCCCGGAGCGATCACGCGGGACGGCGAGTTCGACCGGTTCCGGAACGACCCCGACTGCCACGTCCTGCTGGCCAACCCGGCCGCGTGCGGCGAGGGCGTGAGCCTGCACCACTGGTGCCATCACGCCGTCTATCTCGACCGCACGTTCAACGCCGGCCACTTTCTGCAGAGCCAGGACCGCATCCACCGTCTCGGCCTGCGGGACGACGTGTCCACCCGGTTCACCCTGCTGCTCAGCGAGGGAACTGTCGACGACGCGGTCGAGGGCCGGCTCCGAGAGAAGATCGTCGTCCTGTCCCAGCTCATGAACGATCCCGGGCTCGTCCAGGTCGCCCTGCCGGAACCGGACGCCGGGACCGTCGAGCAGGCGGTGTGGGGCGACGACGAGGCGGCGCTGCTCGCGACGCTCGGGGTACGGGCGTGACCGCTCTGCTGCCGCGTCACGGAACGGCGTTCGGGGCCCTGCTGCTCACTCGAACGGCCGTTCTGGCGCACCGGGCGGACATCGACGAGTGGGTCGACGCGGCCCGGGACCACGGCGCGTACCTCGCCGCGGCGGTGGATCTGCGCGGCGTCGCTCGGGCGCTGACCGAGGCGCGCCTGGCGCAAGAGGCCGACGGGGTGCGGCTCGGGCGTCCGCTGCGCCGCATCGCGGAACTCGGCGAGGCTGCGACGCCCCGGGATCTCGCACATGTGCTGCTGCGCGCCGATCCGCCGCCCTGGCTTGCGCTTGCGGTCGAGTCAGGACGGGTCGTGCGGGCGTACATCCCCACGGACGATCTCAGGGCCTTGGCCTGGCTCGAGCCGGACCTCGACGGCGTGCTGCTCGCGGTGCACACCGAACTCTGCGGCACGCGGCAGGACGAGATACGACAGAGAGTGGGCGACGCCGCCGAGCAGGTCGTGCTCGACGCCCTGCGGCACAGTGGCCTAAGGCCCGTACACGTGGCGCTGCTGTCGGACGCGTTCGGCTACGACATCGAGGTACGACAGCCGGGCATGGACCGCATCGAGGTGAAGGGCGCCGGCCCCATGTCTCGCGGGACGTTCCACCTCTCCCGCAATGAGTACGAGACGGGAATGCGCTACGGCAGTCAATGGCGGGTCGTCCAAGTGGTGTTCCACGGCTCCGCGTTCGTGGCGGACGTCATCGACCGCTCTCACGTGGCGGAAGTCCTCGAGCTCTCCGCCGAGGCGGTCCGGGGGACCGTCCCCGTCGACACCGAGCGGTTCCGCTGGGAGGAGTCGGCCGTGCTGGCCCCCGAGCCCGGGGCATGGCGGCCGGCGGGACTGGAGCCCAGCCCGGAACTGCGGCTGCCCGGGTTCGCGGCCGCCGCGACGCGACTGCCGACTCAGAGGTCGTCGGGTATCTGAACCTTCAGGGACATCCGGCGCACATGATTCAGCGCAGGGCGCCGGCGAGCAGGGGGCGCAGGTAGTGCTGGGCGAGCCAGGCGACCGCGTCGACGCAGACCGCGTCGCCGAACCCCATGATCGACTGGTTGCGGTTGTCCGGGAGGACGTAGTCGCCGGCGCCCATGAGCTTGGCGTACTCGCGGGCGGTCATCCAGCGGACCTTGAGCGGCTCGCCCTTCTGCATCCGCACCACGGCCTGCTTGGAGGAACCGCCGCGCGCCGTGCGCAGGCAGCCTGCGACGTCGTCACCGCGGATCTCCCAGGCGGGCACGCCGCCGCGGGTACGGCGATAGGCAGTGCGGTACGACGCCTCCGGCTCGGCGCGCAGCGCGTCGACGCGGGCTCGGTTGATGTCGGAGAGCTGGGAGGTGAACTTCACCACGCGCTGTTCGTCCCACCAGTCCACGTGCGGGTCGTCGTCGGCGTCGACCAGCGCCGTCCAGCCTGTGGTCTTCATGGCGGGCGGCTCGGGCAGCAGGGTCCGGTGCGTCCTCAGGTCCGGGTCGTCCAGGGCGTGGTCCAGCCAGGACGGGCGCAGCTCGGTGTTCCGTCGCTCGTCGGCCGGCGGCTGCGGAAGGCGGCTGGCGATCAGGAAGAGACGGGGCCGGGACTGGGGGACGAAGCGCCGGGCGTCGAGGGTGACGACGTCGGCCCAGTAGCCCAGATCGGTCAGCCGCTTGATGGCGGCCTTCATGTCGGCGCCCTTATGACTGGTGGCGAAGCCGTTCACGTTCTCCAGCGCGACGATCGGCGGCATGGCACCGTCCCGCCTGCCCATCGCCTCCACCACGTCGGTGAAGTCCCAGAAGGTGCTGGAGTGCTGCCCCGCCAGGCCCGAGCGTCCGCCCGCCAGGGACAGGTCGGTGCAGGGGAACGAGGCCCAGGCCACGCAGACGCCCGTCGGCACCGAGGACCCGTCGATGTCGCCGGCGATCTCACGGATGTCCTGGAGCCGGTAGTGATCGTCGGACCCGGGGAAGTGCCGGACGTACATGTCCTGCTTCTGCGGGTCGAGGTCGTTCGCCCACATGACCTTGAAGCCGGCCCGCTCAAGTCCCAGCCGCGCGAGGCCGATTCCGGCGAAGAACTCGGCGACGGCGAACTCCGCGACAGCCGGTGCAGCGGCCTGCGCGGGGATGGTGCTGGCGGCAGAGGAGAGGGCTGAGGTCACCCGGCGATGGTACGGGAGCCCTCGGACAATTCCTTCAGTCCATCGGTGCAGGCGCCGCGCGCGGGAGCCTACGGTGTGCGTATGGCTGAGGATGCAGAGCGTCGTACGGGGGAGTCGTGGGCTTCCACGGAGGCCGTACGGGCGAGCATGCGCGCGAATCGGAGTCGGGACACGGGCCCGGAGCTGGCCCTGCGCCGGGCGGTTCATGCGCGGGGCATGCGCTATCGGGTCTCCGCCCGCCCGATCAAGGAGCTGCGCCGCACGGCCGATCTCGTTTTCACGCGCGCGAAGGTCGCGGTCTTCCTCGACGGCTGCTTCTGGCACGGCTGCCCGGAGCACCACACCGTCGCCGTCCGCCACGGCGCCTACTGGGCCGCGAAGGTCGAACGGAACCGGACGCGCGACGCCGACACGAACCGGAGGCTTGAGGAAGCGGGCTGGACGGTCGTGCGGGTCTGGGAGCACGAGGACCCGGTCGCGGCGGCCAGTCGTGTGGAAAGCGCTGTGGCCAGGGCTCGCGGAGCGGCCGCCGACGCATGACTCCGACGGCTCAGAGCTTCGCCGACTTCAAGGCCATGTGAAGGAGGAGGCGGTGTTCGCCGTCGTCCAGGTCCAGGCCGGTGAGGGCCTCGACGCGGGACAGGCGGTAGTAGAGGGTCTGGCGGTGGATGCCCAGGGCTGCCGCGGTGCGGCCCGCCTGGCCCGCGTGGTCGAGGAACACCTCGGCGGTGCGGGCGAGTTCGGTGTGCGCGGGCTGGAGGAGCGGGGCGACCGTCGGGTCGTGGGGGGCCTCGGGGAGGGCGGTGAGGAGGCGGTACGGGCCGATGGAGGACCACTGGGCGAGGGGGCCGAGCCGGGGTTCCGCCAGGGCTGCCCGGGTGGCGGCGGTGGCCTCGTGCCAGCCGGCGTCCAGCTCGGCGAGGCCGCGCCGGGCGGCCGCCAGGCCCGCG
>NZ_DATCVQ010000308.1:0-15291 GCF_036566765.1 Streptomyces sp.
CGGTGCGCCGCGCCACGTCCGCGGGCAACCGGCCGAGCCCCGCGCACGGGCCGATCGTCACGCCCGCGCGAAGCCCGCCCGCCATCGCCGCGAGCCGGGCAAGCCGCGCCGGGTCGTCGCCGTCCGTGTGCAGGTCCACCGGGCAGCCGTGCTCGGCGGCGATCTCAAGGACCGCCTCCACGTACCCCGTCGGGTCAGGGTCCAGGTCCGGGCAGCCGCCCACCACGCCCGCGCCCATCTTCACCGCGTCCCGCAGCATCGCCAGGCCGTCCGCCCCGGCGACCCCGGTCAGCAGCCGCGGCACCGCCACCGTCGTCAGGTCGGCCAGGCCGCGCAGCGAGCGCCGGGCCTGGAGCACCGCCTCCAGCGGGCCGAGCCCGTGCACATCCCCGATCCGCACATGCGCGCGCAGCGCGGTCGCACCGTGCCCGAGCTGGAGCAGCGCCGCCTCGGTGGCCCGCCGCTGCACCTCGTCGGCGGCGTACGAGACGGGCCCGGGGACGTCCGCGCTGAGCGCCGTGTCGGAGTGCGCGTGGGGCTCGGCGGGGGCGGGCAGCAGCAGGTAGCCGGCGAGGTCCACCCGGGCGCCGACGGCGGTGAGGCTGCCGGCCGTGCCGACCGCCTCGATCCGGCCGCCGCCGAGCCGTACGTCGACCGTCCGCCCGTCGGTGAGCCGGGCGCCCGACAGCAGCAGCGAGGCGGTGTCGGCAGTGGCGGCTCCCCACTCGTCGGGGGACGGTGGCTGGGGCTGCTTGCTGTCGGCTGACATGGGGCTCCTCGGGGCTCCTCAAGATCAAGATCACGCAGCGTGGGCCCGAGCCTAGGGGCGCTCCGGCCGCACTTGGAGGAGGTGCGCAATAGTCGTACTGATGAGTCCACGTGTGGCCTACGGGACACAGGTGAGGGGCTGGGAGCGGGGTCGACCGAGGGCGCGGAAACGGATTTGGGCGAACGGCCGCCGACCGTGTAATGTCTTCATCGCTCGCCCCAATAGCTCAGTCGGTAGAGCGTCTCCATGGTAAGGAGAAGGTCTACGGTTCGATTCCGTATTGGGGCTCTGGTGAGAAGGAACCCGCCTTCGGGTGGGATCCGGATCATCAAAGCGGTGTAGCTCAGTCGGTAGAGCAAGCGGCTCATAATCGCTGTGTCACCGGTTCAAGTCCGGTCACCGCTACACACGGTAGCCGATTGCGGGGTCGGTCCTTCGATCGGCTACTATTTCATGCGTTCATCCGTTTATCCGTCCGTCAAGGAGCACTCACGTGGCTGCCACCGACGTCCGCCCGAAGATCACGCTGGCCTGCGTGGAGTGCAAGGAGCGGAACTACATCACCAAGAAGAACCGGCGCAACAACCCGGACCGTCTTGAGATGAAGAAGCACTGCCCGCGCTGCAACGCGCACACTGCGCACCGCGAGACGCGCTAATCAGGCTCGTTCACGAGGCCGTCCCCACTTCGGGGGCGGCCTCGTGGCGTTTGTCCGCCAGGCCCAGGCACCACATCCAGCAGTAGGAGGGAACGAGTCCATGGCGCTCGACCAGTCCTTCGTGGGGCGGACCTATCCGCCCACCGCGCCGTACGAGGTCGGCCGGGAGAAGATCCGCGAGTTCGCCGAGGCGGTCGGCGACGCGAATCCCGCGTACATCGACCAGGAGGCCGCGAAAGAACTCGGTCACCCCGATGTGATCGCCCCGCCGACTTTTGTGTTCGCGATCACGTTCAAGGCCGCCGGACTGGTCGTCGAGGACCCGCAGCTCGGGCTCGACTACAGCCGAGTGGTGCACGGCGACCAGAAGTTCGTCTACACCCGCCCGGTCCGGGCCGGCGACCGGCTCTCGGTCACCTCGACCATCGAGGCGATCAAGTCCCTGGCGGGCAACGACATCCTGGACATCCGCGGCGAGGTCCACGACGAGAGCGGCGAGCACGTCGTGACCGCGTGGACCAAGCTCGTGGCACGCGCGGCCGAGGAGGGCTGACCATGGCGGCGAAGATCGCTTACGACGAGATCGAGGT
Source organism: Streptomyces sp. (assembly GCF_036566765.1). Lineage (GTDB taxonomy): Bacteria > Actinomycetota > Actinomycetes > Streptomycetales > Streptomycetaceae > Streptomyces. The sequence goes on from NZ_DATCVQ010000308.1 coordinate 2,018, forward strand.
CGGCGCCGAGCTCCCGGCGCAGTCCTTCCCCGTGACCCGCGCCACGCTGGTCCAGTACGCCGGCGCGTCCGGTGACTTCAACCCGATCCACTGGAACGAGAAGTTCGCGGTCGAGGTCGGTCTGCCGGACGTCATCGCGCACGGCATGTTCACCATGGCCGAGGCGATCCGCGTCGTGACGGACTGGGTCGGCGACCCGGGCGCCGTCGTCGAGTACGGAGTCCGCTTCACCAAGCCGGTCGTGGTGCCGAACGACGGCGTCGGCGCGCTCATCGAGGTCAGCGCCAAGGTCGCGGCGAAGCTGGACGACGGCCGGGTCCGGGTGGACCTCACGGCGATGTCGGCCGGCCAGAAGGTCCTGGGCATGTCCCGCGCCGTGGTGCAGCTCGCCTGACGGCGGCTACGCGTACGTGTACGGCCCCGGCCCCTTCGGGCGGCCGGGGCCTCGCCCTTTCCGGGGGCCGCTCGCCCCGCCCCGTACCCTTGTGCCCGTGCAGGTACTCCACGACGCCCCCCTCGCCCCCCTGACCACCTTCCGGCTCGGCGGGCCCGCCACCCGGCTCGTCACGGCCACCACGGACGACGAGGTGATCGCCGCGGTCCGCGAGGCGGACGAGAGCGGTACCCCGCTGCTGATCGTCGGCGGCGGCTCCAATCTGGTCATCGGGGACAAGGGCTTCGACGGCACCGCCCTGCGCATCGCCACCAAGGGCTTCGCGCTCGACGGGACGCGGCTCGAGCTCGCGGCCGGCGAGGTGTGGACGGACGCCGTCGCGCGCAGCGTCGAGGCCGGGCTCGCGGGGATCGAGTGCCTGGCCGGCATCCCCGGCTCGGCCGGGGCCACCCCGATCCAGAACGTGGGGGCGTACGGCCAGGAGGTCTCCGCCACCGTCACCGAGGTCGTCGCGTACGACCGCCGGGCGGGGGAGACGGTCACCCTCGCCAACGCCGAGTGCGCCTTCTCGTACCGGCACAGCCGCTTCAAGGAGCACCCGGACCGCTATGTGGTGCTCCGGGTCCGCTTCGCGCTGGAGGACGCCGACGGGCTGTCCGCCCCGCTCAAGTACCCGGAGACCGCCCGCGCGCTCGGCGTGGAGGCCGGCGACCGGGTGGCGCTGACGACGGCCCGCGAGACGGTCCTGAAGCTGCGCGCGGGCAAGGGCATGGTCCTGGACCCGGCGGATCACGACACCTGGTCGGCCGGCTCGTTCTTCACCAACCCGATCCTGAGCCGGGAGCAGTACGAGGACTTCCTCGGCCGGGTGCACGACCGGCTCGGCCCCGAGGTCGCCCCGCCCGCCTTCCCCGTCGGCGAGGACGGCGAGCAGGTCAAGACCTCCGCCGCCTGGCTGATCGACAAGGCGGGCTTCACCAAGGGGTACGGCTCCGGGCCCGCCCGGATCTCCACCAAGCACACCCTCGCCCTCACCAACCGCGGCGATGCCACCACCGAGGACCTGCTGGCCCTCGCCCGCGAGGTCGTCGCCGGGGTGCGGGACGCCTTCGGGATCACGCTGGTCAACGAGCCGGTGACGGTCGGCGTCGAGCTCTAGCCACCCGGCCGGGGCCTTCAGTACGCCACGCCCACCGGCCGCCGCACCGTCGCCGGGTCGGACACCATCGCGAGCATCGCGTGCGCCACGTCCGCCCGGCCGATGCTCCGGCCCGCCCGGGGGTTCGCCCCGACGACCTTCCGGTACGTCCCGGTGAGCGGCTTGTCGCCGAGCTTGGGCGGCCGGACGGACGTCCAGTCGACGGCGCTGCGCGCCAGTTCCTCCTCCATGACCCGCAGGTCCGCGTAGACGTCCTTCAGGGCGGCCCGGACCACCGAGACGAAGGCCCGGTCGAGCAGCGGCTCGTCCGGGGGAGTGGCGGCGAGCGGGGCCGCGCTGACCACGATCAGTCGCCGGGTCCCCTCCGCCTCCATCGCGGCGAGCACCGAACGGGTGAGCCGCGCGGCCACGCCCGCGTCCGCGCGGCTGCGCGCGCCCAGGCCGGACAGGACCGCGTCCCGGCCCGCCACGGCGGGGCGCAGGGCCTCGGGGTCGGAGAGGTCGGCCTGGAAGACCTCCAGACGGTCGCCTGTCAGGGTGAGCCGTGCGGGGTCGCGTACCACCGCCGTCACGTGGTGGCCGGCGGCGAGCGCCTGGCCGACGATCTCCCGGCCGATGCCGCCGGTCGCGCCGAAGACTGTGAGCTTCATGTCGCACCCTCCTGGGGTGGGTAAGTGTTCACTCACCCCTAGGGTGGGTGTGCACTCACTCACCCGTCAAGCGCGATCGGAGCTTTCGAGCGTTCATGGACCAGAAACCGATCCAGAAGCCGATCCAAAAGCCGACTCGCGTCCGCATCGTCGACGCGGCCCGCCACCTCATGCTGACCGCCGGCCTCGCCCGCACCACCACCAAGGAGATCGCGAAGGCCGCGGGCTGCTCCGAGGCGGCGCTCTACAAGTACTTCAGCAGCAAGGAAGAGCTCTTCGTGACGGTGCTCAACGAGCGCCTGCCCCGGCTCGGCTCGCTGCTCGACACCCTCGCCGCCGACCCCGGCGGCCGCACGGTCGAGGAGAACCTCGCCGAGATCGCCCGCAGCGCCGCGCTCTTCTACGAGCAGACCTTCCCGATGGCCGCTTCCCTCTATGCCGAACCGCAGCTCAAACGCCGCCACGAGGAGGCCATGCGGGAACTCGGGGCCGGCCCCCACCGGCCCATCGAAGGACTCGACGCCTACCTCCGCGCCGAGCGGCAGCACGGCCGTATCGCCCCCGACGCCGACACCCACGCCGCCGCGTCCCTGCTCCTCGGGGCCTGTGTGCACCGCGCCTTCGCGTACGAGATGACGCCCGGAGGACGCCCGCCGCAGCCGCTGGACGAGTTCGCCGCCGGCCTCGCCCGTACCCTCATGGCCGGCATCGCCCCGCCGAAATGACGTGCCGCCGAAATGACGTTGCCGACGCTCGCCCGCTCCCGCCAGGCTGGCCCACATGCGCCTGAAAGTACGTGAGTTCAGGATCCGTACCGGACCTCACGCGTACCGGATCGTCCAGCCGTGGCACCCCCTGCGGCACACCACCGTCAACGACCCGATCAGCCACCACTGGGGCTATCTCCTCGGCGACCACGACGGCCTGTCGGCCCTGGCCGCGCTCTTCTCCTTCGCCGCCTTCTCCCGCCACACGATCGTCCACGTACCGCTGCGGCAGAGCATCCCGCGCACGTTCTTCCCCGAGGACCCGGTCGACCTCGTCCTCGCCCACCGGTCACCCGGACTGCGCCCCTCCGCCTGGCCCGGGCTGCGCGCGCGGCTCCGCGACGGCGCCCCGCTCACCGTCCGCACCAACGAACAGCGCACCGCCGCCCACGCCGCCGCCTGGAAGGCGCTGTGGGAGCGCGGCGACGGGCGGGCGGACAAGTGGCTGCACCCGTCCGTGCACGCGGGCACCCTCTTCCTGCACGGCGGCCGGGACGTCTTCTCCGTCGCCTCCGAGGCCTTCTCCCTGGCAGCCGGCTTCGGGCCCCTGGAGAAGCGCGCCCGCAAGGGCCACGACGCGCTGATCGCCACGCTCACCCACTGCCTGGCCCCGGCGAGCGCCGGCGACCGGACCGAGCTCGACATCGGCTTCCAGGCCCGCCCGCCGCTGCACCACTTCAGGCCGCCGGGGCGGCCAGCCAGTCGTCGACCCCGGACAGCAGCTTCCGCCTGACGTCCTCCGGCGCCGCCGAGCCCCGCACCGACTGCCGGGCCAGCTCCGCCAGCTCGGCGTCCGTGAAGGCGTGGTGCCGGCGGGCGATCTCGTACTGGGCGGCCAGCCGCGAGCCGAAGAGCAGCGGGTCGTCCGCGCCGAGCGCCATCGGCACCCCCGCGTCGTACAGCGTGCGCAGCGGGACGTCCTCGGGCTTCTCGTACACGCCGAGCGCCACATTGGACGCCGGGCAGACCTCGCACGTCACGCCCTTCTCGGCGAGCCGGCGCAGCAGCCGCGGGTCCTCCGCGGCCCGTACGCCGTGCCCGATCCGGGCCGCGCGCAGGTCGTCCAGGCAGTCCCGCACCGACGCCGGGCCGGTCAGCTCGCCGCCGTGCGGCGCGGCCAGCAGCCCGCCCTCGCGGGCGATCGCGAAGGCGCGGTCGAAATCGCGGGCCATGCCGCGCCGCTCGTCGTTGGAGAGGCCGAAGCCGACGACGCCACGGTCGGCGTAGCGGACCGCGAGCCGGGCGAGCGTACGGGCGTCCAGCGGGTGCTTCATCCGGTTGGCGGCGACCAGGACGCGCATCCCGAGCCCGGTGTCCCGCGCGGCCGTCTCGACCGCGTCCAGGATGATCTCCATGGCCGGGATCAGACCGCCGAGCCGGGGCGCGTACGAGGTCGGGTCGACCTGGATCTCCAGCCAGCCGGACCCGTCCCGTACGTCCTCCTGCGCGGCCTCCCGCACCAGCCGCTGGATGTCCTCCGGTGCGCGGAGGCAGGAGCGGGCGATGTCGTACAGCCGCTGGAAGCGGAACCAGCCGCGCTCGTCGGTCGCGCGCAGCTTGGGGGGCTCGCCGCCGGTCAGCGCCTCGGGGAGGTGGACCCCGTACTTGTCGGCCAGCTCGATCAGCGTCGTGGGCCGCATCGAGCCGGTGAAGTGCAGATGCAGGTGGGCCTTGGGCAGCAGGCCGATGTCGCGAACGTGCTCGTGCTCCATCGACCGATCTTGCCCCACCCGAATGGACTACGACAGTCCCTTTCCCCGATCGGGACCTTGCTCGAAAACAAACACGAGCCCCCGGTTCCGGAGAACCGGGGGCTCGTGCACCGATCGTCGGTACCGGCTAGTCGCGCGCCTCCGCGAGCAGCTTCTGCATCCGGGACACGCCCTCGACCAGGTCCTCGTCGCCCAGCGCGTACGACAGGCGCAGGTAGCCCGGGGTGCCGAAGGCCTCGCCCGGGACGACCGCGACCTCGACCTCGTCCAGGATCAGCGCTGCCAGCTCGACCGAGGTCTGCGGGCGCTTGCCGCGGATCTCCTTGCCCAGCAGGGCCTTCACCGACGGGTACGCGTAGAACGCGCCCTCGGGGGTCGGGCAGAGCACGCCGTCGATCTCGTTGAGCATGTTCACGATCGTCTGGCGGCGGCGGTCGAAGGCCTTGCGCATCTCCGCGACCGCGTCGAGGTCGCCCGAGACGGCGGCCAGCGCGGCGATCTGCGCCACGTTGCTCACGTTCGAGGTGGCGTGCGACTGCAGGTTGGTCGCGGCCTTCACCACGTCCTTCGGGCCGATGATCCACCCGACCCGCCAGCCGGTCATCGCGTACGTCTTGGCGACGCCGTTCACGATGATGCACTTGTCGCGCAGCGCCGGGACCAGCTTCGGCAGCGAGGTGAACGTCGCGTCGCCGTAGACCAGGTGCTCGTAGATCTCGTCGGTCAGCACCCACAGGCCGTGCTCGGCCGCCCACTCGCCGATCGCGCGGGCGTCCGCCTCGCTGTAGACGGCGCCGGTCGGGTTGGAGGGGGAGACGAAGAGCACGACCTTCGTGTTCTCCGTGCGCGCCGCCTCCAGCTGCTCGACGGAGACCCGGTAGCCGGTGGTCTCGTCGGCGACGACCTCCACCGGGACGCCGCCGGCCAGCCGGATCGACTCGGGGTACGTGGTCCAGTACGGCGCCGGGACGATGACCTCGTCGCCCGGGTCGAGGATCGCGGCGAAGGCCTCGTAGATGGCCTGCTTGCCGCCGTTGGTCACCAGCACCTCGGCCGGGTCGACCTCGAGACCGGAGTCGCGGAGGGTCTTCTCGGCGATGGCCTTCTTCAGCTCGGGCAGGCCGCCGGCGGGGGTGTAGCGGTGGTACTTCGGGTTCTTGCAGGCCTCGACGGCCGCCTCGACGATGTAGTCCGGGGTCGGGAAGTCGGGCTCACCGGCGCCGAAGCCGATCACCGGACGGCCGGCGGCCTTGAGGGCCTTGGCCTTGGCGTCGACGGCGAGGGTGGCGGACTCGGAGATCGCGCCGACTCGGGCGGAGACCCGGCGCTCGGTGGGAGAAGTGGCAGCGCTCATGCGGCCCATGGTCCCAGACCGTCTCGGGACCGGGCACACAGGTTTCGAAGGACGGACAGGACCGGTCATTACCGGTCACGCTGGGGACTCGGCAGGGCCCCGACGTGCTTTCTGTTCGACGCGGCGCTCATGAACACGTACACTCACTGCTCGTTGGCCCTCACCGACCACATCTCACGATGCGGTAGGTTGGGGGACACCGCAAAGGGTCGTAGCTCAATTGGTAGAGCACCGGTCTCCAAAACCGAAGGTTGGGGGTTCAAGTCCCTCCGGCCCTGCTACACACACCGCCAGGTTGTGTGCGCATGTACGTCTTCATTGCACCGCCGTGCGGCTCCACCCGGGCGCGGCACGGCCACGACCCGGAATCAGGTGAGAGATCGTGACGGACGCCGTGGGCTCCATCGACATGCCTGATGCCCAGGACGAGGCTCCGGACTCGAAGAAGAAGTCGCGTAAGGGCGGCAAGCGCGGGAAGAAGGGCCCCCTGGGCCGTCTCGCGGTCTTCTACCGCCAGATCATCGCGGAGCTCCGCAAGGTCGTCTGGCCCACTCGGAACCAGCTGACGTCCTACACCACTGTGGTGATCGTCTTCGTCGTCATCATGATCGGCCTCGTAACCGTGATTGACTATGGCTTCCAGGAAGCAGTCAAGTACGTCTTCGGCTGATTCCCGCGGAGGGCGCCCCCCGGCGCCCCTTTTCGCATGTTCCACCCCATCTGTATCGCAGGAAGAAGCAGCCATCGTGTCTGACCCGAACCTGAACGTTGAGGACGAGCTCGACATCGTCGAGGCGGCCGACGAGGACCAGGCTGAGGCTGCTGACGCCGCTGCGGGCGAGGCAGTCGAAGAGGCCGCGCTGCACACCGAGGACGCGTCCGACGAGACGGACGAGGTCGAGGCCGAGGACGCCGACGAGACCGACGAGGTCGAGGACGCCGACTCCGACGAGACCGAGGGCGAGGCCGACGAGGAGGCCGAGGCCGAGGTCGTCGAGGAGGCCGCTCCCGTCGACCCGATCCAGGCCCTGCGCGACGAGCTCCGCGGTCTGCCCGGCGAGTGGTACGTGATCCACACCTACGCGGGCTACGAGAAGCGCGTGAAGGCCAACCTGGAGCAGCGCGCCGTCTCGCTCAACGTCGAGGACTTCATCTACCAGGCCGAGGTCCCCGAGGAAGAGATCGTCCAGATCAAGAACGGCGAGCGCAAGAACGTCCGGCAGAACAAGCTGCCCGGCTATGTGCTCGTCCGCATGGATCTGACGAACGAGTCCTGGGGCGTCGTGCGCAACACCCCCGGCGTCACCGGCTTCGTGGGCAACGCCTACGACCCGTACCCGCTGACTCTGGACGAGATCGTCAAGATGCTCGCCCCGGAGGCCGAGGAGAAGGCCGCTCGCGAGGCCGCCGAGGCCGAGGGCAAGCCGGCTCCGGCCCGCAAGGTCGAGGTCCAGGTCCTGGACTTCGAGGTGGGCGACTCGGTCACCGTCACCGACGGCCCCTTCGCCACCCTCCAGGCCACGATCAACGAGATCAACGCCGACTCGAAGAAGGTCAAGGGCCTCGTCGAGATCTTCGGTCGCGAGACCCCGGTCGAGCTCAGCTTCGACCAGATCCAGAAGAACTGACTTTCACAGGTTTCCGACCCAGGTCAGAGTGGCTCTCGCAGCCGCTCTGACCTGCTCGGTTTTTAGCCGCACGTCTATACCCGTTATCGTGGTGCGGTATGCCTCCATCCGGATGACCGGATGGCGGGCTGAACACTCTCACTAGGACCCGGAGAGAGCAATGCCTCCCAAGAAGAAGAAGGTCACGGGGCTTATCAAGCTCCAGATCAACGCCGGTGCGGCGAACCCGGCCCCGCCGGTCGGCCCCGCGCTCGGCCAGCACGGCGTCAACATCATGGAGTTCTGCAAGGCCTACAACGCCGCGACCGAGTCGCAGCGTGGCATGGTCGTGCCGGTGGAGATCACGGTCTACGAGGACCGTTCCTTCACCTTCGTCACGAAGACTCCGCCGGCCGCCAAGCTGATCCTCAAGGCCGCGGGTGTGGACAAGGGCTCCGGCGAGCCGCACAAGACCAAGGTCGCCAAGCTCACGGCCGACCAGGTCCGCGAGATCGCCACGGTCAAGATGCCCGACCTGAACGCCAACGACCTGGACGCCGCGTCGAAGATCATCGCCGGCACCGCCCGTTCCATGGGCATCACGGTCGAGGGCTGATCAGCCCCCTTGTGACCTCAGTGGTAGGGCCAGCGCCGGCCCGCACCACGACTCCACACACCTGAACCAACAGGAGAAGCAGTGAAGCGCAGCAAGGCACTCCGCGCCGCGGACGCCAAGATCGACCGGGAGCGTAACTACGCCCCCCTCGAGGCCGTCCGTCTGGCCAAGGACACCGCCGCCACCAAGTTCGACGGCACCGTCGAGGTCGCCTTCCGCCTGGGCGTCGACCCGCGCAAGGCCGACCAGATGGTCCGTGGCACCGTGAACCTCCCGCACGGCACCGGTAAGACCGCCCGGGTCCTGGTCTTCGCGACCGGTGACCGTGCCGAGGCCGCGATCGCCGCGGGCGCCGACATCGTCGGCTCCGACGAGCTCATCGACGAGATCTCCAAGGGCAACCGCCTGAACGAGTTCGACGCCGTGGTGGCCACCCCGGACCTCATGGGCAAGGTCGGCCGCCTCGGCCGCGTCCTCGGCCCGCGTGGTCTCATGCCGAACCCGAAGACCGGCACCGTCACCCCCGATGTCGCCAAGGCTGTCAACGACATCAAGGGCGGCAAGATCGAGTTCCGCGTCGACAAGCACTCGAACCTGCACTTCATCATCGGCAAGGTCTCCTTCGACGAGACGAAGCTGGTCGAGAACTACGCCGCGGCTCTGGAGGAGATCCTCCGTCTGAAGCCGTCCGCCGCCAAGGGCCGCTACATCAAGAAGGCGACCCTGACGACGACGATGGGCCCCGGCATCCCGCTGGACTCCAACCGCACCCGCAACCTCCTCGTCGAGGAGGACCCGGCCGCGGTCTGAGCCCTCTGAAAGGCCCTCTGGGCCGGCTCTGAAGCGCCTCGGGCCCCGCACCTCTCCGGAGGAGCGGGGCCCGATTTGTTTTCCGCGTACCGATTCGCGTATGGTCTTGTCGAAGCCAAAGACCGCTGGTCGTTGCTGTGCCCGACAGGGTGCGGTGGCCGAAGGATTCGCTGTTTGATGCGAACGACCCGCGCAGGTGATCGTGGAAGAGTTCCCGGATCGTACGATTCGGTCGAGCTGAGCCCCGTGCGCCTGCGCCCGGGGCGTTTTGCTTTGTACAGCCCCTTCTGAGCGGTCCTCATCACCCGGAAGGAGGCCGAAGCACTATGCCGACGCCCAACAAGGCTGCATCGGTGGCCGAGCTCAAGGACGCGTTCCAGAGCTCCAACGCCGCCGTGCTGACCGAGTACCGGGGTCTCACCGTTGCGCAGCTCAAGACGCTGCGTCGTTCGCTCGGTGAGAACGCCCAGTACGCCGTGGTGAAGAACACGCTGACCAAGATCGCGGCCAACGAGGCCGGGATCACCGCACTGGACGAGCACTTCGCTGGTCCGACCGCGGTCGCCTTCGTCACCGGTGACCCGGTGGAGTCGGCGAAGGCTCTGCGTGACTTCGCCAAGGAGAACCCGAACCTCATCATCAAGGCCGGTGTCCTTGACGGTAAGGCTCTCTCCGCCGACGACATCAAGAAGCTTGCGGACCTCGAGTCCCGCGAGGTTCTGCTCAGCAAGCTGGCCGGCGCGTTCAAGGGCAAGCAGTCTCAGGCTGCCTCGCTCTTCCAGGCGCTGCCGTCGAAGTTCGTCCGCACCGCGGACGCGCTTCGCGCCAAGCTCGCCGAGCAGGGCGGTGCCGAGTAATTCGGCTCGCGCATTGATCCGCGCCGCCTAGTGCGCGGGTCGTAGCGGGCCGTTACGCCCGCCTCTATGTACATCCGGCACCAGCCGAATTAGTGGAAGGATCGCCCATCATGGCGAAGCTCTCTCAGGACGACCTCCTCGCCCAGTTCGAGGAGATGACCCTCATCGAGCTCTCCGAGTTCGTGAAGGCGTTCGAGGACAAGTTCGACGTCACCGCCGCTGCCGCCGTCGCCGTTGCCGGCCCCGCCGGCCCGGGCGCCGTGGCCGAGGCCGTCGAGGAGAAGGACGAGTTCGACGTCATCCTCACCGGCGCCGGCGACAAGAAGATCCAGGTCATCAAGGTCGTGCGTGAGCTGACCTCCCTGGGCCTGAAGGAGGCCAAGGACCTCGTGGACGGCGCTCCGAAGCCGGTCCTCGAGAAGGTCGCCAAGGACGCCGCCGAGAAGGCCGCCGAGGCCCTCAAGGGCGCCGGTGCGGCCGTCGAGGTCAAGTAAGACCTCTGCGAGTCCTGTGACTCCTCTCTGAGCGTGTAACGCTCGCAGCGTGAAGGGCGATCACCCAACTGGGTGGTCGCCCTTCGGCGTTCCCTGGGCGGCGCGTGGCGGCGGTGTTGTGCCAGGCCAGGGGCGGAGTATGGTGATCATCGCCGTGCGCCCCGCAGGCCGGGGGCCTTGACGAACCGCACGTCGCGCGCAATTCTCAGGACGCGTCGTCACAACGATCCGTATCCGAGGCATGGATCGACGACCGATGGGGCAGTATCGAGGTGCGCTGCATGGCGCGAGGTACCGCGGAGATGAGAACAACGAGGGTCGTGAAGAACTCGCCCTGGACATCAGTGGGCCAAGTGGCTACACTGACCCTTTGCGCTGCCTGTTAGCTGCCCCCTGCCCGTCACCAGGGGCATGACCTCGCAAGAGCATCACTGGCCGGAGTATCCCTGACCTGGGAATTCCGCTTCTGAGCATTGCTGGGGACCGGTACGCGCGTAGTGAGTCCGAGCCCTCGGAAGGACCCCCTCTTGGCCGCCTCGCGCAACGCCTCGACCAATACGAACAACGGCGCCAGCACCGCCCCGCTGCGCATCTCCTTTGCAAAGATCAAGGAGCCCCTCGAGGTTCCGAACCTCCTCGCGCTGCAGACCGAGAGCTTTGACTGGCTGCTCGGCAACGCCGCGTGGAAGGCTCGCGTCGAGGCAGCCCTTGAGTCGGGACAGGACGTCCCCACGAAGTCCGGTCTTGAAGAGATCTTCGAGGAGATCTCGCCGATCGAGGACTTCTCCGGGTCGATGTCGCTGACCTTCCGCGATCACCGCTTCGAGCCGCCGAAGAACTCGATCGACGAGTGCAAGGACCGTGACTTCACGTACGGCGCCCCGCTCTTCGTCACCGCTGAGTTCACCAACAACGAGACCGGCGAGATCAAGTCCCAGACGGTCTTCATGGGCGACTTCCCGCTCATGACGAACAAGGGCACCTTCGTCATCAACGGCACCGAGCGTGTCGTGGTGTCGCAGCTCGTCCGCTCGCCGGGTGTGTACTTCGACTCCTCCATCGACAAGACGTCCGACAAGGACATCTTCTCCGCCAAGATCATCCCCTCCCGGGGCGCCTGGCTGGAGATGGAGATCGACAAGCGCGACATGGTCGGTGTCCGCATCGACCGCAAGCGCAAGCAGTCCGTCACCGTTCTGCTGAAGGCGCTCGGCTGGACCACCGAGCAGATCCTGCAGGAGTTCGGCGAGTACGAGTCCATGCGCGCCACCCTGGAGAAGGACCACACCCAGGGCCAGGACGACGCGCTGCTCGACATCTACCGCAAGCTGCGCCCGGGCGAGCCGCCGACGCGTGAGGCCGCGCAGACGCTGCTCGAGAACCTGTACTTCAACCCGAAGCGCTACGACCTGGCCAAGGTCGGACGCTACAAGGTCAACAAGAAGCTCGGGGCCGACGAGCCGCTGGACGCCGGCGTCCTCACCACCGACGACGTCATCGCGACCATCAAGTACTTGGTCAAGCTGCACGCCGGCGAGACCGAGACGGTCGGCGAGAGCGGCACGGAGATCGTCGTCGAGACCGACGACATCGACCACTTCGGCAACCGTCGTCTGCGCAACGTCGGCGAGCTCATCCAGAACCAGGTCCGCACGGGTCTGGCTCGTATGGAGCGCGTCGTGCGCGAGCGCATGACGACTCAGGACGTCGAGGCGATCACGCCGCAGACCCTGATCAACATCCGGCCGGTCGTCGCCTCCATCAAGGAGTTCTTCGGCACCAGCCAGCTGTCGCAGTTCATGGACCAGAACAACCCGCTGTCGGGTCTCACCCACAAGCGCCGTCTGTCGGCGCTTGGCCCGGGTGGTCTGTCCCGTGAGCGGGCCGGCTTCGAGGTCCGAGACGTGCACCCGTCCCACTACGGACGCATGTGCCCGATCGAGACCCCCGAAGGCCCGAACATCGGTCTGATCGGTTCGCTCGCCTCGTACGGCCGCGTCAACGCGTTCGGCTTCATCGAGACGCCGTACCGCAAGGTCGTCGACGGCCAGGTCACCGACGAGGTCGACTACCTGACCGCCGACGAGGAGGACCGGTTCGTCATCGCGCAGGCCAACGCCGCGCTCAACGACGAGCTGCAGTTCACCGAGGCCCGTGTGCTGGTTCGCCGTCGTGGCGGCGAGGTCGACTACGTCCCGCCGGCCGACGTGGACTACATGGACGTCTCGCCGCGCCAGATGGTGTCGGTCGCGACCGCCATGATCCCGTTCCTCGAGCACGACGACGCCAACCGTGCCCTCATGGGCGCGAACATGATGCGTCAGGCGGTGCCGCTGATTAAGTCGGAGGCCCCGCTCGTCGGCACCGGCATGGAGTACCGCTGCGCCACCGACGCCGGCGACGTGCTCAAGGCCGAGAAGGCCGGTGTGGTCCAGGAGCTGTCGGCCGACTACATCACGGTCGCCAACGACGACGGCACGTACAACACGTACCGCCTGCACAAGTTCTCCCGCTCCAACCAGGGCACCTCGGTCAACCAGAAGGTCGTCGTCGACGAGGGCGACCGGGTGATCGAGGGCCAGGTCCTCGCCGACGGTCCCGCGACCGAAGACGGCGAGATGGCGCTGGGCAAGAACCTGCTCGTGGCGTTCATGCCGTGGGAGGGTCACAACTACGAGGACGCGATCATCCTGTCGCAGCGCCTCGTGCAGGACGACGTCCTCTCCTCGATCCACATCGAGGAGCACGAGGTCGACGCCCGTGACACCAAGCTCGGCCCCGAGGAGATCACCCGGGACATCCCGAACGTCTCCGAGGAGGTCCTCGCCGACCTCGACGAGCGCGGCATCATCCG
>NZ_DATCVQ010000309.1:0-9334 GCF_036566765.1 Streptomyces sp.
AGCTCAAATACCCCTTCCTGATCCTGCTGTTGGGCATGCACGTGAATATCGGGGTGCTCATGGGACTGCCGCTCTTCTCCGGCGCCATGATCGTCGCCGATGCCGCATTCCTGCCGGACCGCTTCTACCAAGCCCTGGGACAGCTGTGTCGGCGCACCTTCCTGCGCACAGGGGGCATGGGAGCGGAAGCCCCGGTCGGGACAGCACCCGCTGCGGTACCGCCGCAGACGTCACCAGAGCAGGGGTCTTGGCCGCAGCCTCAGCGGCCACTGCTCCGAGGCAGTGCGGCCCAGGCGGCCGAGAGGCGGCCGACCAGTTCTGCCGAGGTCCCCGCTGCGAACGAGTAGGGGAGGCGGAGGTAGTTGTCGTGGGCGCCGGTCGGATCCATCGTGGCACCCGGGATGACCTCCGCGCCGTGGCGCAGTGCCAGCTGCGCGTAGATCTGGGCGTCCGTGCCTGGCGGCAGCCGGATCCACAGCACGGAGCCTCCCCGCGGCTCCTGCCAGCGCCAGTCCGGAAGCTGCTCGGCAAGCAGCCGGGTCATGGTGGCCAACCGCTCGCGGAGGAGACGGTCCCGATCGGGTGCGAGGGCTGGGAGCGCGGGGATCAGGCGGGCGGCGAGGGCCTGGTCGAGGATGGGGCTCCCGAGGTCGTTGAGCGCCTTGAGACGGGCCAGGCGTGCCACGGCGTCCTGCGGCGCGCGGATCCAGCCGATCCGCAGACCGCCCCAGACCGCCTTGGCCAGTGAACCCACCGTCAGCACGGTTCCCCCGGCGGGGTTCGCGGCGATCGGCGGCGGAGCCTGCCCGGGAGCGAGAGCCGCCGCGTGGGCGCTGTCCTCGAGGACGGTGACGCCGTGTTCGGCGGCGAGCTCGGCCACCCGGCGGCGGCGTCCGGCGGACATCAGGGCACCGGTGGGGTTGTGGTAGGTCGGCATGACATAGAGCAACGCGGGCCGGTGTTCGGCGAGAGCGGGGGCAAGCCGGTCGATCCGGATGCCGTCCGAGTCGAGCGGGACGCCGACCAGCCGGGAGCCGGCCGCTCTGAGGACGTCCAGGCAGCCCGGCCACCCAGGGGACTCCACGATCGTGGTCGACCCGCGCCCGAGGTACAGCTGGGCACTCAGGGTGACGGCCTGCGTGGCGCCGGTGGTCACCACCACCTCGTCAGGCGTGGTCGGCAGCCCGTGAGCGGTGTGATGGGCGGCGATCGCCGCCCGCAGCGCGGGCAGCCCGGCCGGGTGGTAACCCGCGTCACGGATCAGCCCGGGCAGGTCCTCACGTACAAGGTCGAGCAGCGCCCGGGCCAGATCCGGACCTCCGGCCTCGGCCGCCTGCCCCAAGGAGATGAGGTTCGGCGGCTGTGCCACCAGCCGTTGGATCACCGCGCCGGCCCGGCCGCCGCGCACCCGCCCGTCCACCGGAACCCGATGGACGGCGGCTCCTCCCGACACCCGCGTACCGCTGCCCCGGCGGGTCTCGACCAGGCCCGACCCGCGCAGTGCGTCGTAGACCGCGACCACCGTCGCCCGGCTGACCGAGAGCGCGTCGGCGAGCCGCCGCTCGGACGGAAGGCGGTCACCGGTGCGCAGGTCCCCGGACCGTACGGCTCGGACGAACGCATCGGTGAGCCGCCGGTACAGCGGCCCCTCGGCCGAACTCCAGTCGCCCAGCAGGTCGATCAGCCCGGCCGGCTCGGACATCTCACGAACCCGGTCCACTTTCCCCTCCATTGGCACGGACGTACGAGCCGCCGCCGACAGAGGCTAACGGCATGACATCCACCTCAGCCCTTGACCCCCGACTGGCAGCCATCTGCCACCTGTCCGTCTTCGCCGCGCGGGACAGCGCGGGAAGGCACGAGTACGACGGAACGGTCCAGGACCTGTCTCCGGACGGAGTCCGACGCGGCATCGCCGCGCTCGGCGGCCCCGCCGGCGCCGAGCCCTACCCGGACCCGCACGACGAGGCGCACGCGGCGGCTGCCGAGGAAGCCCTCCGGGTCCGCTTCGGCGAGCTCGAACTGCACCGGAGCAACCCCCTGTGGCACATCGAGAACCTGGACCTGTCCGGCTACGACCGCCCCTACGCGCCTCAGCCCGAGCGGGACGCCGCCCGGTCGGCCCAGTTGCGCCGCTGGCCGGACGCCGTGGACGCGGCGATCGAGGCACTGGACCGCGTACCCGCGGCGCTGGCCGACGCCACGCTCCCGCTCGCCCGTGGACTGGCCGCCTTTCTCGACCCCCAGGGCGGCCCCGTCCACGCCGCCGCCGGCCGGGCGCACGCCCGGCTCCTGACCCACCTGGAGCGAGCCGCCGGCGAAGGCCCGCCGTCAGCCGCGCTCGGCGGACCCGCACTCGCCCGGCTCCTCGGCGCGGCCGAGGCCTGCACCGTGGACCTCACCGCGATGACCGCCAGGGTGGACGCGGAACGGGACCGGCTGCGTGCACTGCTCGACGAGTCGCTGCGCCGCACCGACCCCAAGGCCGCGCCCGCCGACACCGTACGGGCCCTCCAGTCCGACCACCCCGACGCCGACGGCCTGCTGGACGAGTTCGCGGCGCTCGTCGACGAGACGGTCGCCTGGACCGCCCGGCACGATCTGGTGCCCCACCACGATGTCGACGTGGACGTCCAGCCGATGCCCGAATCCCAGCGCCGGTCGCTGGCCGGCCTCTTCGCGTCCGCGCCCCACGAGGCCGAAGCACCCAGCAGCTTCCGCATCACCCTCCCGGACGGCAGCTGGAACGGGGCCGAGAGCGACCAATGGCTGTCGACCGGCTTCAACCGGACCCTGATGCCCAACATGGCCATCCACGAGGTGGCGCCCGGGCACGCCAGCCACGGCAGGGCGCTGCGCCGGGCGACGACCGACGTCCGCCGCACGCTCCACTCCGAGGCCTTCATCGAGGGCTGGGCCCACTACTGCGAGGAGCTGGCCCTGGAACAGGGTTTCCGCGACGGCGATCCACGCGTCGCCGTCGCCGTCGCCCAGGACGCGCTGCGCAGGGTCACCCGCTTCGCCTGCGCGATCGGACTGCACACCGGAGCCATGACCCTGTCGGACGCGGCGGCACGGTTCGCCGAGGACGTCTCGCTGGCCGGTCCCGCAGCCCTGCACGAGGCCGAGCGCGGGCTGTTCGACCCCACCTACGGCCGTTACACCTGGGGCAAGTTCGCCATTCTCGATCTGCGCGAGCACGCCCGGGCACGCTGGGGCGGCGCCTTCTCACTCCGCCGATTCCACGGCGCCCTGTTCGACCTCGGCGCCCCGCCCCTCGGCCTGCTGCACACGGCACTGGAACGCGGATGACCTCGCTCGCCGCCTTCGTCCTGGCCTCGCTGGTCCTGGTCGCCGTGCCCGGACCCAACCTGATCTACATCGTCACGCGCAGCGTGCAGGACGGACGGCGGGCCGGCATCGTCTCGGCGCTCGGTGTGGAGACCGGCACGCTCCTCCACGTCGTCGCCGCCGTCTGCGGACTGGCAGCGCTCATCGCCGACCACCCGCTCGCCTTCACCGTCCTGCGCTACGCGGGTGCCGGCTACCTCGCCTACCTGGGCGTACGCGCGCTGCTCCGCCACTCGCCCCCCGCTGTCGGCGCCGAACGGCCGACCCAACGCCGACTGCTCCGGCTCTACGGCGACGCCGTCCTCGTCAACCTGCTCAATCCCAAGGTCGTCCTGTTCTTCCTGGCCTTCCTCCCACAGTTCCTGCCCACCGGCCTGCCTGCGTCGGACACCCGGGCGCGCATGCTCGTACTCGGCGCGGTCTTCCTGTCCATCGCCCTCGCGCTGGACCTCTGTTACGCACTCATCGGCGCCGCACTCACCAGCCGACTCCGCGGGACACCGCGCCGCGCCCGCCGACTGTCCCACCTCACTGGTGGCATCTACCTCGGCCTTGCCGCGCTGGTGTTCATCTGAAGCCGCATGGCTGGAGCCATGGACCTCCGCGGCTCTCGAGAGCCGGGCGAGCGAGGCCGGCGACGGTGAGCCCTGTCGGACATCAGAGGCCACTGATGAGGCGTGGATCACATTTCGGGGGGCGGACCTCACAATCAGGGGTCCTGCGTCGCTCGTAGTCCGGAACCCATCCGCGACGAGAGAGCCACGATGTCCCACACCCCGCCCGACAAGCTCTCACGTCGACTCAACAGAACACTGAGGAATCGACATGATGCGAAGACTGGCTTCGTTGCCCGGTGGAAGAGTGGGGAAGTGGGTCGTCCTCGCGCTCTGGGCGGCCCTGCTGATCCCGGTCCTGATGCTGGCCGGCCAGCTCGGCGACGTCGAGGAGAACGACAATTCGGCTTGGCTGCCCGGTAACGCCGAGTCGACCAAGGTCGTAGAGCGGGCCGAGAACTTCCAGCGTGCCGACACCGTGCCCGCGATCGTGATCTACGACCGGCCCGAGGGCATCACCGCTGCCGACATGGCCGAGGCCCAAGCCGACGCCGAAGCCTTCACGGGCATAGAGAACGTCGTGGGGAAGCCACAGGGACCGGTGAAGGCCCGGGACGGCAAGGCCATCCAGACCGTGGTCCAGCTCCACAAGGACAAGACGGGCTGGGAAGGGATCGGCAAGACCGTCGACGCGATGATCAAGGTCGGCGAGGAGAACGCCGACGGTCTCGGCTTCCACGTCACCGGACCGGGCGGCTACGCGTCCGACTCGATCAAGGCATTCAGCGGAGGGGGCGCCCTGACGACGATCACCGCACTGGTGGTCGTCGTGATGCTGCTGCTCACCTACCGCAGCCCGTTGCTGCCCCTGCTGCCACTGCTGACCGTGGGCGTCGCCCTGGTCACGTCGGAGGCGGTGATCTACCTGTTGGCGAAGAACGCCGGGCTCGTCGTCAACAAGCAGACCAGTTTCATCCTGACGGTGTTGGTGTTCGGCGCCGCCACCGACTACGCACTCCTGCTCATCTCGCGGTACCGGGAAGAGTTGCTGCGGCATGAGGACCGGCACGAGGCGATGGCAGAGGCCCTGTACCGCTCCAGTCCCGCGATCATCGCCAGCGCCGCGACCGTCGCGGTCAGCCTGATGCTGCTGATGCTGGCCACTCTCAGCTCCACCCAGGGGCTCGGGCCGGCCTGTGCCGTCGGCATCCTCGTCGGGCTGCTCGCCATGGTCACCCTGATGCCCGCCCTGCTGGTCATCTGCGGCCGCTGGATCTTCTGGCCGGTGAAGCCGTCGTACGGATCCGCCGAGGCGGCCAAGGAAGGAATCTGGACCCGGGTCGGCACTGCTGTCTCCCGCCGGCCGCGGATCGTGTGGATCGGCACCACGCTCGTCCTCGGCGCCATGGCGATCGGGATGCTCGGGCTCAAGGCCGACGGACTGTCCAACAAGGACCAGTTCACCGGCACACCGCAGATGGCCGTCGGCGAGAAGATCCAGTCCGAGCATTTCCCGGCCGGGTCGGGCGACCCCGTCGTCGTCGTGGCCAAGGCCGCCTCGGCGAAGCAGGTGAGGACGGCGCTGTCCGGCGTACCGGGAGTCGTCGGCGTCTCGACGCCGATGGTCAAGGGCGGCGAGGTCATCATGCTCGGGGAACTCGAGGACGACCCCAGCAGCAAGACCGCGATCCGCACCGTCGAGCAGGTCAGAATCGCGGTCCACGAGATCGAGGGTGCGGATGCCCAGGTCGGCGGCAGCACGGCGATCATGCTCGACACGCAGGAAGCGGCCGCCCGCGACTCCAAGGTGATCATCCCCATCGTGCTGGTGGTGGTACTCCTCATCCTCGCGCTGCTGATGCGGGCGATCGTCGCGCCGCTGCTGCTCATGGCAACGGTGGTGCTGTCGTTCGGAGCGGCCCTCGGCGTGAGCAGCCTGGTGTTCAACCACGTGTTCGACTTCGCCGGCGCAGAAGCCTCCTTCCCGCTCCTGACGTTCGTGTTCCTGGTCGCCCTGGGCATCGACTACAACATCTTCCTGGTCACCCGGGTGCGCGAAGTGGCGCTGCTGCACGGCACCCGGCGCGGCGCACTCCTTGGCCTGTCCACCACCGGGGGTGTGATCACCTCAGCGGGTCTGGTGCTGGCCGGCACCTTCGCGGCGATGGCCTCGCTGCCGCTGGTGTTCGCGGCCGAGCTCGGGTTCGCGGTGGCGTTCGGCGTGCTCCTTGACACCATGATCGTCCGCTCGGTGCTGGTCACCGCGCTGACCCTGGACGTGGGCCGATGGATGTGGTGGCCGAGCAATCTGTTCAGGCATCACGAAGCCCCCCGGCCTCCGGCGGACAAGCCCGACCTCGAACCCGCCCTCAGGAGCATGTGACCACCGCAGCCGCCCGCCAGGGCAGACGAAGGTCCCGACCGCTGAAGCGGTCGGGACCTTCGTCGTTGTGCGGACGTCCTGCGGACTCAGGCGGGTGTCACGCGGTCCACGGCTGGAGCTTCTCCGGGTTGCGTACGGCCCAGATGTGGGTGATCAGGTCGTCGGCGAGGCCGAACGCCGCCACCGTCACGGTGGTGCCGGCGCGCTGGGCCACCAGACCGGGCCGGCCGTTGACCGAGCGCACCAGGAGCGTCATGTCCGGCGCCTGGTCGCCGATCGCGACGATGTAAGCCGCGATCTCCGCGGCGCCGACGACCGGGCGGAGCGCCGCGCCGACCAGGCCGCCGCCGTCGGCGATCATCGTGGCGTCGGGGTTGAGCAGGCCGACGATGGCGGCGATGTTCTTGGTCTCCCACGCGTGCTTGAAATCCTTGATGACGCGGGCCTGCCGCCCGGTCGGCACCACGGGAGACCCTGCCGCGCGGACGCGGCGGCGGGCCGACGTGGCCAGCTGCCGGCATGCCGCGGGCGTGCGGCCGACGACCGCGGCCACTTCGTTGAAGGGGTACCGGAAGACGTCGTGCAGGATGAACGCGACCCGTTCGGCCGGGGTCATCGATTCGAGGACGACGAGGAAGGCCATGTCGACCGACTCGTCCAGGGCGATCTGATCGGCGGGGTCGGTTGCGCCGCCGCCCGGTCGTCCGGTCATCCACTCCGTGGTGTCGGGCAGCGGTTCCGGTACCCATTCGCCCACATAACGCTCGCGCCGCGCCCGCGCCGAGCCGAGGACGTCGAGACAGATGCGGCCGACCACCGTCGTCAGCCAGGCTCCGGGGGACTCGATGGCCTCCTGCTGCCGCGGGGACAGGGCGTACCACCGGGCGAAGGCCTCCTGAGCGGCGTCCTCGGCCTCGGCCAGGGAGCCGAGGAGCCGGTAGGCCACATTGATCAACTGCCGGTGCTCGCCCGCGATGACGCCAGGGCCTGGATCGGGCCGGTCGTGCACGGGCGCGGGTTCGGTACGGCTGGTCATGACAGTGGTGGCCCCCTTCGTTCGAGCCGCCTCGTCATGATCGATGAGACGCGCCTCACTCCGTGATTCTGCGGTACGCGCCTCACATTTCCGAGGGCTGTTTCGTCGGGCTGCTGAGAGAGCGGGTTCGGCTCCGGACCACTCCGAGCAGCAGAAGGGCGGGACCATCATGGCCACGCAGACGACGGCACAGACGACGGCACGGACGACGGCGGAACAGCGCAGCCCCGGGCTCGCGACGTTCGTACGCGCCTCGATCGCCCTGCAGACCGTGGCCATCTTCTTCCAGGCGGTCACGTCCGGGATGGCCCTGTCCTCGCAGCACGGAGAGCTGCTGCACAGTGGCGGAGCCCGAGGGATGTACGCCGCGTCGATGCTGTACCTGCTCGCCGCGATCCTGGCGTGGCGACCGGGCGGCGCCTCGCCCCGGCCGATCGCCTACGCGACAGGGTTCCTGCTCCTCGCGTCCCTGCAGGTGGTGCTGGGCGTCCAGCACGTGCTGAGCCTGCACATCCCTCTGGGCGTCCTGATGTTCGGCCTGAGCCTCGTCGACCTGGCACGGGTCGCACTCCGCCGGCGCCCGGCCGCCGCGGCCGGGTGAGTCAGACCGGGCAGGGGCGGTACTCGAGGCTGAGTTCGCGGTCCACGGCGTAGCTGGTGCGCATGGAGGCGTCGATGACCTGCTGCCAGGAACCGTACTTGGCGTAGAGCTGGTCGGCGGTGGGGCCGAGGGGGTTGCCGTACTTGGCCTGGTTGCGCTGCTCGAGGATGCGGACCTCCTCCGGGGTCATGCCCGCGCGGGTGATCGCCTTGGCCTGGTTGCGCATGTCGACCAGCTCACGGGCGATCTCCTCGTCGGTGGAGCCCGCCTCGCGCATGTTCGCCTCGGTGCGGTGCATGTCCTCCAGGAGCTCGTGATAGCTCATCCGGGTGCGCTGGGCCTCGACCTTCTCGTCCATCGGCAGGACGCGGATCCGGCACACGACCGGGTCGGTGCTGGGACACGGGTCGTCGGCGGCGACAGGCCGGGCGAGCGGGGCGGTGATGATCGAACCGCACTCGGCCGCGGCGGCCGTCGAGGAGCCGCCGGTGGTCAACAACGCGACAGCGGCCACGAACGGGAGCAGGGCACGGCGCGGCAGGGAAGAGGAGAGACGCATGGACGCCACCCTGTTCCACCGCACCGGGCCCGTTCACGCGGACACACCGATGATCACTCGCACGGGGTGCCCCGGCCGCCCCGGATCAGCAGGCGCTGCCCCAGGAGTGGGAGGAGGCCCGGTCGTTCCAGCCGGACGGCATGCTCTCCCAGTAGACGCCGTTGGGGAGGCAGACGAAGGAGCCGCGGCGGTCGATGTTCTCGTAGAAGAGGACGTCCTCGTAGGCGCCCGAGTAGCCGCTGTTGCTGGCCGAGGAGACCTTGTCGTTCATGTCGCCGCAGCCGGTGTTGAAGCGGTAGTCGCTGTCGTCGCCGCTCCACCTGCACGTGGCGCCGCCGGCGCCGCCGTGCTCCCAGACGTGGACGTAGCCGTCGGCCATCACGGACTCGGAGGACGACGGGGCGGAGGACGGGGAGGAGGCGAGCGACGGCGTCGTCGCGGCCGTCGCCGCCGCCAGGGCCACCGCTGCCGCGGCCAGGGCCTTCCTCGTCATGTGCTTGCGCATCGTGTGTCGATTCCCTTCGGGTGGAGCCGGGAGCAGGAGTGCTCACGGTCGTCTGGAGAGGACCTCGCGGGCCCTCGGCAGTGCGGCCCGTTCGAGGCGGGCCTTCGTGGCGATCTGCGCGGCGTGGCGGCGGCGGGCCTCCGCCCCGTACCGCGCGTCCAGCGCCTTCGCCGTGGCCGCCAGGCCGGAGTCGGCCGCGCACTCGGCCTCCGCGACGGCCAGCTCGGTCTCGGCCGCCCGGGTGCGCACGCCCTGCAGCGCCGCGCGCAGCGCGTCGGGGCTCGCGTACCGGTGTCCGCGGCCCGTCATGCACGCTGCCCACGCCGTCACCGACCGGCGGAACCC
>NZ_DATCVQ010000310.1:0-1842 GCF_036566765.1 Streptomyces sp.
CGGCGGACTCCATGCCCTCGGCGAGCAGCAGCCCGTTGGAGCGGTGGAGGCTGCGGGCCGCCGTGCCGCGACCCTTCTTCGGGCCCTCGGAGGGGCCGCCCACGTCGTAGGAGCGCTCCTCGGGGCGAGGCCGGCGCGGGTTGCTCGCGCGCTTCTGGTCGTCGCGGCCACTGCCGCCGCCACCGGCGCCCCGGTAGCCGCCACCGCTGCCGCCGCGACCGCCGCCGCCACTGCTGCCGCCGCGGCCGCCGCTCTGGCCACCACGGCTCCCGCCGTTGTTTCCGCTGTTCCTGCCGCTGCTGCTTCGCATCAAACTTCCGTCTTGTCGTCGTCGTTCTCACGATCCGGTGCATCCGGATCGAACGACGGGACCCCTTCCAGCGTGTCCGCCTCGATCGCGTCCGCCTCGGGGAGGAAGGGCGCGAGTTCGGGGAGCTCGTCCAGACCGCGCAGGCCCATCCGCTCCAGGAAGTAGTTCGTCGTCCTGTACAGGATCGCACCTGTTTCGGGTTCCGCGCCCGCCTCCTCCACGAGACCGCGCTGGAGCAGGGTGCGCATGACGCCGTCGCAGTTCACCCCGCGCACCGCGGAGACCCTGGACCGGCTGACCGGCTGGCGGTACGCGACGACCGCGAGGGTCTCCAGGGCCGCCTGGGTGAGCCGGGCCTGCTGCCCGTCGAGGACGAACCGCTCGACGGCGGCGGCGTGCTCGGGGCGGGTGTAGTACCGCCAGCCGCCGGCGACGAGGCGGAGCTCGAAGCCGCGGCCCTGGACGGTGTACTCGTCGGCGAGCTCGCGCAGCGCGTCGCCCACGGCGCGGCGGGGCGCGTCCAGGACCTTGGCGAGGTGCTCCTCGGTCGCGGGCTCGTCGACGACCATGAGGACGGCTTCGAGGGCGGGCTTGAGGTCGTCGCGGACGTCGCTCACTCCGTGACCTCCGTTTCTTGATCGAACTCGTCGGTGACGCGGGTCTCCCCCTCGCCGCCCGTCCAGGACACCGTGAGGTCCCCGAGGGCGTCCGGCTGGTCGAGGGCGACGGCCTTCTCCCGGTACAGCTCCAAGAGCGCCAGGAAGCGGGCGACGACGGTGAGCGTGTCCTCGGCGTCGGCCGCGAGCTCCCGGAAGCTGACGCTCCCGCGCTCCTTGAGCAGGGCGACGACGAGCGCCGCCTGTTCGCGCACGCTGACCAGGGGGGCGTGGATGTGGTCGACGTACACCTGCGGCTTGGCCTTGGGCTGCATGGCCTTGACGGCGAGTTTGGCGAAGCCCTCCGCGCCGATGGTGATGACGACCTCGGGCAGCAGCTCGGCGTGGTGCGCCTCCAGGCCGACGGTTCGCGGGTAGCGCCGCCCCTCGGCCTCCCAGCGCGCGGCGAGGATGTCGGCGATCTGCTTGTACGCGCGGTACTGCAGCAGCCGCGCGAACAGCAGGTCCCGCGCCTCCAGGAGCGCGAGGTCCGCCTCGTCCTCCACCTCGGCGGAGGGCAGCAGCCGGGCGGCCTTGAGGTCGAGCAGCGTGGCGGCGACGACGAGGAACTCGGTCGTCTGGTCGAGATCCCAGTCCGCGCCCATGCCGCGGATGTACGTCATGAACTCGTCGGTCACCTTGGACAGCGCGACCTCGGTGACGTCCATCTTGTGCTTGGCGATGAGCTGCAACAGCAGATCGAACGGCCCCTCGAAGTTCCCCAGCCGCACGGTGAACCGCCCGGGATCGGACGGGCCGGCAGGCTCGGAAAGGCCGTCGGCCGGCGCGGCCGCGGCCTCAGGCTCAGGAAGGCCGTCGGCCGGCGCGGCCGCGGGCTCAGGTACGGCGGGTGGGGCGGGATCCGCGGCCTCCGCC
>NZ_DATCVQ010000311.1:0-5910 GCF_036566765.1 Streptomyces sp.
GGCCTGGGCGCCCAGCCGGACGCCACCGCGACGGCCCTGCCGGGCGCGCGCGGCGCGGACGTCGACGGCGTCCCGGTGCACGCGGTACGCCTGAGGGGTCTGCTGGCCCACCAGGAGGTGCTGCTCGGCGGCGAGGGCGAGACGCTGACGATCCGTCACGACTCGCTGCACCACAGCAGCTTCATGCCGGGCATCCTGCTCGGCGCGCGCCGCGTGGCCGTCACTCCCGGCCTGACCTTCGGCCTGGAACACTTCCTGGACCTGGGCTGAGGCGGCAGGAGTCATGGGCGGAAAGATCACGTACTTCTTCCTCGCCACCGTGCTGGTGCTCGTCTTCGGCGTGGTGGCGATGGAGGGCGTACTGCTCCTGCTGACGGGGGAGCCGGCGGCGATGGGCATGGGCGCGGTGGCGTTCCTGCTGCCCTGCGTCGGCGGCTGGTTCCTGTGGCAGAACACCCGGTTCGCGCGGCGCGCGAACCGGCTGGCGGCGGAGCTGGAGGCCGAGGGCGGTCTCCCGGTCGACGAGCTGTCCCGCACCCCGGGCGGCCGGATCGACCGGGACTCCGCCGACGAGGTCTTCGCGCGGCGCAAGGCCGAGACCGAGGACACCCCGGGCGACTGGCGCTGCTGGTTCCGGCTCGCGGTCGCGTACCACGACGCGCGTGACACGCCGCGCGCCCGCAAGGCGATGCAGCGCGCCATCGCGCTGCACGGGGGCCGTACGGCCTAGGGCCGGCCGGGGAGTTCGTCCGACGAGTACGCGGGTGCCTAGCGGGCGCCCGCGTACTCCGCGTTCCAGGCCTCGACAGTGTCCGCGGCGCGGTCGAAGGCCTCGATGCGGGAGAGGAAGTCGGCGCTGTGGTCGGTGAGCAGCGGGGCCTGCTCGCCGTCCTGCCGGACGAGGACCAGCGCCTGGCCCTGCACCGTGCGGGGCAGTCCCAGCCAGCGCACCGGCTGCTGCACCGTGCGCAGCTCGGCGACCTTGTGCCACGGCAGCGTGGTGGTCGCCAACAGCCGCACCTGGCGCACGCCGTGCCGGCTGACCCAGGTGCCCACGCGCAGCATCCGCAGCGCGAAGCCGATGATCAGCGCGGCGAGTCCGAGACAGACGCCCGCGCCGGGCAGTGCGCCGGCGACGGCGATGATCACCGCCGCGAGCAGCACGAACGACGCGAGCAGCAGCGCCAGCGCCGCCGCCCCGACCCGCCACGGGCCGGGCCGGTAGGGCCGGCGCCAGGTGTCGTGGTCGTCGAAGGGCAGGGCGACGTCGTCGTCGGTGTCGAAAGCGCGGTCGGCCGTCAGGAAGGGCAGGGGCACGACAGGTCCTCACTCACAAGCACGCTCGTTGGGGCTGTGGTCGGTGAGGCTACCCAGGGGGGTCCGCACCGGGCCACCCCGGGGGCCGGACAGATCAGCGGCCGTCGGAGGCCTCGGACTGTTCCTGGTGGGCCGGGGAGTGGCTGGTCTCCAGAGCCGGCATGCCGAAGAGCAGCGACCCGACGAGACCGGCCACGACGGTCAGCCCGACCAGCGTACGGCCCACGAGTTCGGGGGTGCTGAGGCGCTCCCTGGGCGGCGGAGTGACGTTACTGCGGAAGCTGTCCGCCTCGGCCACGAAAGCGAACGGGACGGTCTCACGCCTGGGGGTACCGCCCAGCGGTAGCTGGGGGAGGAACATCAGGGACCACTCCTCGGAAGATGCACAGGAACGCGCTGTCATCGGTACAGACGAGCGGAAGCGTGGCGCGGTGCCCCATTTTGCCGAATTGGCCGAAGAAACTCGGACGCCGGGCCGAGAGGGCTCGCTCGGACGGGACTGTCAGTGGCTCCCCGTAGAGTGGGCGCCGCCCCGAGCGAAGCAATCTGGAAGGACCCGCCGGTGACCCACACCCCCGCAGAAGACCTCAAGCCCAGCTTCCGCAGCGATGTGACCGTCGAGCTGGTGAAGCACACCGCCGGCGACTCGGACGTGCTGTGGGCGGCCCGGGTCTCCACGGCCGGCGAGCAGTCCCTGGACGAGCTCAGCAAGGACCCGGAGCGCTCCAAGGGCTTGATCAACTACCTGATGCGGGACCGCCACGGCAGCCCCTTCGAGCACAACTCGATGACCTTCTTCATCAGCGCCCCCATCTTCGTGTTCCGCGAGTTCATGCGGCACCGCGTGGGCTGGTCGTACAACGAGGAATCCGGCCGCTACAGGGAGCTGCACCCGGTCTTCTACGTGCCCGACGCCTCGCGCAAGCTGGTCCAGGAGGGCCGCCCGGGCAAGTACGTCTTCGTCGAGGGCACCGAGGCCCAGCAGGAGCTGACCGGCCGCGTCATGGAGGACTCGTACCTCCAGGCGTACGAGGCGTACCGGGAGATGCTGGCGGCCGGCGTCGCCCGCGAGGTCGCCCGCTCGGTCCTCCCGGTCGGTCTCTTCTCCTCGATGTACGCCACCTGCAACGCGCGCTCGCTGATGCACTTCCTCGGCCTGCGCACCCAGCATGAGCTCGCCGCGGTGCCGTCCTTCCCGCAGCGGGAGATCGAGATGGTCGGCGAGAAGATGGAGCAGCACTGGGCCGAGCTCATGCCGCTCACGTACGCCGCCTTCAACCAGAACGGCCGCGTGGCCCCGTAAGGCGCAAGCGGTCATAAGGCCCAAAAGCCATATGTGTGACCTCTTGCGGTACAGATGTGCGAGATCGTCACGCGAAGTGTCCGGATTGCGACGTTTCACGAAGTTCATCTAGGCTGATCAAACGGACCCGGCACTGCTTGAACCCCCGAGCAGGCAGTGCCGGGCTCCGTATCTCACGTCCCCCGAGGGGACACCGTGCGTTGAGCAGCGAGTAGCGTGTTACCCATGGCTCCGATCTCCACTCCGCAGACCCCCTTCGGGCGGGTCCTCACCGCCATGGTCACGCCCTTCACGGCCGAGGGCGCACTTGACCTCGACGGTGCCCAGCGACTCGCCGCCCATCTGGTCGACGCCGGGAACGACGGTCTCGTCGTCAACGGCACCACCGGCGAGTCGCCCACCACCACCGACGCGGAGAAATCGCAGCTGGTACGCGCCGTCCTGGAGGCGGTGGGCGACCGCGCCCACGTCGTCGCCGGCATCGGCACCAACGACACCCACCACAGCATCGAGCTCGCCCGCACCGCCGAGCGCGACGGCGCGCACGGCCTGCTGGCCGTCACGCCGTACTACAACAAGCCCCCGCAGGAGGGCCTGTACCGGCACTTCTCGGCCATCGCCGACGCCACCGAGCTCCCGGTGATGCTGTACGACATCCCCGGCCGCAGCGGCGTCCCGATCGACACCGAGACGATCGTCCGGCTCGCCGAGCACCCCCGGATCGTCGCCAACAAGGACGCCAAGGGCGACCTCGGCCGCGCCAGCTGGGCCATCGCCCGCAGCGGCCTCGCCTGGTACTCCGGCGACGACATGCTCAACCTGCCGCTGCTCTCCGTCGGCGCGGTCGGCTTCGTCTCCGTCGTCGGCCACCTCGTCTCCCCGGACCTCCGGGCCATGCTCGACGCCCACCTGAACGGCGACGTCCAGAAGGCCACCGAGATCCACCAGAAGCTGCTGCCGGTGTACACGGGCATGTTCCGCACCCAGGGCGTCATGACCACCAAGGCCGCCCTCGCCCTCCAGGGCCTCCCGGCCGGCCCGCTGCGGCTGCCGCTCGTGGAGCTGTCCCCCGAGGAGACCGCCCAGCTGAAGCTCGATCTCGCCGCCGGCGGGGTACAGCTCTGATCAACGGACTTCACAACTGAATAGATGATCTTCGGATCACGACAGACAACAGCAAGTGCACGAATGTCACGCGCGCCACGTGCCCAAGCGGTACGTGGCGTGCGTGGTGAGGAGAGTCTTTTGAGTCATCCGCATCCTGAACTCGGCGCCCCGCCGAAGCTTCCCAAGAACGGTCTGCGCGTCACGCCGCTCGGCGGGCTCGGCGAGATCGGCCGGAACATGACGGTCTTCGAGTTCGACGGCCGTCTGCTGGTCGTCGACTGCGGCGTCCTCTTCCCCGAAGAGGAGCAGCCGGGCGTCGACCTGATCCTGCCGGACTTCACCACCCTCCGGGACCGCCTCGACGACATCGAGGGCATCGTGCTCACGCACGGCCACGAGGACCACATCGGCGGCGTCCCCTACCTGCTCCGGCTGAAGCCGGACATCCCGCTGATCGGCTCCAAGCTGACCCTCGCGCTCATCGAGGCCAAGCTCCAGGAGCACCGGATCCGCCCCTACACCCTCGAGGTGGTCGAGGGGCAGCGCGAGCAGCTCGGCCGCTTCGACTGCGAGTTCATCGCGGTCAACCACTCCATCCCGGACGCCCTGGCCGTCGCTGTCCGCACCCCTGCGGGCATGGTCGTCGCCACCGGCGACTTCAAGATGGACCAGCTGCCGCTGGACGGCCGCCTCACCGACCTGCACGCGTTCGCGCGGCTCAGCGAGGAGGGCATCGACCTCCTGCTGTCCGACTCGACGAACGCCGAGGTCCCGGGCTTCGTGCCGCCGGAGAAGGACATCTCCAACGTCCTGCGCACGGTCTTCGCGAACGCCCAGAAGCGGATCATCGTGGCCAGCTTCGCCAGCCACGTGCACCGCATCCAGCAGATCCTCGATGCCGCCCACGAGTACGGCCGCAGGGTCGCCTTCGTCGGCCGCTCGATGGTCCGCAACATGGGCATCGCCCGCGACCTGGGCTACCTGCGGGTCCCGGCCGGCCTCGTCGTCGACGTCAAGACCCTCGACGACCTGCCGGACGACGAGGTCGTGCTCGTCTGCACGGGCTCCCAGGGCGAGCCGATGGCGGCCCTGTCCCGCATGGCCAACCGCGACCACCAGATCCGGATCGTCCCGGGCGACACCGTGATCCTGGCGTCGTCCCTGATCCCGGGCAACGAGAACGCGGTCTACCGCGTGATCAACGGCCTGAGCCGCTGGGGCGCGAACGTGGTCCACAAGGGCAACGCCAAGGTGCACGTCTCGGGCCACGCCTCGGCCGGCGAGCTGCTGTACTTCTACAACATCTGCCGCCCGAAGAACCTCATGCCGGTCCACGGCGAATGGCGTCACCTGCGCGCCAACGCCGAGCTCGGCGCGCTGACGGGGATCCCCAAGGACCACATCGTCATCGCCGAGGACGGCGTGGTCGTCGACCTGGTCGACGGCAAGGCGCGGATCGTCGGCAAGGTCCAGGCCGGTTACGTGTATGTCGACGGGCTTTCGGTCGGCGACGTCACCGAGTCGTCCCTGAAGGACCGTCGCATCCTCGGCGAGGAGGGCATCATCTCGGCCTTCGTCGTCGTCGACTCCACGACCGGCAAGATCGTGAGCGGTCCGAACATCCACGCCCGTGGCTCTGGCATCGACGACTCGGCGTTCAACGCCGTGGTCCCGAAGCTGGAGGAAGCCCTGAACAAGTCGGCCCAGGACGGCGTCATGGAGCCCCACCAGCTCCAGCAGCTCATCCGCCGCACGCTCGGCAAGTGGGTGTCCGACACCTACCGCAGACGCCCGATGATCCTCCCGGTCGTCGTCGAGGTCTGACCCACCCTCAGGCCCGAACCAGGAGCGGAGCGCCTCGATTTGCATCCGAGCGCTCCGCTCCAGTACGTTTACGGCTCCGCCTGAACGGGAAGCCCCGGTGCCGCTGTGCACCGGAACGGGTTGACCGGGAGGGGCGGGAAATCCGACTCAGATCATCTGATAAAGTCGGAACCGCCGGAAAGGGAAACCGCCGAAAAGCGAATTCCCGGAACGGAAAGCCCGCTCCAGCGGGTGGCAGAAACGAGAAATCGGATCTGCTAAGCTGGAAACACGAAAGACCGAAGGGAAAAGCCCGGAGGAAAGCCCGAGAGGGTGAGTACGAAGGAAGCGTCCGTTCCTTGAGAACTCAACAGCGTGCC
>NZ_DATCVQ010000312.1:0-33077 GCF_036566765.1 Streptomyces sp.
GGCGGGTTCTTCGGCGGCGCCACGGGCTAGCCCCGCCGGTAACGACACGACGCGTAGGGCCCGCCTCCTCAGGGAGGCGGGCCCTACGCGTCGATGTGTATGCGGGGCTCCGCCCCCGGCCTGTCAGGCCAAGTCGTCAGCGAAGCTCCGCCGGTGGCGTCCTCGTGTTGTCGACCTTCTCCGTGCGCTCCAGTTCGCCCCAGACGATGAAGCGGTAGTCCGAGGTGTACATCGGGGTGCAGGTCGTCAGGGTGATGTAGCGGCCCGGCTTCTTCTTGCCGGACTGCTTCGGGACGGGCTGCAGCACTTCCACGTTGTACTTGGTCGTCTGCGGCATGGTCTTGAAGACCTTGTAGACGTACCAGGTGTCCTTGGACTCGAAGACGATCGAGTCGCCGGTCTTCAGCTTGTGAATGTTGTGGAACTTCGCCCCGTGGCCGTCGCGGTGCGCGGCCAGCGTGAAGTTGCCCTGCTTGTCCTTCGGGAGGGCCGACTTGACCGGGTCCACGTAGTAGCCGGCGACGCCGTTGTTCAGGGTCTTGCTGTCGGTCCCCTGCTTGACGAGTATCTCGCCGTTCTTCATCGCCGGGACGTGCAGGAAGCCGATGCCGTCCTTGGTGTCCAGCGCGCCCGGGCCGCCCGCCCAGCGGTCGCGGACCTGGTTGCCGTCCTTCGCGGCGGCCTGGTCGGCGAGGACGTTCGTCCACCACAGCGAGTAGACGACGAACAGACCGAGCAGCACCCCCGCCGTGATGAGCAGTTCGCCGAAGACACTGATGATGCCGGCGATCCGGTCGCGCGCACGTGACACTGTGTCGGTTTCCTCTCAGCCTACGAGCGCGTCCGGTTTCCCCTTGCTGCGCGGGCGTTCCTCGACCATCTTCCCCCACACGATCATCCGGTAGGTGCTCGTGAACTCGGGGGTGCAAGTGGTCAGTGTGATGTATCGGCCGGGCTTGGTGAACCCCGACCCCCGCGGAACGGGTTCGATCACGGAGACGTTCGACGGCGAGGTCTGCGGCAGGATGTGCGCCATCTCGTATGTGTAGTACGCGTCCTGCGTCTCCACCACGATCGGATCGCCGGGCTTCAGCTGATTGATGTAGCGGAACGGTTCGCCGTGCGTGTTCCGGTGGCCGGCCACCGCGAAGTTCCCCTGCTTGTCCCGCGGCATCGCCGTCTTCAGCGTGCCCTCGCCGTAGTGGCCGACCATGCCCCGGTCCAGCACCTTCGGCTTGCTGATGCCCTCGGCGATCGGCACCACGACGTCGAGCTTGGGGATGTACATGATGGCGAAGCCCTGGCCCGGCTCGAACGCGCCCGGCTTACGGCCCTTCGCCCAGTCCTCCGCGATCCGGTCCTTCGCGGTGTCCGCCTCCTGCCCGGCCCGGACGTTGGTCCACCACAGCTGGTACGTGACGAACAACAGCATCACGACGCCGAAAGTGATGAACACTTCGCCCACCACCCGGCTGGCGACCACGCCCACGCTGTCCTTACGGGCGCGTGCGGCCCTCCGGGCCTCCACCCGGGACATCGGTCGACCCTCGTCCCGTTCGGGCGCTGGAGGGGCCGTGACGCCCTTCCGGCCCCGCGCCTTCGCCGCTCGGCGGCGCTCCGCCCGGCCCGGACCGAGATCCGCCGCCGGCGACGGCGACACGGATGACGGCGGTGCGACCGTCCGCAGCCCCACCGTCTCGTCGTCCCGGACGTCATGGACGTACGGCTCCGGCACGGACCCGGGCTCGGGCTCGTACGGCTCCGGCGCAGGCTCGTACGCGTACGGCTCCGGTATCGGCTCGTACACGGCGGTCACGTCCGGCTCGTACACGGCCGTGGGCTCCGGCTCGTACGCGGCCGTGGGCTCCGGCTCGTACACCGGCGTCGGTTCCGGCTCCTGCCCATACGCGTAAGCGTCCGGGGCAGCGGCGTACCCCTGCCCGTCCCCGTACGGATCCTGAGCCCGCTCCGCCTCCGGGCCCGACAGGTTCGGCGCCCGGAACCAGGGCGAACCCGTCGTCACGCGACGGCCTTGCCCACCACCGGCGCGAGCCCGGCCGAGCGGCCCACCGCACCCTCGTCGCCGCACTGCTCCAGCCAGTTGGCGAGCATCAGGTGGCCGTGCTCGGTCAGCACCGACTCGGGGTGGAACTGCACGCCCTCCACCGCGAATTCACGGTGCCGCAGGCCCATGATGATGCCGTCCTCGGTCTGCGCAGTGACCTCCAGCTCGTCCGGCAGGTCGGCCGGCTCCGCGGCCAGCGAGTGGTACCGCGTCGCGGTGAACGGCGACGGCAGCCCCGCGAAGACGCCCTTGCCGCCGTGCGTGACCAGCGAGGTCTTGCCGTGCAGCAGCTCGGGGGCCCGGTCCACCACGCCCCCGTACGCCACCGCCATCGACTGCATGCCCAGGCAGACGCCGAAGACCGGCACGCCCGTGGCCGCGCAGTGCCGGACCATGTCGATGCAGACGCCGGCCTGCTCCGGTGCGCCGGGGCCCGGGGACAGCAGAACGCCGTCGAAGCCGTCCTGGGCGTGCTTCAGGGCCACCTCGTCGTTGCGCAGCACCTCGCACTCCGCACCGAGCTGGTACAGGTACTGGACGAGGTTGAAGACGAAGCTGTCGTAGTTGTCGACGACGAGAATCCGCGCGCTCACTGACCGTCCACCGTCACATCGTTGAACGGAAGCAGCGGCTCCGCCCAGGGGAACACGTACTGGAAGAGCACGTAGACGACAGCGAGGACCAGTACGAACGAGATGATCGCCCGCACCAGGGTGTTGCCCGGCAGATGCCGCCAGATCCAGCCGTACATGACGTCTGCCGGTCCTTCCGTCTGTCTGTTTTCCTGCTGTCCGCGTCCTGCTCGACGGGACCAGAGTAAAGGGCGAAGCGGTCGACTTGGGTCAGGTGTTCAAAGCTTCGGGTCTGCCCTGCGTCACAGGCTGCGTGGCGTCGAGATGCGCCCAGACGATCAGCCGGTGGCTGCTGCCCCACTCCGGCTCGCAGGTGGTCAGCGTCAGATAGCGTCCCGGCCCGTCGAATCCGGACCTGCGCGGCACCGGGTCGATCACACGCGTGTCGGTGGGCACGGTCCGGTACGGCTTGTTCGTGATCCGGTACGTGAACCAGGTCGTCCCGTCCGTCAGGACGACCGCGTCCCCGGGGCGGAGCCGGGGGACGTCCTTGAACGGGTCCCCGTAGGTGCGGCGGTGGCCGGCGACCGCGAAGTTGCCGGTCTCGCCGAGGCGGGCGGAGCGGGCGTAGTGGCCGAGGCCCTTCTTGAGGGTGGCGACCTCGGTGCCCTCCAGGACGGGCCAGTCCCACTCCGGCCCGAAGCGGGGGATGTACATGACGGCGAGGCCCTTGCCGTCGCGGTACGGGGGCGGGGGAGGCGGGGTCGCCCGCGCCGGGGCGGGCACCGCCTCGCGGCCGACCCATTCGTCCTGCAGCAGCTGGATCTGGCCGTCCATCGCGGCCTCGGCCTTCACGCCGGTCCAGAACATCACGTACCCGACGAAGAGGACGATCACGGCCCCTACGGTGATGCACAGCTCGCTGAGGGTCCGCACGACCAGGCGTACCGAGAGCACCACCGGACCCCCTTGGGCGGCCGGGCGGGCAGGCGGGCGTCAGCCGCTCGGCTTGGCGTAGTGGAGATCCACTGTGCCGGAGTAACCCGGCAGAGTCACCGCATCGTGCTCGTCGACTTTCCAGCCGAGGCCGTAGGCCTTCACGTACAGCTGGTAGTTCTGCAGCGCCGGGGAGGCTTTGAGCGCCTTGTCGAGCGCCCCGCGGTCACCGACCGCGGTGATCTTGTACGGGGGCGAGTAGACGCGGCCCTGGAGGATCAGGGTGTTGCCGACGCAGCGCACGGCGCTGGTCGAGATCAGCCGCTGGTCCATGACCTTGATCCCGGTCGCGCCGCCCTTCCACAGGGCGTTCACCACGGCCTGGAGGTCCTGCTGGTGGATGACCAGGTCGTTGGCCTGCGGCTCGGGGTAGCCAGGGGCGGCCTGGGCGTTCGGCGGGGCGTCGTTCAGGGTGACGGTGACGGCCGGTCCGCTGACCTTCGTCGTGCCGGCCGCGGCCTCCAGGGCACGCAGCTTCGCGTCCTCGGCCTTGGTGGAGCCGTCGTCGCGGCGGGCGAGGGCGTCGACCTGGTCGCGCACGGCCGCCGTCGACTCATCGAGCTCGCCGTTGCGGTGACTGCGCTCCTCGATCAGGTCGGACAGGCGCAGCAGGGAGGCGTCCGTGCGGATATTGGTGCCCTTGGCCGTGTTGAAGCTGGTGACGAAGATCAGCCCGGCGAGTGCGAAAACGGCAGCCGTGAGCACGCGGACCGGGCTCCAGCGTGTGGGTCGCTCCGGTCCGGCGGGAGAGTCGGCAGAATTGCTCAACGTACCCTGATCCCCTTCGGCGCCGCGGAAGCACTACGCTAACTGACGCCCCGGGGGGCCGGTGGTCCTCCCACCCCTTCCCGGTGCCAGCCCCAGTTCCCTGCGCGGTCACGCAGCGCATCGACAGGAGAGTCCCTCGTGCCGAAGTCACGTATCCGCAAGAAGGCCGACTTCACGCCGCCGCCGGCGAAGCAGGCGACCAACATCAAGCTGACCAGCAGCAGCTGGGTGGCGCCGGTGATGCTCGCGCTCTTCCTGATCGGCCTGGTCTGGATCGTCGTCTTCTATGTCACCGACGGCACGCTGCCCATCAAGTCCCTCGGGAACTTGAACATCGTGGTCGGCTTCGGCTTCATCGCCGCCGGGTTCGGCGTCTCGACGCAGTGGAAGTAGCGGGTCGCCCGCTACGGCGTCAACCTCACCCCTGAACTTATCCACAGAGTTGTCCACACCGCTGGGGACAAAGTTACGACGATCTGTGGATAACTTGGATCCGGTTGACGCCGATGTGACTGGGGATACCCCGCCACATTCCTCGCTCGCCCCTCGCCCCGACCGAGAAATACCAGGTCAGGGGCGAGGGGCGAAGCTTTTGCCCACCCCGTGCACAAGATCCGGTACACGCTGTGGACAACTCTGGGGAAAGCTTTCACGGGGCATGCGACTCAGGCACTCGGCTCAGACCAGCGAGGCGGACCGGGCCAGTACGATCCCCAGGTCCAGCGCCAGGATCAGCACGCAGCCCGCGGCCTGCACCAGCCGGCGCCGCTCCCGCGGCGCGTGCACCAGAACCAGGGTCACCAGCGCGCCGCCCACCAGACCGCCCACATGGGCCTCCCAGGAGATCCCCTCCCGGGTGAAGGTCAGCAGCAGCGCCAGGCCGACGAAGAGCGCCACCGGCCGCATGTCGTACCTGCGCCGCCGGGCCAGCACCGCGAATGCGCCGATCAGGCCGAAGACGATGCCGGACGCGCCCAGCGACGGCTGGTTCGGCGCGGCGACCAGATAGGCCAGCGTGGACCCGGAGAGACCGGAGACCAGGCAGAGCAGGGCGAAGCGGCGGCGGCCCAGCTCGGGCTCGACCATCCCGCCGATGAACCACAGGCCCAGCATGTTGAAGACGAAGTGCGGGATCTCCTGGTGCAGAACCGTGGACGTGAGCAGCCGGTACCACTCGCCGTCCGCGACCCCGACGACCTCGCCGAGCTGCGGGCTGAACGCGTAGCCGATCAGTGAGAGCTCGTCGACGAGCCGGTCGCCGGCGACAAGGACGGCGATGAACAGGCCCAGGTTGATCGCGATGAGGATCTTGGTGACGAAGCGCCCGTCGGCCGCTACCCGGCCGCCGGCGATGGTGCGCGGCTGGTTGGCCCCGGCGGCGTGGCCGGTGCCGGAGCCGTTGCGGACGCAGTCCGGGCACTGGAAGCCGACGGAGGCGCTGACCATGCACTGCGGGCAGATCGGCTTCTCGCACCGGGTGCAGCGGATGCCGGTCTCCACGTCCGGGTGGCGATAGCAGCGCGACAGACCGGACTCCATGGGGGTCCCTCCCGAGGACATGGGCTGTGGTGGGGTGCGGGCAACGCACCGCCCCGCCCATCCTTACGGACGGGCGGGGCGAAAAGGTTCCCCGTGACGGGGAGGAGCCTGCGGCCGGCGCGCTAGCGCTTCTCGATCACGACGGACTCGATGACCACGTCGTTGACCGGGCGGTCGGTGCGCGGGTTGGTGCGGGCGCCGACGATCTCGTCGACGACCTTCTTGCTCGCGTCGCCGGCGACCTCGCCGAAGATGGTGTGCTTGCGGGTCAGCCACGCGGTCGGGGCGACGGTGATGAAGAACTGCGAGCCGTTGGTGCCCGGGCCGGCGTTGGCCATGGCCAGCAGGTACGGCTTGTCGAAGGCGAGCTCGGGGTGGAACTCGTCGGCGAACTCGTAGCCCGGGCCGCCGGTGCCGTTGCCCAGCGGGTCGCCGCCCTGGATCATGAAGCCCTCGATGACCCGGTGGAAGACGGTGCCGTCGTACAGGCGGTCCGTGGACTTCTTGCCGGTGGCCGGGTGGGTCCACTCGCGCTCGCCCTGGGCGAGCTCGACGAAGTTCTTGACCGTCTTCGGGGCGTGGTTCGGCAGGAGCCGAATCTCGATGTCGCCCTGGTTGGTCTTCAGGGTGGCGTAAAGCTGCTCGGCCACGATGTGCCTTCCGTGAGTCTGCACTGACGTGAACCGATCCTCGCACGGGTGGGCACGGAAGGGACGGGGAGGCAGCAGCGTGACCCGGATGGCTGTCCCGCATGCCGGACCGGCGATCTGCAGGCATGATTTCGCGAAGGGCGGATATGCGAACTGTGCCCTGTTCGGGAGGTGCCGCCCTCGGCACGTCCCGGATCCCGCGATTACGCCACCGAGGAGGAGGATCCCGTGACCCGCATGGACAGCGTGCGCGCCGCGACCGGTTCGGCGAAGGACAGCGTGCTGCACGCCGCGGAAGTGGTGGCGCCCTACGCAGGCACGGCCAAGGACCAGGCCGCGCAGTATGCGCATGAGGCACGCGTCAAACTCGCACCGAAGGTCTCGAAGGCCGCACATCAGGCCCGTGTTCAAGCTCGTGTGCAGTACGACGCCCATGTCGCACCGCATGTACCGCCGCGGGTGGACGCGGCCGCGCAACTCGCGGCGGACCGTTCCCGCAAAGCCGCCCGTATGGCAGCCGACTACACCGTGCCGCGTGTGGAATACGCGGTCGCCGCGACCGGTCCCGTCCTGGAGGAGGCCGGATCGCGTTCCACCGCCGCCTGGGCCGCGCTGCGCGGTCAGGTGACGCCGAAGGAGATCAGAAAGATCGTCAAGAAGCACGAGCGTCGGGCCAGGGCCGGGGCCGCCGCCAAGTGGGTCTTGGTCCTCGGGGTGCTGGCCGGTGGGGCCTTCTGCGCGTGGAAGTGGTGGGACAAGCAGGCCAATCCCGACTGGCTGGTCGAACCGCCCGCGCCCACCGAGGTCTCGGAGGGGTCGGAGGGTGGGGGTCGTTCCCCGCTGTCGTCCGTCGACGGCAGTGACACGCTCGATGCCGAGCTGGAGGCCAAGCAGGCCGAGGCCGATGCTGCCGATGCCGACCGCGACGAGCGCCGCGGACATTGACTCCGGTGCCGGCGCCGGGAGACTGAGCGCTCCCGGCGTCTAGGCCGTCGCGATGGCCGCGGTCCCCGCGGCCTGGGCGGTCCCCGCGAGGGAACGGTCGGCGAGCTCGGTCAGTTCCGCGCGCCCGGCCGGGTCGGTCTCGAGAGCGTCGTCCGCGGGCAGGTGGCGTACCGACGGCGTGGAGCCGTGCGCCTCGGCGCGGATGCGCTGCTTGATGGTGGGCGGCAGGGACCGGTCCCGTACGGGCGCTCGTCGGTTCGCCTGTGCGGGCACCGTCGCGAGCACCCGGGCGGCGGCGTTGTCCGCGGCCGGCTCCTCCGGGCGGCTGACGGCGGGCTGCTGGGCGGCGGTGGCGGGGGTCGCCAGGCCGAGGGCGCCCAGGAGGGCGACGAGTACGGAGATGAAGGCGGTCCAGAACTGCTTGACCTTGACGGCGGCCATGGCCCCTCGCTTTCGATACGTACGGTTCTCGGATGGTTCATTTCAGGTTGCGCGATCTACATACCTTTCTCATGATGTGTACGCACGGGGGAAAGCCGGGGAGCGACGCCGCCCCCGCGCAGTTATTCCGATGAACACCACCCGTGCGGCTCAACGCACGGTCGCGAACTCCCGCCGGGCGACGGCCGCCTCGGCCCGGCGCACCGCGGGCCCCATCGCGCATCCGGCCGCCAGGAAGATCCCGCCGAGCACGAACCAGCCCGGCACGCCCCAGGTCACCAGGAGCGCGGTGACCAGCAGCGGCCCCGCCGTCCGTGCGGCGGGCACTCCGGTGCCGAAGAAGCCCTGGTACTGGCCGATGCGGTCGGCGGGCGCGAGGTCGAAGGAGATCTGCCAGGCCCCGGCGGAATGCCGCATCTCCCCGGCGACCTGAAGGGCCGCACCCACGAGGAGGACGGCGAGCGCCGCCCGGGCCGGCAGCGCGGCGGCCGACAGCGCGAAGACCGCGCACGAGACGAGCATCACCGCACCCGACGTCCGTACCGCGCGCGTCGCCGACGCCAGGTCGGTGACGAACCGGGCCGTGCGGACCTGGAAGAGCATCACGGCGGCGGTGTTGAGGACGAACAGGGCCGAGACCGTCCAGTCGGGGGCGTCGGTCCGGGCCGGGATCCACAGCGGCAGCGCCAGGCTCAGCAGCGGCAGCCGCAGCAGCAGGACCGCGTTGAGCAGGCTGACCAGCGCGTACGGGCGGTCCCGGAGTACGGCGAACCGGTCCGCGCCGTCGGCCGCAGAGGCACCGGAGGCCGCGCCGGCCGCGCCGTCGGCCGAGGCCGACTCGGCAGCGGTCACCGGCGGCAGCTTCGGCAGCCTGGCGAGCACCAGCGCGCAGATCAGAAAGGCCACCGCATCCAGCGCGAACACCCCGAGGAAGGCCGCCCGCGTGCCCGCGTGGAGCGCCAGGCCGCCGAGCCCGGCGCCGAGGGCGAGTCCGGCGTTGAGCGTGGACTGCAGCCGGGCCATGACGCCGGTGCGCGCGTCCTTGTCCACCAGTCCGGCGAGCAGCGCCTGTCGGGCGGCGGCCAGTCCGCACTGCGCGGTCGCGTAGGCCGCGGCGGCGATGAGGAAGGGCGCGTACGAGCGGATGAAGAGGAACGAGGCGACGGCCGTCGCGGTCAGCAGCGCGAGCACCACGGCGGTGCCGCGGGCCCCGCGCTGGTCGGCCAGGTGGCCCAGCGGGACGCCGGCCACGGACCCGATCGCCCAGGCGAGGGTGAGCCCGAGGCCGATCTGCGCGGCGGAGAGGCCGACGATCTGGGCGAAGTACAGCGCGGAGCACACGTAGAAGGCGCCGTCGCCGACGGAGT
This sequence comes from Streptomyces sp., assembly GCF_036566765.1. Taxonomy (GTDB): domain Bacteria; phylum Actinomycetota; class Actinomycetes; order Streptomycetales; family Streptomycetaceae; genus Streptomyces. The sequence continues at coordinate 9,344 of NZ_DATCVQ010000312.1, forward strand.
TGCTCAGCTGCGCGGCGGCGAGCGCGCGGGGCGCTCCGGGCGGGGGCAGGAGAGTGAGGACCATGTCCATGACGCTAGGCCCGTACTGGCCCGCTTACCTGGTCCACTCAGGCCCAGGGAGAATGGGCCAATACACCCCCGTGGGTGGGGGCCGAGCGGACCCGTGGGCGGCGACGGCTCGGCGAGCCGGGGGCGCCGTGTCGGCGCCCCCGGCTCGCGTCAGCGCAGACCGCTCAGCTTGTCCGGATTGACCTGGAATCGCAGGTTCTGCATGAGGCCGTCGTTCAGGTCGTAGGTCAGCGCGCCGATCGGGTGCGCGCCCATCACGAACAGCACGCCCTGCTCGCCGTTGACGAGCGCGGTCTCCAGGGTCATGCCGTGGAGTTCGGGCTTGGCCAGCACGCCGAGCATCCAGCGGGCCACGGGGTCGGTGCCGTGCAGGGGGCGGCGGGCCGCGGTGACCTTGCCGCCGCCGTCGGCCCAGGCGGTCACGTCGGGGGCGAGGAGTTCCATCATGGCGTTCAGGTCACCACCGGTGCAGGCGGCGAGGAAGCGCTCGGTGACCGCCTGCCGCTGTTCCTGGTCGGTGTCGTAGCGCGGGCGCCGGGCCTGGACGTGCTCGCGGGCGCGGTGGGCGGTCTGCCGGACGGTCGCCTCGCTGCGGTCGAGGATGCCGGCGATCTCGGCATGCGAGTATCCGAACACCTCGCGCAGCACGAACACCGCACGCTCGACCGGGCTGAGGCTTTCGAGGACGACGAGCAGGGCGGTGGACACGCTGTCCGCCAATTCGGCCCCCTCGCTGACGTCAGGGGCGGTGAGCAGCGGTTCGGGCAACCACTGGCCGACATAGGACTCGCGGGTGGCCCGAGCCGAGGTGAGGCGGTTCAACGAGAGGTTGGTGACCGTCCGCACGAGGTAGGCGCGTGCGTGGGCGACCGAGCCGCGGTCCGTCTGGGACCACTTGAGCCAGGCGTCCTGGAGCACGTCCTCGGCATCGGCGACGCTGCCGAGCATCCGGTACGCGGTGGCGAACAGCAGCCGCCGATGGGCGGTGAAGTCGTCGACGGCATCGGCCGCAGGCGTATCGATCATGCGCCTCAGGCTGTCAGCGGCGAAGCTTTCGCGGCAAGGACCTTGAGACCTCGCACCCTGACGTGACGTAGGTCACATCGATGCCGTGTCACGCCTGGCGGGGGTCTGCCTGTCCCATAGGCGTCACCGGTACCGAAGCCGGTGCCCGCCCTGGGAGATCGCTATGACCAACGGCCACCACGTCGTCGTTCTCGGCGCCGGCTACACGGGAATGTTCAGCGCCATCCGGCTGGCCCACCGCACCCGCCGGGCCGGTGTGAAGATCACTCTGGTCAACCCGTCGAGCCGGTTCGTCGAGCGGCTGCGGATGCATCAGATCGCCGCCGGACAGGAGCTGGCCCACCACCGGATCTCCGATCTGCTCGCCGGTACCGGCGTCACGTTCGTCCAGGGCGCCGCCACCGCGATCGATCCCGAGGCCCGGCGCATCACCGTCGACGGCGCCACGCCCCTCGGGTACGACACGCTCGTCTACGCGCTGGGCAGCTCGACCGACACCGGCAACGTCCCCGGAGCCGAGGCCCACGCGTTCACCCTCAACAGCCCGGAGATCGCCGGCCGGTTCGCGGCGCGCATCGCCGAGGTCGCGCAGGCCGGCGGCGCCCTCACCGTCTGCGGCGGAGGCCTGACCGGCATCGAGGCGGCCGCGGAGCTCGCGGAGGCCCACCCGGGGCTGAACGTCACCCTGATCAGCACCGAGGAGCCCGGCGCGATGATGGGCGCCAAGGCCCGCGCGTACCTCCACCGGGTGCTGGACCGCCTCGGCATCACCCTGGAGACCGGCGCCCGCGTCACCGAGGTGCTGCCCGACGCCGTCGAGCTCGCGGACGGACGGATCATCCGCTCCGACGCCTGCCTGTGGACCGCCGGCGTCAAGGTGTCGCCGCTCGCCGCCGACGCCAAGATCGCCACCGACGACCGCGGCCTGATCCTGACCGACGCCACGCTGCGGTCGGTGTCCCACCCGGAGATCCACGCCGTCGGCGACGCCGCCGCCGTCCGCATGGGCTACGGACAGCTCCACGGCTCCTGCCAGAGCGGGCTGCCGACCGCCCAGTACACCGCCGACACGATCGCTCGGCTGCTGCACGGCAAGACCGTCAGGCCGTTCCGCTTCGGCTACTTCCACCAGCCGGTCAGCCTCGGCCGGCGGGACGCCGTCATCCAGTTCACCAGGGCCGACTTCACCCCGGTCGGCATGCGCCTGACCGGGCGCAGCGCGGTCGCGTACAAGGAGTTCGTCAGCGGCAGCCCGCTCATGACCTACCGGTTCAGCAAGCGGATGAACGTCACCACCCTCGTCTCCAAGGGCGGCCGCGCCACCCGCAAGCCCGCGGCGTCGTGACGGACGCCATGCGCCGGGCCCAGGCGCAGCAAAACCCCCTCCTCCTGCGTTTCCGCAGGTCGGAGGGGGTTTGGAAAGTGGAGCCTAGGGGAGTCGAACCCCTGACATCTGCCATGCAAAGACAGCGCTCTACCAACTGAGCTAAGGCCCCGAGAGGGGTCGGCGTCCACTCGGTCGTACGGACCGGGCAGCGCCGCAGACCAGAGTACCGGTTCACCCCCGGTATCCCGCAAAAGGATTGGGGCTCCCGGTGTGCGACCACTCTCCGTAAGATGCTGGCGAGGTTCGCAGCAGCGAACCGCAGGGATGGGGAGAAGCAATGGATGCAGCGCAGCAGGAAGCCACGGCAAGAGCCAGAGAGCTTCAGCGCAGTTGGTACGGAGAGCCGCTGGGGGCGCTCTTCCGTCGGCTGATCGACGATCTGGGGCTGAACCAGGCCCGGCTCGCGGCCGTGCTCGGCCTGTCCGCGCCCATGCTGTCCCAGCTGATGAGCGGCCAGCGGGCCAAGATCGGCAATCCGGCCGTCGTCCAGCGCGTCCAGGCCCTGCAGGAGCTCGCCGGGCTGGTCGCGGACGGCAGCGTGAGCGCCGCGGAGGCCACCGACCGGATGGACGAGATCAAGAAGTCGCAGGGCGGCTCGGTCCTGACCAGCACCAGCCAGACGACGAACAGCTCGGGCGCGCCGACCGTGCGCCGCGTGGTCCGCGAGATCCAGTCGCTGCTGCGCTCGGTCGCGGCGGCCGGCGACATCATCGATGCCGCGGACTCCCTCGCCCCGACGCACCCGGAGCTGGCAGAGTTCCTCCGGGTGTACGGCGCGGGCCGTACGTCCGACGCGGTCTCGCACTACGAGTCGCACCAGAACTGACGCGGCAGACGCACAGGCGAGACTGACGCAGCAGAACTGACGTAGAGACGTAGAGACGGCACGACGGGAGCGGCGCGGCGCAATGGGTGAGGTCTTCGCTGGTCGGTACGAACTGATCGACCCGATCGGACGCGGTGGCGTGGGCGCGGTATGGCGTGCCTGGGACCACCGGCGGCGCCGCTATGTGGCCGCGAAGGTGCTGCAGCAGAGCGACGCGCACACACTGCTGCGCTTCGTCCGCGAGCAGGCCCTCCGGATCGACCACCCGCACGTCCTCGCCCCGGCCAGCTGGGCCGCGGACGACGACAAGGTGCTGTTCACCATGGATCTGGTGAGCGGCGGGTCGCTGGCGCACGTCATCGGCGACTACGGCCCGCTGCCGCCGCGTTTCGTCTGCGTCCTGCTGGACCAGTTGCTGGCCGGTCTGGCCGCGGTGCACGCGGAGGGGGTCGTGCACCGCGACATCAAGCCGGCCAACATCCTGCTGGAGGCCACCGGAACCGGGCGGCCGCATCTGCGGCTGTCCGATTTCGGCATCTCCATGCGCAAGGGCGAGCCGCGGCTCACCGAGACGAACTACGTCGTGGGGACGCCCGGTTACTTCGCGCCCGAGCAGATGCTCGGCGCGGAGCCGGACTTCACCGCGGACCTGTTCGCCGTCGGCCTGGTCGCGCTCTACCTTCTCCAGGGCACCAAGCCCGACTCGCAGGCCCTGGTCGACTACTTCAACGCCCACGGCACTCCCGGCGCCCCGCAGGGCATCCCGGAGCCGATGTGGCAGGTGCTCGCCGGGCTGCTCCAGCCCGACCCGCAGGCCCGGTTCCGGTCGGCCACCGGCGCGCGCAAGGCGCTGAGCACGGCGGTCGACATGCTGCCGGAGGCCGGTCCGGACGAGGAGCCGGTCGAGGTCTTCGACCAGATCGGCCCGCTGCCGTCCGGTTTCGGCCCGGAGGGGCCGGTGGCCGCCGCTGCGTCGGCCGCCTCGTCGGCCGCGCCGGAGACGCGGCAGATGCCGAACCCGTCCGAGACGGGCAGCTTCCACCTCCCGCCGCCGCCCCAGCAGCCGACCCCCTCGCCCCACCCGGTGTCCGCCCCCACGCAGCCGCCCGCCCCCCTCCCCGCGCACCCGGCCTCTTCCCATGCCGCCGCCGCGCCGGACTTCGCCCAGGCCCCCACGGCCGCCGTGCCGTACGACCAGCCGCTGACGCGCCAGTACACGGCCCACGCGCCCCTCCAGACCCCGACGGCGGGCGTGCCCGCCCAGGCAGCCCCGGCGGCGCTCCCGGCCCCGCAGACGCGACCGGGACCGCCCCCGAAGGTGGCGATCCCGGTGCTGATCGTCGCTCTGGTCTGCCTGGCGGTCGGCATATGGGCACTCACTCAGGCCTGAGGGACCTCACCCAGGCCTGAGGGACCTCAGCCAGGCCCTGAGACCTCACTCAGGCCTGGGTGCCCCGCAAAGGCCGTCCACGCCGGCTACCAGGACGCCGGCGGCCCGTACTGCGGCGGATCCTGCGGGCCCTGCTGCGTCGCCCGTCGCCGTGCGGCGAGCGTCCAGCCGCCGAGCCCGAGCAGCAGGACGACCCCGGCGCCGATCCCGGCCGCCGCGACCAGCTTCATCGTGCCGCTGGTCGCGTCCGCCTCCGACCCGCTCTGCCCGCTGGCGGCGGCGTCCTGGTCGTCCTCGGTCACCGCGAACGGCCCGGGGTTCCCGACGTACCCGGGGCCCTCATCGGCCTGGCCCGTGATGTTCACCCGCAGTGTCAGCGGCATCGGCTTGTCGCCGTACTCCGCCGCCACCTCCGGGCTGAGCGTGGCCGACAGGTAGTACCAGCCGGCGAACCGCATGGCGCTGGTCGAGCTGTCGGACTCGAAGCGGTTCTCGTACTTGACCGGCGGCTCCGGGTCGAGCGCCAGCGTGGCCTGCTTGCCGCTGTACGTCAGCGTCTGATCGTTCACATGCCCGCGGGCCGGGTTGTCCAGCGACAGCACCAGCGCGTTGCTGACCAACTCGTCGCCCACGGCGCTGCTGCCCAGCTCGGCCGTGGCGAAGATCTGCTGGCCCCAGTCGATCGGCACCCGGTAGAAGAGCGTCTGGCCCGGCTTGATGTCGTCGCGCCACTCGCCCTGCGTCAGGCCCGCGGCGGCGTAGAAGCTGGTGCCGCCGAGACGCTTCTGCGGACCGCCTGACGGCGGCTGGGGCGAGGCGGACGGCCAGTCCTCGGGCGCCTCGGTCGGCCCGGCCGCCTTCAGCGTCGGCTCGGTCAGATGCCGGATCTCCAGGCCCCAATCCTCGGGCGTGGACGTGGACTTGCTGGTCCGCTCGACCAGCACGTAGTACGCGCCGGGCGACTGGCAGCTGCTGTTGTCCGGGTCGATGGCCCGCTGCGCGTACGCGGTGATCGGCCGGGTGTAGCCGGCCGAGCCGAACTGCGCCTCCCCGTAGTTGCACTGGGCGCCGGAGCCGTCCTGCAGGCTGACCTTGATGCCGTCGCCGTAGTCGGCCTTGCCGCCGGGCTTCGGCACCGCGACGACCGACACGTACGCGTTGTGCTCGCCGTCGAGGTCGACCCGGTAGTAGGACTTGCCGTCCTTCTTGATGGTGTCCCGGTAGACCGCGCCCGGCTTCAGCTGCGCCGAGTCCGTCGTCGTCACCGCGCCCTTCACCTGCTTGGCCGCGCTGTCGTACGTGTACGGGCTCTCGCCTGCCGCCCAAGCCTGCCCGGGCAGCGTCGCGACCGCGCACAGCGCCGCCACCGCGGCCATGGCGCTGCGGCCCGTGCCGCGCACTGTCCGGATGCGCTGCGTCCTCACGCGCTTCTCCTCGTCGTCTCCGTGCCCGTCGCCCGGGTCGCCGCCCTGCGTCGTACGAGTACGAGCACTGCTCCCGCGATCAGGACGACCGCGCCGCCCGCGGCGGCGGCGGCCGCGGTGCCGGTCCATCCTGCCCCGCCCGTCCCTCCGCTGTCTGCGCGGCCGGGCGAATCGTCCCGATCAGTCGGCTTCCGATCGAGCACCGGAGCGTCGTGCTGGGGCCCGGCGCGCTCCTCGCCGAGCACGGCGACCCGCAGCACCACCCCGATCTGCGGGTTCTCGGCGATCTCGGCGGCCCTCGCGCCGAGCGTCACGGCGATGTAGAAGCCGCCCTTGGTGTGCACGGGCACGACGTTCGGGTTGCTCTCGTGCCGGTTGGTCCAGGCGATCGGCACGGTGCCCAGATTCAGCTCCGCCGGGCGGCCGTTGTAGACGGTCCGCGGGGTGAACCCGATCGCCCCGGCGCCGACCGGGTTACGGGCCGGCGTGTACACCTCGGTCGCCCCGTACGAGAAGGTCGTCCCAAGGCCCTTCACGGTCGGTTCGTTGGCGAACTCCACGTCGTAGCGCAGCTGCTGGCCCCAGCCGACCGGGACGCGGAACCAGAGCGTCTGGGCGGGCACCAGGCGGTCCCGCCATACGCCGGTCCCGATCTCGCGGGCGTCGTTGAAGCCGGTGCCGGCGCGCACGTCCTTCGGGTCGCCGGTCGGCAGCACGGCGTCCTTGCCGCCCTTGCCGTACTCCGGCTGCGACGGGGCGAGCGTCGTGCCCTTCGCCGGCGGCGCCTCGGTCGCGTACGTCAACTCCAGCGGCCAGCGCGCCGCGTCGGAGTCGGGCTGGCTCTTGCGCTCGACGACCAGCCAGTAGCGGCCCGCCTCGTCGCAGGAGGCGGTGCCGGACTCGCTCGGGACGCGCAGGACCGCCGCCGTGAGCGGGGTCGCGCCCTCGTGCTGGGAGAACATCTCGGTGCTCGACTCGCAGGTGCTGTCGGCGCCGTGGACGATGCTGGCGCTCAGCGCGTCCAGCATGTCCACGGCCGCGCCGGGCTGGGGCACCGCCGTCGCCGAGAAGTCGGCGGTGGAGGCGGCGTCCAGGTCGACCGCGTAGTGCCGCTTCTCGCCGGGGCCGATGGTGTCCAGGTACTGCCCCGGAACCATCCGGGGCGCGCGATCGCGCGTCGCCGTGCCCTCGACCCGCTTGCCCCGCAGCCGGTAGCCGTCGGCCGACAACTGCGAGGCGCGCTGCAGCTGTCGGGCGAGCGCGGCGGCGTCCGGGGCGTCGTAGTACCGCCCGTTGCCCGCCTCGGCGACGCACTCCAACTGCTCGCGGGCCTTGCCGCGGACCTGGAAGCCGACGGTGTCGATGCGCAGGCCGACGCCGTCCTCGGCGAGCTCCTCGGCGACCTCGCAGGGCTTGGGCGTCCCGCAGGTGTCTTCGCCGTCGGAGATCAGCAGGATCGTCCGCGTCCCGATGGCGCCGGCCGGCGACGCGGGCAGGTCGGCCGCGGCCTTCTGCAGCGACAGCCCGATCGGGGTGTCGCCCTTGGGCTTCACCGAGGCGACGGCCTGCTTCAGCCCGGCGCGGTCCAGCGGTTCGACCGGCGTGACGAGCCGGGTGTCGGTGCAGCCCCGCTCACGGTCGGCGCCGTACACCCGAAGTCCGGTGGGATACCCGTCGGGCAGGCTGTCGACGACCGTCCCCACGGCGGCGCGGGCGGCCTCCATGCGGGTGCGCCCGGAGCCGTCGTCGTCGGCCATGGAGCCGGAGGAGTCCAGCACCATCACCAGGCTGCTCCGGCCGTCCCCCTCGGCCGCCGGGGCGGCGGCCGCGCCGGTCGCCGGCGTCAGTGCCAGGGCGAGCAGCGCCCCGGCGATCCATCCCGCCGCCGTCCGGCGGCGCAGTAGTGCTCTCACTGGAGTCCCCCCTTGACCGTGACCACGCAACTTTGCTCTTGCAAGTTAATGATTTGCGTAGGCGAACTCAAGAGGGGTGGTGTCACGGTCGTGAAACAGGCCCCGCGACCGCGCCGGAACAGCGAGAAGCCCCGGCCGCTCGAAAGCGGCCGGGGCTTCGTCGTTCAGACCGTGCGCGTCTCACACACCCGAACCTGCGGGCACGGAGTCGGTCGCCTCCGTCCACAGATCCTGCTCGGCGCGATCCGCCTGGATCTGGCGGTACACGAGGAGCCCGCCGATGGCGGCCAGTGCGACCAGGAGAAGCTTCTTCACCGCGCGACCTCGTCTTTCCTTGACGTATGAGGACTACTGCCGCCCGACTATACACACCGACCGATACCGATTGGTGACCTACCTCAAGGCCGGGCCCACGGCCATAAAACGATCGGCCCGGACGGGAAGTTCCGTCCGGGCCGATCATTGTCTGTGGGGCTAACAGGATTTGAACCTGTGGCCTCATCCTTATCAGGGATGCGCTCTAACCAACTGAGCTATAGCCCCGCCGCGCTCTGCGGTGTGTGTCCCGCGCGCTGACTCCTGAAGATTAGCGCACGTGGGGGCCAGTCCCAAAATCGGTTCCGACGGCCCCCCGTCGCGGACCGGCGGACCTACTCGTCCTCCGCCAGCGTGAGCTCCACACCGCCGACGAAGCCGGCCGACAGGTTGTAGATGAACGCGCCCAGCGTCGCCAGCGCCGTGGCGAGCACCACGTCGATCACGGCGATCACCGAGGTGAACATCAGCACCCGCGGCAGCGACAGGAACGACTGCAGGTCGAAGCCGTTGGACTCGTTCGAGCCCGTCGCCTCGCTGATCGTCCCGCCGACCGTGGAGAAGACGCCCATGGCGTCCATGACCATCCACAGCACCGCCGCCGCGACGACCGTGCAGATGCCCAGCGCGATGGAGAGCAGGAAGCTCACCTTCATCACCGACCACGGATCGGCCTTGGCCACCCGCAGCCGCGCCTTGCGCGTCCGGGGCGTCGTGCGCGCCCCCGTACGCGGCCGCCGCATGGCCGCGTCGCCCGCCGGCCCGCCCTGCCCCTGCCGGTCCGCGTAGGCCTGCGGCGGGTGGTACGGCTGCGCCGTCGGCGCGGCCCCCGTCCGCTCGCCGGGCAGCGGCCCGTTGTTGCCGTATGTCACGCCAACCCCCTGGGAGTCCGTGGCGGAGCCACGGGCACCGTTCGCTCCAGAAGCAGCTCCAGCAGCGGCCGATCCGGCGCCCATGGCTCCACTCACGCTCTACTCCTCGTGCTCCCCGGCCGCGGACTCCGTGTCCTCGACCGTCTCGACCGCGACAGCGGCCTCGACACCATCGGTGGCCTCGACGCCGTCGGCGTCCTCGACACCGTCGACCTCGTCGGCCTCGCTGCCCGCCTCGGCGTTGCGCGCGATCCCGACGACGGCATCGCGCTTGCCCAGGTTGATCAGCTGGACGCCCATGGTGTCACGGCCGGTCTCCCTGACTTCATTGACGCGCGTACGAATCACACCGCCGGACAGCGTGATGGCGAGGATCTCGTCGGTCTCCTCGACCACCAGCGCGCCCACCAGCGAACCACGGTCCTCCACGATCTTGGCGGCCTTGATGCCGAGGCCACCGCGACCCTGGACGCGGTACTCGTCGACGTTGGTCCGCTTCGCGTACCCACCGTCGGTGGCGGTGAAGACGAACGTACCCGGCCGGACGACATTCATCGAGAGCAGTTCGTCTCCCTCGCGGAAACTCATGCCCTTGACGCCGGACGTCGCCCGTCCCATCGGCCGCAGCGCGTCGTCCGTCGCGGTGAACCGGATCGACTGCGCCTTCTTGCTGATGAGCAGCAGATCGTCCTCCGCCGACACCAGCTCCGCGCCGATCAGCTCGTCATCGCTGCCGTCCTCGGTCTCCCGGAGGTTGATCGCGATGACACCGCCGGAACGCGGCGAGTCGTAGTCCTTCAGCGCGGTCTTCTTCACCAGACCGCCCTTCGTGGCGAGCACCAGGTACGGCGCGGCCTCGTAGTCGCGGATCGCGAGGATCTCCGCGATCTGCTCGTCCGGCTGGAAGGCCAGCAGGTTCGCCACGTGCTGACCGCGCGCGTCCCGGCCGGCGTCCGGAAGCTCGTACGCCTTCGCCCGGTACACCCGGCCCTTGTTCGTGAAGAACAGCAGCCAGTGGTGCGTGGTCGAGACGAAGAAGTGGTCGACGATGTCGTCCTGCTTCAGCTTCGTGCCGCGCACACCCTTGCCGCCGCGCTTCTGCGAACGGTAGTCCTCGGTCTTCGTCCGCTTCACATAGCCGCCACGCGTGATGGTGACGACGATGTCCTCCTCGGCGATCAGGTCCTCGATGGACATGTCACCGTCGAAGGGCACCAGCTTGGAGCGGCGGTCGTCGCCGAACTTCTCGACGAGCAGCGCCAACTCCTCGCTGACGATGGCGCGCTGACGCTCCTCGGACGCGAGGATCGCGTTGTACTCGTTGATCTTCGCCTGGAGCTCGTCGTGCTCGGCGACGATCTTCTGGCGCTCCAGGGCGGCGAGCCGGCGCAGCTGCATCTCGAGGATGGCGTTGGCCTGGATCTCGTCGATCTGCAGCAGCCCCATCAGGCCCTCGCGCGCGACCTCGACCGTGTCACTGCGCCGGATCAGCGCGATGACCTCGTCGATCGCGTCCAGCGCCTTGAGCAGACCGCGCAGGATGTGGGCGCGCTCCTCGGCCTTGCGCAGCCGGAAGCGGGTCCGGCGCACGATGACCTCGATCTGGTGCGTCACCCAGTGGCGGATGAACGCGTCCAGCGAGAGCGTGCGCGGCACACCGTCGACGAGCGCCAGCATGTTCGCGCCGAAGTTCGTCTGCAGGTCGGTGTGCTTGTACAGGTTGTTGAGCACGACCTTGGCGACGGCGTCGCGCTTGAGCACGATGACGAGCCGCTGGCCGGTACGGGACGAGGTCTCGTCGCGGACGTCGGCGATGCCGCCGATCTTGCCGTCCTTCACCAGGTCGGCGATCTTCTGTGCGAGGTTGTCCGGGTTGGTCTGGTACGGAAGCTCCGTGACCACCAGGCACTGGCGGTTCTGGATCTCCTCGACCTCGACGACCGCGCGCATCGTGATCGAGCCACGACCCGTGCGGTACGCCTCCTCGATGCCCTTGCGGCCCACGACCAGCGCGCCGGTCGGGAAGTCGGGGCCCTTGATCCGCTCGATCAGCGCGTCGAGCAGCTCCTCGTGCGTCGCCTCCGGGTGCTCCAGCGCCCACTGCGCGCCGGCCGCGACCTCGCGCAGATTGTGCGGCGGAATGTTGGTCGCCATACCGACCGCGATACCGGCCGAGCCGTTGACCAGCAGGTTCGGGAAGCGCGCCGGCAGAACCGTCGGCTCCTGGTTCCGGCCGTCGTAGTTGTCCTGGAAGTCGACGGTCTCCTCGTCGATGTCCCGGAGCATCTCCATGGCCAGCGGCATCATCTTGCACTCGGTGTACCGCATGGCGGCGGCCGGGTCGTTGCCCGGAGAACCGAAGTTGCCGTTGGAGTCCACCAGCGGCAGCCGCATCGACCACGGCTGCGCGAGGCGGACCAGCGCGTCGTAGATCGAGGAGTCGCCGTGCGGGTGGTACGTGCCCATGACGTCGCCGACGACACGGGCGCACTTGTAGAAGCCCTTCTCGGGCCGGTAACCGCCGTCGTACATCGCGTACAGCACACGGCGGTGCACCGGCTTGAGGCCGTCCCGCACGTCGGGCAGCGCACGCGACACGATGACGGACATCGCGTAGTCGAGGTACGAGCGCTGCATCTCGGTCTCGAGCCCGACGGGCTCGATCCGCAGCACCGGCTCTTCTTCTTCGGTCGTCACAGGGGGGTTCTCGTCGGCCATTGCTGGTCGTCAGTCCTTTCGTACGGTCAGCTGAGACCGACTCAGATGTCGAGGAAGCGAACGTCCTTGGCGTTGCGCTGGATGAAGGAGCGCCGGGCCTCGACGTCCTCACCCATCAGCACCGAGAACAGGTCGTCCGCCTGCGCCGCGTCGTCCAGGGTCACCTGGCCGAGGACACGGTGGTCCTGGTCCATGGTGGTGACGCGCAGCTCCTCCGCGTTCATCTCGCCCAGACCCTTGAAGCGCTGGATCGAGTCCTCACGGATCCGCTTGCCGTTCTGCTTGCCCAGCTCGACCAGCGCGTCCCGCTCACGGTCCGAGTACGCGTACTCGAAGTCGTCCCGACCCCACTTGATCTTGTAGAGCGGCGGGCGGGAGAGGTAGACGTGACCGGCCTCGACCAGCGGACGCATGAAGCGGAAGAGGAAGGTCAGCAGCAAGGTGTTGATGTGCTGACCGTCGACGTCGGCGTCCGCCATCAGAATGATCTTGTGATAGCGGAGCTTCTCGATGTCGAAGTCCTCGTGGACTCCGGTGCCGAAGGCCGAGATCAGCGCCTGGACCTCGGTGTTCTGCAGGATCTTGTCGATCCGGGCCTTCTCGACGTTCAGGATCTTGCCGCGAATCGGCAGGATGGCCTGGTACATCGGGTTGCGACCGGACTTGGCCGAGCCGCCGGCGGAGTCACCCTCGACGATGAAGATCTCGCACTTCGTCGGGTCGTTCGACTGGCAGTCGCTCAGCTTGCCCGGGAGGGACGCCGACTCCAGCAGACCCTTGCGGCGGGTCAGGTCACGCGCCTTGCGGGCCGCCACGCGCGCAGTGGCCGCCTGGATCGACTTGCGGATGATGTCCGCGGCCTCGACGGGGTTGCGGTCGAACCAGTCGTTGAGGTGCTCGTGGACGATCTTCTGCACGAAGGTCTTGGCCTCCGTGTTGCCCAGCTTCGTCTTCGTCTGGCCCTCGAACTGCGGCTCGCCCAGCTTGACCGAGATGATCGCCGTCAGACCCTCGCGGATGTCCTCACCCGTGAGGTTGTCGTCCTTCTCGCGCAGCAGCTTCTTGTCACGCGCGTAGCGGTTCACCAGACCCGTCAGCGCGGCCCGGAAGCCCTCCTCGTGCGTACCGCCCTCATGCGTGTGGATCGTGTTCGCGAACGAGTACACGCCCTCGCTGTACTGCGAGTTCCACTGCATCGCGATCTCGACCGAGAGCGTCCGCTCCTTGTCCTCGGCCTCGACGTCGATGACGGTCGGGTGGATCAGCTCGCCCTTGCGCGAGTTGAGGTACTTCACGAAGTCGACGATGCCGCCCTCGTAGTGGTACTTCACCGTGCGCGCGGTCGGCTCGGCGGCGGCCTCGGCGTCCGGGTCGTCGGCGCCGACCGTGGCCTTCGCGGACTCTCGCTCGTCGGTGAGCGCGATGGTGAGGCCCTTGTTGAGGAAGGCCATCTCCTGGAAACGGCGCGAGAGCGTCTCGAAGGAGTACTCGGTGGTCTCGAAGATGTCCGGGTCGGACCAGAACGTGACCGAGGTGCCGGTCTCGTCGGTCTCCTCGTGCTTGGCGAGGGGCGCGGTCGGGGCGCCCAGCTTGTAGTCCTGCGTCCAGCGGTAGCCGTCGGTCTTGATCTCCACCGAGACCTTGGTGGAGAGGGCGTTGACGACGGAGACGCCGACGCCGTGCAGACCGCCGGAGACCGCGTAGCCGCCGCCGCCGAACTTGCCGCCCGCGTGGAGGACCGTCAGCACGACCTCGACGGCCGGCTTGCCCTCGGACGGCACGATGCCGACCGGGATGCCGCGCCCGTTGTCGACGACGCGCACGCCGCCGTCGGCCAGGATCGTGACGTCGATGGTGTCCGCGTGGCCGGCCAGGGCCTCGTCGACGGAGTTGTCGACGACCTCCTGCACCATGTGGTGCAGTCCCCGTTCACCGGTCGAGCCGATGTACATGCCGGGGCGCTTGCGGACCGCGTCCAGACCCTCGAGGACGGTGATCGCGCTGGCGTCGTACGACGCAGCGTTGGCGGACGGGGTGATCTCGTTGGGGTTGCCGGAATCGGCCACGAAGCGCCCTTTCTGGCACAGCACAGGCCGTTCTCCGGGCATACGGGAGCGGCTGCGTCGTTCGACATGTTCCGCAGGGTGGCGGGATTGTCTCCCAGTCTACCGGTACCACTGACACTCATGGGGGTTTGCCGGTACCTGAATGCGCATGTGCCGCCCTGAGCGGTGGCGAGACGACTCCCCATATTCGGGGAGGGGCTCCAGAGGCCCCTGACGGCCACCGAGCGCTTCGAGCTGTTACCAGCTGTGGGCATCGTCCCGGAGGCCGCTGTGGGCAGTCGTTCCGCAGGGCGGAAGGGGTGGGCACAGCCCACGAACGCGCTGCCCGCGCCAGGGCCCCGCACCACGGGCGCCCCAGGGCGCGCCCGCATGCACCGGCAACGTCAGCCGTACGTGTCGCCCGGCCCCACAGACCCCGGCGCCCGCAACGCCCCATACCCCCGCCGCGGCCCCGCCGAAGGCCCCAGCACCTTGATCACCCGCACCGTCCCGTGCCCCAGATCCTCGTTCAGCCGCGCCACGAGCCGCGGCGCCAGCAGCCGCAACTGCGTCGCCCACGCCGTCGAGTCGCACTGCACCGTCAGCACCCGCGCATCCGGCTCCTCGTCGTACCGCAGCGGCACACAGTGCTTCGCCAGATCCTCGCCCACGATCTGCGGCCAGCGCCCCATCACCCCGCCGACCGCCGCCGGCGTCTCCCAGCCCCGCTCGGTGATCAACCGGTTGATGGCCGAGCCGAGCGCCATCGGATCACGCCCGTCCGCATGCGCGCCGGAACGCAGCCCGCCCCCACGCCGCGCCTGCTTCTTCTGCTGCGCCGCCGCGCCCCGCGCCCGCGCCTGCTCCTTCGCCGCACGCAACGCGACCCGCGCGAGATCCACACCCGAGGGCTCGGGAACGGAGGCCGCCGATCCCACAGACTTGTCCCCAGCCTGGGGAAGGAACTCCTCGCTCATACCCGCTCCACCTCGCCGCCGGCCACGGCGTACCGCACCCCGGCCAGAACCCCCGGCACATCGTCGTCCACCGCCGCCGTCACCAGCACCTGCTCGCCCGGAGCCACCAGCTCCGCCAGCCGCTCACGGCGCCGCGCGTCCAGCTCCGCGAACACGTCGTCGAGCACCAGCACCGGCTCATTGCCCTCCGCACGCAGCAAGTCGTACGAGGCCAGCCGCAGCGCCAGCGCGAACGACCAGGACTCGCCGTGGCTCGCATACCCCTTCGCCGGCAGATCGCCCAGCTTGAGCAGCAGCTCGTCGCGGTGCGGCCCGACCAGCGTGACCCCGCGCTCGATCTCCTGCTTGCGCACGTCCGCGAGCGCGGCGATCAGCTGCCCGTACAGCTCCTCACGGGTATGCCCGGCACCCGGCGCGGAAGGCCGGTACTCCAGCAGAACCGGTCCGCCGCCAGGCGCCAGCTGCTCGTACGCCTTGTCCGCCAGCGGCTGCAGCGTCGCGATCAGATCCAGCCGCTGCGCCAGCAGCTCCGCGCCCGCCCGGGCCAGATGCTGATCCCACACGTCCAGCGTCGACATGTCCATCGACCGCCCACCGTGCCGCCGGGCCATCGCCGCGGACTTCAGCAGCGTGTTCCGCTGCTTGAGCACCCGCTCATAGTCGGACCGCACGCCCGCCATCCGCGGCGACCGCGCCGTGATCAGCTCGTCCAGGAAGCGCCGACGCTCCCCGGGATCGCCCTTCACCAGCGCCAGGTCCTCCGGCGCGAACAGCACCGTCCGTACGATCCCCAGCACGTCACGCGGCTTGACCTGCGAAGACCTGTTGATCCGGGCGCGATTCGCCCGCCCCGGGTTCAGCTCAAGCTCCACCAGCTGCGACCGCTCGCCCTGCGTCACCGCCGCCCGGATGATCGCCCGCTCCGCGCCCATCCGCACCAGCGGCGCGTCCGAGGCGACCCGGTGGCTGCCGAGCGTGGCGAGATAGCCGACCGCCTCGACGAGATTCGTCTTCCCCTGCCCGTTCGCCCCCACGAACGCGGTGACGCCCGGATCGAGCGGAACCTCGACCCGGGCGTACGAGCGGAAGTCGGCCAGCGACAGATGCGTGACGTGCATGATGTGCGCCGACCTTCCCCGGCTGCTGTGCACCGCCGGGTGCACAGCCTGTGGATTACTTCTTCGTCTCGACCGCGTGGCCGCCGAACTGGTTGCGCAGCGCGGCGATCATCTTCATCTGCGGGGAGTCGTCCTGACGCGAGGCGAACCGCGCGAACAGCGAGGCGGTGATCGCCGGCAGCGGCACCGCGTTGTCGATCGCGGCCTCGACCGTCCACCGGCCCTCGCCGGAGTCCGCCGCGTAGCCGCGCAGCTTCTCCAGGTGCTCGTCCTCGTCCAGCGCGTTGACCGCCAGGTCCAGCAGCCAGGAACGAATGACCGTGCCCTCCTGCCAGGACCGGAAGACCTCCCGCACGTCGGTGACCGAGTCGACCTTCTCCAGGAGCTCCCAGCCCTCGGCGTAGGCCTGCATCATCGCGTACTCGATGCCGTTGTGAACCATCTTCGCGAAGTGCCCGGCGCCCACCTTGCCCGCGTGGACCGCGCCGAACTCGCCCTCGGGCTTCAGCGCGTCGAAGACCGGCTGCACCCGCGCCACGTGCTCGGCGTCGCCGCCGTACATCAGCGCGTAGCCGTTCTCCAGGCCCCACACACCGCCGGACACGCCGCAGTCGACGAAGCCGATGCCCTTGGCGGCGAGCTCCTCGGCGTGCTTCTCGTCGTCCGTCCAGCGGGAGTTGCCGCCGTCCACGACGATGTCGCCGGGGGAGAGCAGCTCGGCCAGCTCGTCGATCGTGGACTGGGTCGCCTCGCCGGCGGGAACCATGACCCACACGACGCGCGGAGCCTTGAGCTTGCCCACAAGCTCTTCCAGGCTGTGGACATCCGCGAGGTCCGGATTGCGGTCGTATCCGATGACGGTGTGGCCTGCGCGGCGGATGCGCTCACGCATGTTGCCGCCCATCTTGCCGAGACCGACGAGACCGAGCTCCATCAGAGATTCCTTAAGCGTCGTGTGCGGTTTACCCGGGTCCGAGCCTACGCCCGGACCCGCGCGCACACCTGTGGGGTCAGCCGCTCAATCGACGGGCCCCGAAGCGATGTCAGCCGCTCAGCCGCACCTGCATCCGGCGTCTTCCCGGGGGACGCCCCCCGGACCCCCAGCAGAGGCGTCAGCCGCTCAGCCGCACCGGCATGATCAGGTACTTGTACGCCTCGTCCGCCTCCGCGTCGACCGCTGGCTTGCCGCTCAGCAGCGCGGGCTTGGTGGACGTGGTGAACGAGAGCTGGGCGACCGGGGAGTCGATCGCGCTCAGGCCGTCCAGCAGGAAGGTCGGGTTGAAGGCGATCGAGATGTCGTCGCCCTCCAGCTGCGCGTCCACGCGCTCCACAGCCTGTGCGTCGTCGCTGGAGCCGGCCTCCAGGATCAGCACGCCCTGCTCGAAGCTCAGCCGCACCGGGGTGTTCCGCTCGGCGACCAGGGCCACACGCTTGACGGCCTCGACGAACGGGGCGGTCTCGATCACCGCGACGGAGTTGAACTCGGTCGGGAAGAGCGTGCGGTACTTGGGCAGGTCGCCCTCGAGCAGGCGGGTGGTGGTCCGCCGGCCCGCGCCCTCGAAACCGATCAGGCCCTCGCCCGCACCGGAGCCGGAGAGCGCCAGGGTGACCGTGTCGCCGCTGGTCAGCGCCTTGGCCGTGTCCAGCAGGGTCTTCGCGGGCACCAGGGCGACGGCGGACGCGTCCGGCGACTCCGGCTTCCACAGGAACTCGCGGACCGCGAAGCGGTAGCGGTCGGTGGAGGCCAGCGTGACGGTGTCGCCCTCGATCTCGATGCGCACACCGGTCAGCACCGGCAGCGTGTCGTCGCGGCCGGCGGCGATGGCCACCTGCTGGGCGGCGGAGGCGAAGACCTCGCCGGGGACGGTGCCCGTGGCGGTCGGCATCTGCGGCAGCGCCGGGTACTCCTCCACCGGCAGGGTGTGCAGGGTGAAGCGGGAGGAGCCGCAGACCACGGTCGCCCGTACACCGTCTGTGGAGATCTCGACGGGGCGGTTGGGGAGGGCGCGGCAGATGTCGGCGAGCAGCCGGCCGGAGACCAGGACCGTGCCGTCCTCCTCGACCTCGGCCTCGACGGACACCCGGGCCGAGACCTCGTAGTCGAAGCTCGAGAAGCTGAGGGCGCCGTCCTCGGCCTTCAGCAGAAGGCCCGCGAGCACGGGCGCCGGCGGACGGGCCGGGAGGCTCCGGGCCACCCAGGCCACCGCCTCCGCGAGTACATCGCGCTCCACCCGGATCTTCACCGGAACCGCCTCCTGCTGTTGCTGGCTCTTCGTCGACTGGCGGGAACCAGTCTGACGTACGCCACCGACACTCGGTGCGGCTCGGGGTCAAGTCGCGACGAGCCGCGCCAGGCGGTCCGGCCCCGAGTTGTGCACAGCACCCACTTCGAAGCGAATTTCCCGGTAACTCTAAGTGGGAGTAGTAGTAGGGGCTGTGGAAACCGTGGATAACGCCATCCACGCAGGTCAGGCCCGGTTTTTTGTCCACCGACCCTGTGGGTGACACCGGTGGACAACTAGGGGGTTCTGTGGACACCCGAAAGTTCTGCACACCCCATGCACAGGCGACATGGACTTCTCCCCAGCGCTGTCCCCAGCTTTACCCACGTTCCCCACAGCCCAACCGTCTCCCTTGGTGTGACCGCTTTCACTCGACTCGGTGATCCCGGGTGTTTCCTTGCCGAACAGTGGACAGGGGTGTGGGAAACCTGGGGACAAGTCCCGCTGTCCTGTGGGTCGCCCGTGGACAAGTCGCGGGGCCTCCTGTGGACGGCAGATTCGTCCACAGTCTGTGGAACCTGGTTGATCACAATTCCACAGGCCCTTGACCTGCTGCGATGATCTTCCCTCCACCGGAGCTGTGGACACAATCTGGACAACTTGGGAGTCCCCAGGCTGTGGACGGAAGATCGTCCCCACTTCTGTGGAGAACTGAGACCGACCACTCGGTATTCGAACACCACGGCCCCGTACACAGGTGCCCGCCCGGGTCCACCCGTGCGAGAACGCCGGTCCGCACACGCGAAAAGGCGCCCCGGGACGGTGTCCCGAGGCGCCCTGCGTGCTGTTCCGGCGGCCGGCGTCAGCCGTTCTTGATGCGGTTGGTGAGCTCCGTGACCTGGTTGTAGATGGAGCGCCGCTCCGCCATCAGCGCCCGGATCTTCCGGTCGGCGTGCATGACCGTCGTGTGGTCGCGGCCGCCGAAGTGCGCGCCGATCTTCGGCAGCGAGAGGTCGGTCAGCTCCCGGCACAGGTACATGGCGATCTGGCGGGCCGTCACCAGGACCCGGCTGCGCGAGGATCCACAGAGGTCCTCGACCGTCAGCCCGAAGTAGTCGGCCGTCGACGCCATGATGGCGGGGGCGGTGATCTCCGGCGCCGAGTCCTCGCCGCCGGGGATCAGGTCCTTGAGCACGATCTCGGTGAGGCCGAGGTCCACCGGCTGCCGGTTGAGCGAGGCGAACGCCGTCACGCGGATCAGCGCACCCTCCAGCTCACGGATGTTCCGCGAGATCCGGGAGGCGATGAACTCCAGTACCTCCGGCGGGGCGTTGAGCTGCTCCTGGACCGCCTTCTTGCGCAGGATCGCGATCCGCGTCTCCAGCTCCGGCGGCTGCACGTCGGTGGTCAGGCCCCACTCGAATCGGTTGCGCAGCCGGTCCTCCAGGGTCATCAGCTGCTTGGGCGGCCGGTCCGAGGAGAGCACGATCTGCTTGTTCGCGTTGTGCAGCGTGTTGAAGGTGTGGAAGAACTCCTCCTGCGTCGACTCCTTGCTCGCGAGGAACTGGATGTCGTCGACGAGCAGGATGTCCACGTCGCGGTAGCGCTTGCGGAAGGCGTCGCCCTTGCCGTCGCGGATGGAGTTGATGAACTCGTTGGTGAACTCCTCCGAGCTCACGTACCGCACCCGGGTGCCGGGGTAGAGGCTTCGCGCGTAGTGCCCGATGGCGTGCAGCAGGTGCGTCTTGCCGAGGCCCGACTCCCCATAGATGAAGAGGGGGTTGTACGCCTTGGCGGGGGCTTCGGCGACGGCGACGGCGGCCGCGTGTGCGAAGCGGTTCGACGAGCCGATGACGAAGGTGTCGAAGAGGTACTTGGGGTTGAGGCGGGCGTGCGGTTCGCCGGGGCCGCCGGCTGTGGCCGGCTGTCCGCCGGTGCCGCCGCCGTGCCGGGGTCCCTGGCCGGGCTGGGCCTGGGGCTGTCCCGGACGGTGCCCCTCGGGGTGCTCGGCGCGCTCGGGCCGCTGCTGGTCGTACGGTGCGGGCCGCTCGTCGTAGCGCGGGGCCGGCGGCTGCTGCGCGCGGCTGCCGTAGGGCTCGTGCCATTGCTCGGCGGGGGCGTCGCGTTCCTGGAAGCCGCCGAGCCGGGGCTGCTGCCAGGAACGGTCCTCCTGGGTGCGCGGCCAGGCGCCGGGGTCGGGGCGCTGTTGCTGGTAGTCCGGGTAGGCGGGGCGCACGGAGGGCAGGCCGTCGTCGCCGGAGGGGCGGTGTCCGTAGCCGCCGCCGTCGTACTTGTCGTAGGGCTCGGCGGGTCCGCGGTCGTCGTAGCGGCCGTGCTGGGGCTGCTGGGCGGGGGGCGCCGGGGGGCCGGAGGGTTCGCCGGCGGAGTCGTCGACGGTGATCGCGATCCGGATGGGGCGGCCGCATTCGCGGCTGAGGGTGTCGCTGATCAGTGGTGCGAGGCGGCCTTCGAGGACGCGCTTGCCCCATTCGTTGGGGACGGCGAGCAGCGCGGTGTCGGCCACCAGTGCGAGAGGCTGACACCTCTCGATCCACTGCTTGTCCTTGGGTTCGATGCCTTGCTGGCCCTCTGCGAGGAGATGCTCGAGCACGCGCGGCCACACTGCGGCAAGATCGGCAGGTACGTCAGCCACGGGGCACGCTTCCTCGTTGGTCCCACGAATGTGTGGTTCTCGGGACGGTGGGTCGGGGTCCGTCAGGACAGGTAAGGACAGAACGGAAAAAGATTCAGGAGTTCAGCCACGGTAGTCGGGGCGGCTGACGTGGTTCAAGTTGTTGTCCACAGCCTGTGCATACCGGAGGCCCGGTGTGGGGCCGGTTTGACCGGATGGCGTAGCCGCGCGTACCGTAACCAGGTCGAGTTGTCGATGGCTGCTGCCGCCTGCCTCCGATGGGCAAAGATCACGTTCAGTGATCATGTAGCGGTGCCACTCGGGCGTATTGCGAGCTACTCGTGGGCGCACGGTGACAGCCAGGCGATGTCCCGCCATCTACGAATCATTTCTGGAGCCCCCGAGTGAGCAAGCGCACCTTCCAGCCGAACAACCGTCGTCGCGCGAAGACCCATGGCTTCCGTCTGCGCATGCGGACGCGTGCCGGCCGCGCCATCCTGGCGAACCGCCGTTCCAAGGGTCGCTCGAGCCTGTCCGCCTGATCCGCTTAAACGGGTCATGACGTGCTGCCTACCGAGAATCGGCTGAGGCGGCGCGAGGACTTCGCGACCGCGGTACGCCGAGGACGCCGGGCCGGTCGCCCGCTTCTCGTCGTCCATCTACGCAGCGGTGCAACGGACCCGCACGCGCCTGGGGAGAGCGCTCCCCCGACGCGTGCGGGTTTCGTCGTGAGCAAGGCGGTGGGTGGCGCGGTCGTTCGCAACCAGGTGAAGCGGCGTCTTCGTCATCTGATCCGCGATCGGCTGGCCGAGCTGCCCCCCGGTAGCCTGGTGGTTGTACGGGCGCTGCCCGGAGCGGGCGACGCCGATCATTCTGACCTGGCCCGAGACCTGGATGCCGCTCTCCAGCGGTTGCTGGGAGGGGGCACGCGATGAAGTACCCGCTGCTGGCTCTGATCAAGCTGTATCAGTGGACGATCAGCCCGCTGCTGGGTCCGGTGTGCCGGTACTACCCGTCGTGTTCCCACTACGGATTCACGGCCATCGACCGGCATGGCGCGATCAAGGGCACGGCCCTGACCGCCTGGCGCATTCTGCGGTGCAATCCGTGGTCGCCCGGCGGTGTGGACCATGTGCCCGAGCGCAAGCGTCCGCGCTGGCACGAACTGCTGCGGAACGCACTGCGTGGCGACAAGGGCGGGTCCTCCGCCGAGACGAGCCCGGCCGCAGAGACCTCGCCCAATGCTCAAGGAGCTTGATTAGTGGACACGATTGCCAATCTGTTCGCCTTCATCACCACACCTGTCTCATGGGTGATCGTTCAGTTCCACAAGATGTACGGGGCGATCTTCGGCCCTGACACGGGTTGGGCCTGGGGCCTGTCCATCGTGTCCCTGGTGGTGCTGATCCGGATCTGTCTGATCCCGCTGTTCGTCAAGCAGATCAAGTCGACCCGGAACATGGCTGCGCTCCAGCCGAAGATGAAGGCGATCCAGGAGCGCTACAAGAGCGACAAGCAGCGTCAGTCCGAAGAGATGATGAAGCTGTACAAGGAGACGGGTACCAACCCGCTCTCCTCGTGCCTTCCCATCCTGGCGCAGTCGCCGTTCTTCTTCGCCCTGTACTCGGTGCTGTCGCACATCGCCGAGGGCAAGACGATCGGTGTGATCGACGAGTCGCTGCTGGCGAGCGCGCGTCAGGCGCACATTTTCGGCGCCCCGCTGGCCGCGACGTTCACGGACAGTGCTGCGGAGGTCGCGGCTCTCGACGCGTCGCTGACGTCGGTCCGTATCGTCACCGCGATCATGATCATCCTGATGTCGGCCTCGCAGTTCTTCACGCAGCGCCAGCTGATGACGAAGAACGTCGACCTCTCGGTGAAGACGCCGTACATGCAGCAGCAGAAGATGCTGATGTACATCTTCCCGCTGATCTTCGCCGTCATGGGCATCAACTTCCCCGTCGGCGTCCTCGTCTACTGGCTGACCACCAACGTGTGGACCATGGGCCAGCAGATGTATGTGATCAGCCAGAACCCGACTCCGGGAAGCAAGGCGCAGGACGCGTACCTGCAGCGTCTGCTGAAGAGCGTCACGCACCACGGTGAGGTCCGCGGCCGACGCCGGAAGAACATCGTCAAGCTGATCGTGGCCAAGGGCAGCGACCGGAACGACAACGAGCGCCGCTTCTTCGCGGGTCTGGCCAAGGCCGGCTTCGCGGCGCAGGCGGACGGCACGGTGGCGAAGGCCGACGTCGTCACGGCGGAGGCCGAGGGCCAGGCCGCTGCCAAGCGGCATCAGCCGAAGCGTCAGAGCAAGGCGCAGCGTCAGTCGGGCGGCGCGGCGGGTGGCCAGCAGGCCGCTGCCAAGGATGCCGAGGGTTCCTCGGAGCCCACCTCGCTGGAGAAGAAGCCGAAGGAGTCCGTCGAGGACGCTGATTCCAAGGCGTCCGGCCGGGCCGACTCCGGTACCTCCTCCCGCCAGGCCAAGTCCGGACAGCGCAAGGGCCAGCAGCGGCCCAAGCACCCGTCGTCCAAGAAGTAAGAAGGAGTCCATCCGTGACGGAAGGCACCATCTCGGCCGCCGCCGAGGGTGGCGACACCCTGACCCGCCTCGAGCAGGAAGGGGAGATCGCGGCCGACTACCTCGAGGGTCTGCTCGACATCGCCGATCTCGACGGTGACATCGACATGGACGTCGAGGCCGACCGGGCCGCGGTCTCGATCATCAGTGACTCGGGCAGCCGCGATCTGCAGAAGCTCGTCGGCCGTGACGGCGAGGTCCTGGAGGCACTTCAGGAGC
>NZ_DATCVQ010000313.1:0-4266 GCF_036566765.1 Streptomyces sp.
CGACCGGGGGCCCGGGACGGGGCCCGCCGCCGCGGGCAGCACCGCGCCGGTCACCACGGCCGTCTCCACGGCGACTCCCGGGGCCACCGCGCCCGCGCCCGGACCGACGGCCGCCCCGTCCCGGTCCACCTCGCCGTCCGCGCTCGCCTCCTCGCCCTCGACCAAGCCCTACGACGCGCCGCCGGGCTACAAGCACGTCTCCGACCTGCGCGGGTTCAGCATGGTGGTGCCCGAGTCGGCGGTGCGCTCGGATCAGGGCGAGCGGATCTTCTACATCACGCCCGACGAGTCCTTCCGGGTCGGCATCAAGATCGGCAAGATCCCGCCGGGCGGGGCGATGGCCTCGATGCGGGCCGCCGACGCCGCCGGCCCGAAGAACAACCCGGGCTTCCGCGACAACTCGATCACGCCCACCACGCGGCACGGCATGCCCGCCGCGCTGTGGCAGTTCACTTGGGACGGCTTCGACGCCGCGAAGGGCTCCCGGCACACCTACGACCTGTGCTGGGAAGGGAACGGCCGGCTCTACGACGTGTGGGTGTCGGGTCCCGCGGACCGCGCCGGGGAGACCCGGGCGCACTTCGACAAGGCCGTGGAATCCTTCTTCCCGTACGACCATTAGGGTGATCGCATGCGCGACTTCGGGGTGGGTTTCGGCCACTTGATGAAGGGCCAGCAGTGGGTCCTGCGGAACGGACGGTGGTTCGGCTTCGGGCTGCTCCCCGGACTCGTCACGCTGGTGCTGTACGCCGGAGCCCTGGTCGGCCTCGGCTACGGGGCCGACGACCTGACGGCCTGGGCGACGCCGTTCGCCGACGACTGGACCTCCCCCTGGCAGGGCCTGTTCCGCGGCTTCCTGACCGCGCTGGTCTTCTGCTTCGGACTGTTCCTCGCGGTGATCACCTTCACCGCCGTCACCCTGCTGATCGGCCAGCCGTTCTACGAGTCGCTGTCCGAGGCGGTCGACCGCAGCGAGGGCGGCGAGGTCCCGGAGTCGGGGCTGCCGCTCTGGCGTGAGCTGTGGATCTCCGCCCGGGACAGCCTGAAGGTGCTGCTGCGCGTGGCGCTGTACGGCGTCCTGCTCTTCGCCTGCGGTTTCATCCCGGTCCTCGGCCAGACGGTCGTCCCGGTGATCGGCTTCTGCGTCTCCGGCTTCTTCCTCACGGAGGAGCTGACCGCCGTGGCGCTGCAGCGGCGCGGGGTCGAGCTCAAGGACCGGCTGCGGATGCTGCGCGGCCGCCGGAAGGTCGTCCTCGGCTTCGGCGTGCCGCTGACCCTCGCCTTCCTGGTGCCGTTCATGGCGGTGTTCCTGATGCCCGGCGCCGTGGCCGGCGCGACGCTGATGGCCCGCGAGATGACGGCCCCGGAGCCGGACACGGAGCCCGAGGAGGAGCCGGAGGGCGGGCCGCAGTGCGCGGGGCCGACCGCGCCGGCCGCCCCCGCCCCGCAGAACCAGAACCAGAACCAGAACCAGAACCAGAACCAGCCCGTCCCGGGCAACCCGTACGCGTCCTAGCCCACGGCCACGTCCGCGAGGACGTACCCCGGCTCCGTGCCCGCGTCGGCGATCCGCTCGCCGCCCGGGCCCCAGGCCCCGCTGCGGCCCTCGCAGACGCCCGCCTCGTTCGTGCCGAGGACGTTGCCGAGCACCACGTACAGGCCGAAGTCCCGGGCGCGCACCGGATAGACCTTCTCGAACGAGTCGTTGGCGACGTCGAGCACCGAGCTCGCCAGGTACACCGCGCAGCCGTCCGCGACGGCCCGCCCGGCGAGCTCGGGGAAGCGGTTGTCGTAGCAGGTGGCCAGGGCGAACCGCACGCCGTCCAGCTCGAACCGGCCGTCCCGGTCGCCGGCCGCGAAGACCTCGTGCTCGACGCCGTGCAGGTGCAGCTTGTCGTAGCGGGCCAGGAGCGTGCCGTCCGGGCCGATCACCAGGGTCGTGATCCCGGGCCGACCGGCCGCGGTCCGCACCGGCCCGTTGACGACCGCCGCCGCGGAGACCGCGCGGCAGGCCTCCCGTATCGGCTCCAGACGCGGGTCGTCCTCGGCCAGGTGCAGGGCCGGGTCGGCGTGGATCAGACCGGGGTCGTAGCCGGTCAGGGCCAGCTCGGCGAGGACGACCACGCGGGCGCCGTCGGCCCCGGCCGCGCGGATCAGCCCGGCGACGGTGCGGACGTTGGCGTCGATGTCCCCGGGTACGGGGGCGAACTGCGCTGCTGCGACGATCATGACCGCCATCATCGCCGCCGCCGGTCCCGGGGGAAACCCCCTGAGCCCCGGAGCTCCGCCGCCGTCTCGCCCAGCTGCCCGAGGAATGCCCGGGCGGCCTGCGTCGGGGCGCGCGGGGTCGCAGCCCACACCTGGCGGTAGGGCACGTCGTCGGGGTGGACGGCGACCAGCGAGACGTCCCGGCGCACCGCCGCGGCCGCCAGCGCCGGGACGAGGGTGACGCCGAGGCCCGCCGCGACCGCGCCCAGCTTCGCGATCCAGTCGTGCGCGATCAGCCCGGTACGCGGGACGAACCCGGCGGCGACGACCGGCCGGAACAGGGTGTCCGCGAGGCGCTCGTCGCCCACGATCCACTCCTCGTCGGCCAGTTCGGCGAGTCGCACCGCCCGCCGCCCCGCCCGCGCGTGGCCGCGCGGCAGGGCCACCAGCATCGGCTCGTCGAGCAGGTGATGCAGCGTCACCCCGTCCGGCGTGGGAACCGGTCGTGCCGGGCTGACCACTGCCAGGTCCTGCTCGCCGGCGGCCAGCAGCTCCAGGTGCTTCACCGAGGGCCCCTCGGTCCGGGTGACCGCGACCCCCGGATGCCGGAGCCGGAACTCGGCCTGCGCGCGCGGCACCAGCGCGGCGTTGGCGCTGGAGAACGAGCCGAGCCGGAGCAGCCCGCCGTCCAGGGTGCGCAGCGCGGCCAGCTCCGCGCGGGCCGCGGCGAGCCGGTCCCGTACCGCCTCCGCGTGCGGCAGCAGCACCCGGCCGGACTCGGTGAGCCGGACCCCGCGCGGCAGCCGCTCGAACAGCTCCGCGCCGACCTCGTCCTCCAGCGTCTGGACCTGGCGGGACACCGCGGACTGGGTGTAGCCGAGGGCGCGGGCGGCGGCGGTGAAGGAGCCGTCGCGGGCGACGGCCAGGAAGACCTCGTACAGGCCGGAGGACGGGCCATGCGGAGTGGGCATGGCAGCCATGCTAGACATTCGCTTGTCGCATGGTGCGGGGGTCTCTAGCGTCGAGATCATGAACGCCACGGACACGACGAACACCACCGAGCGCCTTCACGGCGCCGCGCACCTTCAGAAGATCGCCTTTCTCGGCCTCGGCGGCATGGGCCTGCCCATGGCCCGCCGGCTGCTCTCCGCCGGACACCCGCTGACCGTGTGGAACCGCACCCCCGGCAAGGCCGACGAGCTGGTCGCGGCCGGCGCCGTGCGCGCCGCGAGCCCCGCCGAGGCCGTTCGGGACGCCGAGGTCGTGATCACGATGCTGGCCGACCCGGCCGCGGCCCTCGCCGTCGCGGACGCGATGATCCCGGCGCTGCGCCCCGGCACGCACTGGGTCGACACCTCGACCGTCGGCCCCGACACGGTCGCCGCCCTGGCCGCGCGGCTCCCGGACGGCGTCACGCTGATCGACGCCCCGGTGATGGGCAGCGTCGACCGGGCGGCCGACGGCGAGCTGCTGATCCTCGCCGGCGGCGAGACCGCCCCGGTCGACGGGGTGCTCGCCCGGCTCGGCACGGTCAGCGCGTGCGGCGGGCCGGGGACCGGCGCGGCCCTGAAACTCGTCCTGATCAACGCCGTGATCGGCGGGGTCGCGGTGGTCGCCGAGACCCTCGCGCTGGCCGACTCCCTGGGGCTGCCCCGGGAGCTCACGGAACGCGCGCTCACCACCGGCCCGCTCGCGGGCGCGGCCGCCCGCGCCACCGCGACCGGCTCCCATTTCCCGGTCGCGCTCGCCGCGAAGGACGTGGCCCTGGCGACGGCGGCGGCGAAGCTGCCGGTGCTCGAAGCCGTCCACCGGGCGCTCACCGAGAACCCGGGACTGGCCGCCGAGGACCTGTCTGCCCTCGCCCGCCCGGTCGACCCGTCGGCCTAGTCCGCCTAGTCCGCCTAGTCCGCCTTCTCACCGGTCAGCAGCCGCAGGAAGTCCCGGAACGACCCCGGCATGTCCACCGAGGCCGGGTCGAGCAGCCACTGGTACTGGAGTCCGTCCATCACCGCCGTCAGCAGCGGCGCGGCCTGTTCGGGGGTCAGGCCGCCCCCGAGG
>NZ_DATCVQ010000314.1:0-25685 GCF_036566765.1 Streptomyces sp.
AAGAAGGTCGAAGGCGACCCGGACTCCGGGCACAGTCGCGGCATGCCCCGCCGACCCGACGACAAGGAACTCGAGCGACGCCTCGAAGAGGACCGCGAGGACGCCGGCCTGCCTCCGGAACCGGACGAGAGGGACCGCTAGAAACCACGGGAAGCATCACGGTGGGCCTGCCGCGTGCGACGCGTCGTCGCACGCGGCGCCTTCTCAAGAGCCACCGGACCGCGCCGTTCGTGAGCGGCCGATCCGCTCCGGGACCGGCTCGTGAATGATGGCCGCATGCAGATGAGGATCGAAGCCGTCGACCTTCCCGGGCGCACCTGCGCGGCCGCCCCGGGCTTCCCCGGCTACCGGAACATCCATGTCGCGGTCCAGCGACGCGAACGTCCGGACGAGCTGCTCGACCTGCATCCCGGTGACGCGCCGTCCGCGACATGGACGCTGGACTGCACGGCGACGCCGACCGCAACGGGCTTCGACCTCAAGGGGCGTTACATCCAGGGCCGCCCCGACGGGCGGTTCGTCTACCTGTCCTGGGGCACGGTCGACGAGGGCGGGGGCTTCACCATGTTCCGCCGCGCCAAGCTGATGCTCGGCGCCGTCGAGCCGGGCGTCGTCGACGCCGCGGTGCGATCCGGGCTGCTGGTGGCGCGCCTCGGTCTCACCGACGCCAAGGGCCAGCCGCTGTGCGCCCAAGTCCGGCCGCCCGTCGTCGAATGGAGCGCCGGCTCGGCGTCCTGAGGCCTCGCGGTCACAGGGCCTCGCGGGCCGGCTCCGCCCGGTCGAGCGCGGCGGCGGCGCGGTCCGCCAGGTCCACCGCGACCAGACGGTCCTCCAGGGGCGGCGGCAGGCTGCCCGGCCGGGGCGTCATCATGTACCGGCCCTGATAGCGGCCGTGGGCGACGGCCCGCAGTTCGATCTCGCCCTCCGGCCACCCCTGCCGGTCCAGGTCCCAGATCCAGCCGGCCACCTGGACCGAGCCGTCGTGTTCGAGCCGGGGCGGCCGTCCGAGGAGCATCCCGTACTCGAAGCGGCACGCGTCAAGGCCCAGTACCTCGACGAGCTCCTCGCGCACCTGCCGAACGGCGTCGTCGGGCGCGGCGCCGAGCCGGACCCTCCGGGTGGCGGCGTGCAGCCGCTCCAGACGACCGGCTCCCGAGACCGCCACCTGCTCCAACACCCGTGCGCGAACGGCGAGTTGCGAGACGATCAGACCGACGATCAGCAGCAGTACGGCGGTCTCGACGTCGGCGCGGTCCTGGATGTGGAAGCTCTGGTACGGCTCGGTGTGGAAGAAGTCGAACCAGGCCGCCGCCGACAGCGCCGCCAGCGCGCCGCCGAGCCTGCTGCCGAGCGCCGCGACGGCGACGACCACGACGACGAGCAGCAGTGCGAGGTTGGTGTGCGTCACGCTCGTGCGCAGCGGCAGCAGCGCGAGCGCCGCAAGGAACGGTGCGAGGAGCCCCGCCGCGACGGCGAGGGCGTCCCGGAGCGGATACTTCATGGTCCACCTCCGATCGCCTGTGCCTCCAGGCTGCGACCCGGCGTGCGACATGTGCCGCCCGGCGCGGGGATCCTGACGCTTCCCTGATGTGCGCCCGTCAGCGCGCGATGCGGAACCGGAGGCGACAGATCACGGCGTCCGTGTCGCGCCGGACGGCGTGCGCGACGACCGCGCCCCGCTGGTTCTGCAGCAGGCGCTGCCACAGACGCTCCGGCTCCGTCTCCGCGATGAGCACGGTGACCCGGGCGCCGGGCTCGGTCCGGGCGAGCTCGCGCACGTAGGCGGAGAGGGTGTTCGTGTCGCCGCCGGAGAAGACGAGCAGCGCCGCGGACACGACCGCCAGCCACACCACGCCGTGCCGGTGCACCTGGCGGTCGGCCTTGAGGCCGAAGACGTGCGGCACGTAGTTGTCGCGTGCGAGCAGCTTCAGCAGGACCGGAAGGCCGCCCAAGGAGGTGTTCGCGGAGAGCGCCAGAAGCACCATGGTGGCGAACTGGACTACGTAGAAGCCCCAGTTGTGCCCCAGGGAGGCATCGGCGAGCTGTGCGAGGACAGTGACGCCCTCGACCGGCTGGAGCCCGAACCGGGAGATCAGCACGGACAGGCCGATCAACATCACGCCGAGCGCGACCTCCGCCCGCATCGCCCGGCGGGCGGCCGGGGCACGGAAGGACGGCACGGCGTTCGCGATGGCCTCGACGCCGGTCAGGGCGGAACAGCCGGAGGCGAAGGCCTTCAGCAGCAGGAGGGCGCCGACGGTGGTCGCGTTGTCGGCCAGGACCGAGGCGTGGGCCGCGGCCGCCTCGACGGACGCGGGCGCGTCCCGGAAGAGACGCCACCGAGGCCATCGCGTCGAGCGAGAGCGCGGCGAGTCCGGTGACGGCGGTGAGCCGGTGCCGCGCACCGGTGTCGGGGGGTTCCTCGGCGCTCGGCGCGGTGCGGTTCGAGGAGGTCAGGACGGCCATTCGGTGATCCCTTTCATGACTGGTCCCGCCCAGACTGAGGTCTCGCCCGGGCGATGCCGAGCCGTCCTCCCGCGCTCTTGACGCGGGGGCGCCGGGTTCATACGCGGCCTTGACGCGGGTGCCGCGCCGGACGGCCGGTGGCAGCCCTGCCGACACCGTCGTGGCACCACGCGGCACCACACAGCACCATCCGTGCGCCAATAATGCGCCATTAGCGCGCCACTCAGCGCCATCTCGGCTTGCGCATGGCACCATAATGGTGCCACCATGGCGTCATAAACGCGGCGGCCTCGCACAGTGGCCGCCGGTACGGCCCCACCTGCGCACACGCCCACACACGTCAGGCCCGGGCTCCTTCACTCACCGACAGGACCTCCTCCACCATGGCTTCCTTCCTCTCGAAACTGGGTCGCTTCGCCTTCCGGCGACGAGGCCTGGTCGTCCTCTTCTGGGTCGTGGCCCTCGTCGGGGCGGGCTTCGCGGCCTCCACCGCGGCCGCCCCACCCGCCGACGCCTTCTCGATGCCGGGCACGGAGTCGCAGAAGGCGTTCGACCTCCTCCAGGCGAAGTTCCCGGACGCCCGAGCTGACGGCGCCGCCGCCCGTGTCGTCATCCGCGCTCCCGGCACCGAGAAGATCACCTCCCCCGCCCGCAAGGCACAGGTCGAGAAGCTCGTCGCCGACCTCATGAAGGCCCCTCAAGTCGCGGGCGTGGCCGACCCGTTCAAGGCGAACGCGGTGAGCGGAGACCGTACGACCACGTACGCCTACGTCACGTACACGGCGTCCGCCACCGAGCTGACCGACGCGGCGCACGACGGGCTCACCGACGCGATGGAGACGGCCCGCGACACGGGCCTGGTCGTCGAGGCGGGCGGCGACGCCGTCAAGATCGAGCAGGCGATGGGCGGTACGGGCGAGAAGCTCGGCATCCTCATCTCCGCCGTCGTCCTGCTGCTCACCTTCGGCTCCCTGGTGGCCGCCGGAATGCCCCTGCTGACGGCGATGATCGGGGTCGGCATCGGGATCAGCGGCATCACCGCGCTGGGCAGCACGCTCGGCCTGTCGGCCACGACGTCGACGCTCGCGATGATGATCGGTCTGGCCGTCGGGATCGACTACGCGCTGTTCATCGTCTCCCGCTACCGCTCCGAGATCGCCGAGGGCCGCGAGCGCGCGGACGCCGCCTCGCGCGCCGTGGGCACCGCGGGCTCGGCCGTCGTCTTCGCCGGACTCACTGTCATCATCGCCCTGGCGGGGCTCGCCGTGGTGAACGTCCCGATGCTCACCAAGATGGGCCTGACCGCGGCCGGCACGGTCGCCGTGGCCGTGCTCGTCGCGATCACGTTCGTACCGGCGCTGCTCGGCTTCGCCCCGGTCAAGGTGCTGGCTCGCAGGGACCGCAAGCAGTACACCGGCAAGCCGCTGACGGCGCGTCAGCAGCGGAAGGCCGCAAAGCGTGCGGCGCGCCGCAAGCCCAACCTCGGCGCCCGCTGGGCCGGGTTCGTGCTGCGCCGGCCGGTCGTCGTGCTGCTGACCGGCGTACTGGGCCTGGGCGCGGTCGCCGTGCCCGCCGCGAGCCTCGAACTCGGGCTGCCGGGCGAGGGCACGATGGCCCCGGAGACCACGCAGCGCAAGGCGTACGACCTGCTGTCGGACTCCTTCGGGCCGGGCTTCAACGGTCCGCTCATGGTCACCGTCGAGGCGAACGACGCGAAGGCGGCGGCGGAGAAGGTGCGCACGGCGCTGGAGGGCGTGCGCGGAGTCGACGCCGTCTCGCCGGCCACGGCCAACCCGGCGGGCGACACCGCCGTCGTGAATGTGGTCCCGGCGACCGGCCCCACCGAGGCCGCGACCGAGGACCTGGTGCGCTCGCTGCGGGACATGGCGGGCGGCCTTGAGGCCCGTACGGGGGCGTCCGCGATCATGGTCGCCGGTCAGACCGCGATGTTCATCGACTTCTCGCAGACGCTGGACGACGCGCTGCTGCCCTACCTCGCCCTGGTCGTCGGCCTGGCGTTCCTGCTGCTGATGCTGGTCTTCCGCTCCGTGCTGGTCCCGCTGAAGGCGGCGCTCGGCTTCCTGCTCTCGGTGAGCGCGGCGCTCGGTGCGGTCGTGGCCGTCTTCCAGTGGGGCTGGCTGGCGGAGTTCCTGGGCGTCGACCACCCCGGCCCGGTCATGAGCACCCTGCCGATCTTCCTGATCGGCGTGGTCTTCGGCCTGGCGATGGACTACGAGGTGTTCCTGGTGTCCCGGATGCGCGAGGCGTACGTCCACGGAGCGCGCCCCGGCGAGGCGGTCGTGACCGGGTTCCGGTACGGCGGCCGGGTGGTCAGCGCCGCGGCGATCATCATGACCAGCGTCTTCTCCGGCTTCATCATGGAGGACAACGACTTCGTGAAGATGATCGGCTTCGGCCTCGCGGCGGCGGTCCTGTTCGACGCCTTCGTCGTCCGCATGGCCATAGTCCCCGCCCTGTTCGCCCTCCTCGGCAAGTCCGCCTGGTGGCTCCCGAAGTGGCTGGACCGGATCCTCCCGAACATCGACGTCGAAGGCGAGAATCTGGCGGAGCGGCCCGCGCCCCCGGTGCAGCACTCGTCACGCGAATCCCACCTCGTGGGCTGACCCCCACCCCCACACACGCAGCGGCCCGGCGGACTCCCCGCCGGGCCGCTGCGCGTTCCGCCGCCGTCGACCGCACCTACAATCACAGCCACGCGTACGGATACGTCGGGCGACTGCCGGGCAAGTGAAAGAGGCTGCTACAGATTTGGTAGAGCACAAGGTCGTGGAAGCTCTCGCCGCAGCGGGTCTGCGGATCGTGGACGGGTGGACCGAGCCCGAAGGGCTCATTCCGCTCATCGTCACCGGCCAGGCAGCGAGCGTCCCGTCCGAGGACGGGCGCGTCGAGGCCATGCTGGACGTCCTCGAGCCGCAGCTGCGCGAGAAGGCCAACGCCGACTGGTACCGGCTGTCGGTCGAAGGAGGACTCTTCTCCGAGACCGACCGCAGGTTCCTGCTCGCGCTCCAGCCCGATGAGAACCGCCTCCCACAGTGGGTCTGCGTCGAACTGCAGAGCGAGTGGGACCTCATGGGGAAGGGCGCCGGCGGACTGCTCGGCAGCGCGCCCTGCCGTCCCGAGTTCCGCATGCTCTCGCTCGACGGGAACGTGCTGTGCTTCGCGACGACGTGGGAGCACGACATCAGCACCTCCGTGCTGAAGGCGCCGCATCGTTCGCAGGTCCTCCGCCGGTGGGCCGAGGCAGTGGCGGAGGGCTTGATGGACTACGGGGAAGAGCCGGACGAGCCGCCGTTGAGCGCTGCGGCACGACGCTGGCTCGACCACCACTAGGACGTGCGGTTCAGTCGTCCGCCGCGACGAGCAGCGTGAGCCGGCCCGCCGCGCGGTCGACCCACACGAACTCGTGGAAGTCCCCGTGCACCCCGCCCCAGTCGTGGAACGCCTCTTCGCCGAGCCCGCTGAGGTAGTAAACCTGGTCCGCCGCGGCCAGGCGGTCGGATACCTCCCGCCGGAGTGCCGCCGCCAGCTCGGCGGGCACGGGCCCGGGGCGGTTCGCCCACTCCGCCAGGATGTGCGCGCTCTTCTCGTGGCCGACGGCCTCGTACACGTCCGGGGTGAGCGCGCTCAGCCAGTACGGGCCGTGCCGAGTCCCGTCCGGCTGCACTCCGCCGCCTGCGTAGTCGTCACGGAACTGTTCATGGCGGATGAGTGCGGCGAGCAGCTCCCTGTCGCCGGGGGGCTCCGCGGGCAGCCGCAGATGTTTGACGTCGACCCATCTGAAGCCGTGCGAACCCGGACCCGGGAACGTGTGGTCCCGGAAGTTGATGAAGGCCTCGGCCTCGTGCGTGAGCTGGTACGCCATGGCCCGAAAGCTTAGAAGACCGCCACCGTCGCGTCAGACCCCGTGAGCGCCCGGCGCCGGTCGGCACCGCCGTGCGCGGCCCACACGACGAGTTGGGCGCCGCGGACCGGCGTGGAGCCGGGACGTCCAGGACCGCGGTGGTGCCGGACAGGCCCGCCGTGTACGTCCCGTCCGGCAGGCCCGCGCCCGCGCAGTCGACGCCGGGGCCCGCGTACGCGCCGATGGCGGGCGGGCCGGTCGGCAGCGGGTTGCGGCAGCTCCGACCTTCTCCCCCGCGCGGCGGAGGCAGTCGGTACGAGCGGAGGAGGTGGGCGGGGAGCGGCTCGCCGGAGGATGAAGCCATGACCCGCTCCCGCACGACGCACCTGGCCGCAGCCCTCACCGCCTGCCTCGGCGCGCTCGCCTACACCGTCAGCAAGGTGGACCTGGCGAGGGCGGGCGAGCTGGGCATGCCGGGCTTCCCCGCCCCGGCCGACGCCTACGCCGCCGTCGCCGACGTCGAGACCGCCCAACTCGCCAACGCCGGCCTCGGCTTGCTCATGGCCGCCCTCGCACTGCTCCTCGTCCGCCTGCCGCGGACGCGGCTCGTCCGCTGGCCGGCGCTCGTCGTCTCCTGGGCGGGCATCGCGATGGTGGGGGCGGGCGTCCTCGGCTTCGGCGCCCGCGCGGCGGGCCTTGCGCAGAGCCTGGGCCCCACCCCGCCCCACATGCTCACCGCCGTCGCGGCCCTGCTCGTCGGCGCCGTGTGGACGACGGCTTGGACCGTCGCCACGATCACGGCCACCCGCGAGGTCAGGTAGTGACCAGCAGCACGTCCTCACCGCTGGAGGGCCGGAGGCCGTCGGGGCGGCCGGCGAAGTAGCGGTCTGCGTGCGAGGCTCCGGAGACGTGCTGGGCCTGCTTGAAGCCGGCTTCATGGGCCAGTTCCAGCATCTCCGCCGGGGTGTAGAAGCTGACGAACGGCGTGCCGGACGCTCGCGCGCCCGCCTCGCTCGCCCGCAGGCCGGGACGGTCGGCCTCGTCGACGAGTTCGTTCGGCAGCAGGAAGGTCATGGCGAACGTCGTGCCGGGCGCCAGCCCGGCGACCTGGCGGAGGGTGGCGGCGGTGGTGTCCTTGGTGAGGTACATGGAGACGCCGGTGGAGACGATGGTCGCCGGTCGGCGGGCGTCGAAGCCGGCGGCGGCCAGCTGCTCCAGCCAGGACTCGCTCGCCTCGAAGTCGACCGGCACGAGGTGCAGCCAGTCGGGGACGTCGTAGCCGAGTTCTTCCAGGCGGCGGCGCTTCCACGCCTGGGTGGCGGGCTCGTCGATCTCGAAGACGCGCAGGCGGGCGGCGAACTCCGGCCTGCGCTGCGCGAAGGTGTCGAGGCCCGCGCCCAGGATCACGTACTGGTCGACTCCGCGGTCGGCCTGCTCGGCCACCAGGTCCTCGATGAATCGCCCGCGGGCCACCATGGCCGCCCGGAAGCCGCTCGTGAAGTGCGGGTCCATGTCCGGGCGGCGGTGCCAGTCGTCGTCGGGGGCCACGAGCCGCAGGCCGATCTCGTCCTCCAGCACGTGCGGCGACGCGTCGACCCGTACGTGCATCGCCCGCCATAAGGCGCACCGCACCGCGGTGTTGTTCGGTGACATGGTCTGCGTCTGCTGCTCGTTCGTCATGATGTCCCTCCCGTTTGCATTTCTTCAGCTTGTGGTGCGTCGGCTCTTGGTGCGTCAGCTCTTCGCGGGGGCCTGGAGGTTCCACAGCCGCCCGTCCGGGTCGCGGACGGTCATCTCGCGCGTCCCGTAGTGGGTGTCCTCGAACGGCGTGACGACCTCGACGACGCCGTCGGGGCGGAAGGCCTCCGCGTCCGCCACCTTGAACACGACCTGTGTCCGGAGCTCCCGGTCCTCGGGGATCTCCGCGATGAAGACGTACGGACCGTCGCCGTTGCGCAGCAGGCCGGAGCCGTGGTCGGTCGAGAACTCCAGCTCGTAGCCGAGCGCCTGGAAGAACTTCGCGCTCCTGCCCCAGTTGTGGGTCTCCACGAACACGGCCTCGATGCCTTCGGTCGCCATGTCAGGTCTCCTTCTCGGTCGATCGCTCTTGTTCCCCGGAGGCGTCGGCGAGGTAGGCGCGCAGCGCTTCGGCGACCAGCGCCGACAAGGACATCCCCGACTCGATCGCGCGGAACTTGACCTGCTTGATCAGCCCGATCGGCAGGTACACGTTGAACTGCTTGACTTCCTCGTCCTTCACGCGATCGAGACTAGCATGCTAGCAATCTAGCCGAAGGGATGTACGGGTCGATCTTTCGGTCGTCCGGCTACAGACCCACGTCGCGGGCGCGCAGGTCGGCCAGGGTCTCCCGGCGGACCAGCAGCCGCAGGGCTCCGTCGCGGACGGCGACGACCGGTGGGCGGCCGACGAGGTTGTACGAGGACGCCATGGAGAGGTGGTACGCGCCTGCGGCCGGGACCGCCAGGAGGTCGCCGGGGTGCACGTCTGCCGGCAGCGGGACGTCCTCGGCGAGGACGTCCCCCGCCTCGCAGTGGCGTCCCACGACGGTCGTGCGCACGGGGGCGGCGGTCGAGTGACGGCCGATCAGCCGGGGCGCGTACCGCACTCCGTAGAGCGCGGGGCGCGGGTTGTCGCTCATCCCGCCGTCCACCGCGACGAAGACCCGCTCGGGGGTCGCCTTGACCGCCAGGACCCGGTAGAGCGCGATGCCCGCGGGGCCGCTGACGGCCCGGCCCGGTTCGATGATCAGCTGCGGCACGGGCAACCGGGCCGCGGTGCAGCTCGCGGCCAGTTCGGCGCGCACCTTGCTGGCGAGGGCGGTGAGGTCGAGGGCGGGGTCGCCGGGGCGGTACGCGATGCCGTGGCCGCCGCCGAGGTCGAGCTCGGGCAGGACGACCCCGTGGGCGTCGCGGATCCGGGCCATCAGGCCGACGAGGCGGCGCAGGGCCACGAGGTACGGCTTGACCTCGGTGATCTGGGAGCCCAAGTGGCAATGGAGTCCGGCGAGTTGGAGGCCGGGCTGGCCCAGGATGCGGGCGATGGCGTGCTGGGCCTGGCCGTCCCGCAGCGAGAGCCCGAACTTCTGGTCCTCGGATCCCGTCATGACCTTGACGTGACCGCCCGCGCTGATGCCGGGCGTCACCCGGACCAGGACCTTCTGCCTGCCTTTCGACCCGACGGCGGCGGCGAGGCGCGCGATCTCGGCGGGGTTGTCGATGACGATCCGGCCGACGCCGAGGCGCAGCGCGGTGTCGAGGTCGGCCGGAGACTTGGCGTTGCCGTGCAACAGGATCCGCTCGGGCGGGAAGCCGGCGGTGACCGCGAGCTCCAGCTCGCCGGCGGAGCACACGTCGAGGCCCAGGCCCTCCTCCGCCGCCCAGCGGACGAGCGCGCGGCACAGGAACGCCTTGGCCGCGTAGTGGACTTCGGCCCCGGGAAAGGCGTCGCGGTAGGTGCGGCAGCGGTCCCTGAACTCGGCCTCGTCGACGACGTACACGGGCGTGCCGTGGCTCTCGGCGATGTCGACCAGCGACACTCCGCCGACGAGCACGCGGCCGTGCGGCTGCTCCTCGGCGGAGGCGGGCCAGACCGACAGCGGGTCGGACGAGGGGGTGACGGGGGGAAGCGGCGCGATGGTCATCTCGACGGTTCCCTTCAGCGGGTGAGCGCGGACAGCGGCCGGCCAGGGGCGGGCGCGGGGGTGGACGTCGGGGCGGGGGTGGGCGTCGCCGCCGCCGATGGCGTCGGGGCGCTCAGCGCCGGGTCGAAGGTCAACGTCCGTATGCCCAGGGGACGGACCAGGGCTCGCAGTGCGGGCTCGGACAGGGGGATCCAGGGGTGCTCCGCGCCGAGAACGGCGCGGAGCCGCTCCGGGGACGTGAACGCCGCCGCCGTGCGGTCGCCCACCGGGGTGAGGAAGAGGCGGATCGTGAAGCCGTGGGCGACCGGCCGGGCGGGGACGCAGAGCCGCGCGGCCGGGCCCTGTTCTTCGGGCTCGGGATCGTCTCCGTACAGGGCGTGGGGCATGGTTCCTCCCGGAAAACGGGGCCCGGCGCCGGTCGCGCCGGAACACGCCTTTGAAGGTATGCCCGCCCCCCACCCCTCCCGGGCCTCCCCTGACACCCTCCTGACGAGGGTTTGACGCGATCGAAACACCCACCGCGTCGCCGCCGTCACGGGCCCGGCCCGGCGGTTTCGGGCCCCTGAGACCACCGGGCCGGGCCGCGGACGTCACTGCGTCCGGAGCCCCGGGGTCAGGCGCCGCAGTACGGCATGCTCCGTACGAACCCGCCGATGTTCTCGTCGTCGGTGCCGAGGAGGGCCTCGGTGGAGCCGGGGAGGCATTCCACCGCCTCGATCTTGTACTGCGGGAAGGTCCCGAGCACGGTCGGGGACGTCGCGAGCGTGACCCGGACCCGGCCGGCCGCCGAGACGGTCACCCGGCCCGCCTCGGTGACCGCGGAGTCGAACGGCCCGTCGTCGCCGGCGTCCGTCGCCGAACTCACCAGGATCCGGCCGGAGTCGGTCACCGAGATGTCGGAGATGTGGCGCGTCCCGCCGCCGGCCGGGTACGTCGACACGTACGACCGGCGCGTCACCGCGCCGAACAGCGGCTGCCCCCACGAGGCGAACGTGAGCGGCGCCGCGTACAGCGTGGCGGGGCGGTCCGGGCCCGCTCCGCGGTCGGCCCACAGGGCAGCCAGCTTCCCGTTCCCGGCCACGAGCGCGAAGCTCTCGAAGTCGTCGCCCTCGCCGATCGCGGGCAGGGGCGTGTAGTCGACGACCTGCGCGGTGGCGCCGGCGACCTTCAGGCGGTACACGAGGCCGCGGCCGGTGAGCGCCAGGTACTCCCCGGGCACGCCGGGGATGGCCTCGACGGCCTCCAGGTCCACGGGCTCCGCCCCGTCCCAGGTCATCGGCGCGACGTCGGCGGCGCCGTCCCGGTGGGTGAGCCGGGACAGGCGCTTCTGCCCGGCCCGCTTGTTGTCGTGCACGACCAGCGCGTGCACGCCGGCTCCGTCGCCGGTGCGGCCCTCGAAGGCGAGGCCGCTGATGCCGCTGCGGGCGTCGCCGCCGACCTTCTGCCAGTCGTCGGCCGCACCTGCCGGGGTGGTGCCCAGCAGCGTGAGCAGCGCGGTCGTCGTGGTGAGCAGGGCCATACGGTGCAGCGTGGGGAGTTTCACGTGGGGTCGCTCGCCTTCCTGTCCGTCCGGCGCGTGATCACGCGCCGGGCGTCAGGTTATGGATCAAGGACGGCACGACCAACGACCCTTGGGCCATTCGCCGCAGCGCGACGACGTGCGAAGGGGGCGCGCGGCGCTTACGTCACTGCCAGTCGTCCCACGGCGGGTCGATCTCGTCCAGGTCGAACGGCGGCTCCTCGTCGTACGGCGGCGCTGCGGGCTGCTGCTGGGCCGCCGCGGGGGCGGGGGGCGCCGCCGCCGGCGCGGGTGACTCGGCCGCCGCGTCGCCCCCGTGGGACTCGCCCAGCGTGTCGAGGACGCCCTGGCCGTACTTGGTGAGCTTGGCCTCGCCGATGCCGCCGATGGCGCCCAGCTCCGCGACCGTGGTGGGCAGCACGGTCGCGATCTCGCGCAGCGTGGCGTCGTGGAAGACGACGTACGCCGGGACGCCCTGCTCGCGGGCGGTCGCGGCCCGCCAGGCGCGGAGGGCCTCGAAGACCGGGACCGCGGCGGCCGGCAGGTCGACCGGCACGCGGGCGCCCTTCCCGGAGCGCGATCCGGCTGCCTTCCGGGAGGCGGCGGCCGGCGCCGTCTCCTTCCGCATCGGGACGCTGCGGCGTCCGCCGAGCACCTCGCCGCTGTCGTCCGTCAGCACGAGCGTCCCGTAGTCGCCCTCCACGGCCAGCAGCCGCTGCGCCAGGAGCTGGCGGACGACGCCGCGCCATTCCGCCGTGCCCAGATCGGCCCCGACGCCGAACACCGAGAGCCCGTCGTGGTCGAACTGGATGACCTTGGCCGTCTTCTTGCCCTGCAGGATGTCGATGATCTGGCCGGCGCCGAACTTCTGGCGCCTTTCCTTCGCCAGCCGCCACACCGTGGACAGCAGCTTCTGCGCGGCGACCGTCCCGTCCCAGGACTCGGCCGGGGTCAGGCACGTGTCGCAGTTGCCGCACGGCTTCCCCGACTGGCCGAAGTACTCCAGCAGGCGCACCCGGCGGCAGTCGACCGTCTCGCAGAGCGCGAGCATCGCGTCCAGGTGGGCGGCCAGCGAGCGGCGGTGCGCCTCGTCGCCCTCGGAGCCGTCGATCAGCTTGCGCTGCTGGACCACGTCCTGCAGTCCGTATGCCAGCCAGGCCGTGGCCGGCTCTCCGTCGCGGCCGGCGCGGCCGGTCTCCTGGTAGTAGCCCTCGACGGACTTCGGCAGGTCGAGGTGGGCCACGAAGCGCACATCCGGCTTGTCGATGCCCATGCCGAAGGCGATGGTCGCCACCACCACGACCCCGTCCTCGCGCAGGAAGCGCGACTGGTTCGCGGCACGCGCGCGGGCGTCCATGCCCGCGTGGTACGGGACGGCGTCGATGCCGTGCTCCACCAGGAAGGCGGCGGTCTTCTCCACCGAGGCACGCGAGAGGCAGTAGACGACTCCGGCGTCCCCTTCGTGCTCGGTCCGGATCAGTTCGAGCAGCTGCTTCTGACCGCTGTTCTTCGGGACGATGCGGTACTGGATGTTCGGCCGGTCGAAGCTGGCGACGAAGTGCCGGGCGTCCTCCAGGCCGAGCCGCTTCGCGATCTCGGCGTGGGTGGCCTCGGTGGCCGTCGCGGTCAGCGCGATCCGCGGCACCTTCGGCCAGCGCTCGTGCAGCATCGACAGGGCGAGGTAGTCGGGCCGGAAGTCGTGACCCCACTGGGCGACGCAGTGCGCCTCGTCGATCGCGAAGAGCGACACCTTGCCCCGGTCGAGCAGCCGCTGCGTGCCCTCGGTGCGCAGCCGCTCCGGAGCCAGGTAGAGCAGGTCCAGCTCGTCGGCCAGGAAGGCCTGCTCGACGGCCTGCCGCTGGTACGGGTCCTGCGTCGAGTTCAGGAACCCCGCCCGCACGCCGAGGGCCGTGAGCGCGTCCACCTGGTCCTGCATCAGCGCGATCAGCGGCGAGATCACGACGCCGGTGCCCTCTCTGACCAGCGCCGGGATCTGGTAGCAGAGCGACTTTCCGCCGCCCGTCGGCATCAGCACGAGCGCGTCGCCGCCGGCGACGACCTGCTCGATGATCTGCTGCTGCTCGCCGCGGAAGGAGTCGTATCCGAAGACGCGGTGGAGCACCTGCAGGGCGTCGGAGATCTCGGCGGAAGCGTCGGTGAGGGCCATTCGAAAAGCCTAGCCGCCCGCACGGACACCCCGGCCCGACCGCCCGAAACCTGTGGACAACCAGTACGTCGAGGCTGTGCACTGAACGATCCCCCGGACGTCGCTCCCCCACCGCCGTCGTCCGGTTTGCCTGATACGTTCGGAATGCCGGAATTTTGTCGTCCGGCCTACGCCCCTGCCGCCCGAACGACGGGAAGTGTCATGACCGGTGGACCCGAGCCCATCAGCGCTGTCGCCCGTGCGGCCATCGAGCGGGAGCTCTCCGATCTGCGCACCGAGCGCGAAGCCGTCGCCGTCACCCTGCGGGGCGGCGGCGGGGACCAGACGGGCGACCGGGTCGACCAGGCCGACGAGTTGGAGCGCGGCACCGAGCTCGCCCGGCTCGACCGCCGCATCGCCGAGCTTGAGGGGCGGCTCGAAGAGGGGGCCGTCGCGGGCGCGCCGTCCACCGACGCTGTCGGCGTGGGCAGCACCGTGACCGTGCGGTTCTCGGACGGCACGGTCACGACCGTCCAGATCGGCGAGGTCGCCGAGGTCCATGACGCGACCATGGTGACCGCCGACAGCCCGCTCGGCCGGGCGCTGCTCGGCCACCGCGCCGGCGACTCCATCGCCTACGCGACGCCCGCAGGGCGGACGACCGCCGTCGTCGTGTCGATCGGCGACCAGGGCGGCGCGTCCTGAGCACACGCCGTGCCGGACACACCGGCCGAGCTGCAGAGTGTCAAGTGACTACGTGCGCGAGCCCTGGTGGCGGTCCTGAGCCTGCCAGGCCGGGCGGGCCCCCAGGTGGCGCAGCGCCGACGCCGCCGCTCCGGCGCCGCACATGCCGTGGGCCCCGGGGCCGGGCGGGGTGGCCGCCGAGCACAGGAAGACGCCGGGCAGACCGGTGGCGTACGGGTCGAGTGCGGGGCGGGCGCCCAGGACGAGTCGGGGGGCGGTCTTCGCTCCCGTCAGGATGTCGCCGCCGACGAAGTTGGGGTTGGCGGCGGCGAAGTCGGCCGGGCGGGTGACGTGCGTGCCGACGATCCGTTCGCGTACGCCGGGGGCGAAGCGTTCGAGCTGCCGGAGGATCGCCTCGGTGGCGTCCCCGTCGTAGCCGTGCGGGACATGGGCGTACGTCCAGACGGGATGGACGTCGCCGACCGACCGGGAAGGGTCGACCAGGTACTGCTGGCCGACCAGGACGAACGGACGCTCGGGCATCCGGCCCTCCGTCACGTCCCGTTCCGCCCGCGCCACTTCGGCGAGCGGGCCGCCGA
Organism: Streptomyces sp.; assembly: GCF_036566765.1. Taxonomy (GTDB): domain Bacteria; phylum Actinomycetota; class Actinomycetes; order Streptomycetales; family Streptomycetaceae; genus Streptomyces. The sequence continues at coordinate 14,939 of NZ_DATCVQ010000314.1, forward strand.
GGTGCACGGTTCCCGCCCGTCGTGCCCGCTCGTCCGTCCAGGGCACGCCGCCCTCGACGGCCAGGTCGACCTTGTACGCGCCCGGTCCGCGGCGGAAGCGGGTGTACGCGGCGCTGACGCGGGCCGGCAGCCGGTCGCCGTAGAGGGCGGCGACCTGGGCGGGGTCGAGGTCGAGCAGGGTGACGTCGGCCGGCGGGATCTGCCGGCGGTCGGTGATCCGCACGCCGGTCTCGATCGTGCCGCCGTGCGCGAGCAGAACGGCGGCCATGCCGCGGGCGATCGACTGCGAGCCGCCTTCGGCGACGGCCCATCCGGCGGCGTGGCCGGCGGTGAGGATGCCGAGCCCGATCGCCGAGCTGAGCGGATCGGACAGCGGGCGGTACGCGTGCGCCGCCACGCCGGCCCACAGGGCGCGCGCCTGCGGCGTACGGAAGAGGCGGGCGAGCGCGGCAGCGGGCAGGACCGTCGGCGCGCCGAAGCGGGCGAGGAGCAGAGGGTGGGCCGGGATCCGCAGCAGCGGGCCCATCACGTCCTGGGCGAGCGCGTCCCAGCGCCGTACCGACGGCTCCAGCAGGGCCCGGTAGCGAGGGCCGTCGACGCCGAGGCCGGCGGCGGTCTCCTCGACGGAGCGGAGCAGTACCCCGGCCGTCCCGTCGTCCAGGGGGTGCACGCAGTCGATCTCGGGGAGCAGCCAGCGCAGCCCGTGCCGTTCCAGGTCGAGGTGCCGGAGCGCCGGCGAGGCGACGGCCATGGGGTGGATGGCCGAGCAGTGGTCGTGCAGCAGCCCGGGCACGATCGCCTCGTGGCTGCGCGTGCCGCCGCCGACCTCGTCGGCCGCCTCCAGGAGCGTGACCGCCAGACCGGCCTGGGCGAGGAGGGCCGCGGCGGCGAGCCCGTTGGGCCCGCCGCCGACGACGACAGCGGTGGTCATGACGCCGTCTCCACGGGCGGCACGCCGAGGCATGTCGCGCACGGGAGCGTGGCCGCGTTCGAGCAGGACGAGGGCGGCGTCGTGGATCTCATACGCCTGAGTCTGCCGTTGGACGGGCCGCCGCTCCAAACACGCGCCGGACGTCAGCCGCCGAAGATCCCGACGACGAGGTTGACGGCGGTGGCCAGCGTGCTGGTGCCGAACACATAGGACAGCAGGCAGTGCCGCAGGATGACCGAGCGCAGCACGGAGCTGGAGACGTCGGTGTCGGAGACCTGGTAGGTCATGCCGAGGTTGTAGCTGAAGTACAGGAAGTCGACGTACCGGGGGCGGTCCTTGTTGTTGAAGTCGATCCCGCCTTCCGGCGCCGTGTAGTAGATGAACGCGTACCGGGCCGCGTACATCAGCTGCAGCGACGCCCAGGCCATGAACACGCCCATGAGCGCGACAGCGGCCGCGGCCTGGCTCCGGCCCGATCTGTCGGAGACGAGCAGCGTCCCGATGGCGCCGAGTGCGCACACGGCGGTGCTGACGACGGCCAGTTCCTCGACGACCGGTCTGAACTCCTCGCGTCGGGCGTTGCGGTGCGTGGCCTCCGAGTCCATGGGCCAGAGCACCCACCAGCCGCTGACGACGAAGAAGGTCTCCGTCGCGGCCATGCTGGAGAGGAAGCCCAGCGACGCGGACTCGGTCGGCACACCGACGACCACGCCGACGGCGGCCCCGGCGAGCACCGCGCCGGTCGCACGGGGAACGGTGGCAAGCGGCATGCTCAGGCCTCCAGGACGACGACGGCCTCGTCCGTGTACGCCAGGAACGTCAGGGTCTCGTGCAGGTACAGGTCGATCCCGTGCGCGTCGTGCCCCGTGTAGCCGATCGCCAGGTCCTGGCCGAGCAGGAGCTCGAAGTCGCCGCCGCGCATGGACAGTACGAACGCGCCGCGCAGCGCGGGCGCCCAGATCGGCGGGCCGTCGAGCATCCGGGCCAGGTGGGCGGCGATCGGGTAGCCGTGGTCGGAGGTCTCGCTGACCGCGGCGTACTCGTCGGCGCCGAGCAGCAGGGCGTACGGGCCGTCGACGCCGGCCAGGCGCAGCGAGGTCAGGGCGCGGCTGAGGGCGTCGGGGTAGTCGCGCGGCTCGGTGGGCAGCCGGAGGACCGGGTTGGACGAGCGTGCGCGCAGGCCCTCGACGCCCGCGGCCTCGTACCCGTCGAAGACGGTGCGGTCCTCGACGAAGGCCATGGTGCGCGCCGCGTCCTTCACGGGCTGCCAGTCGGAGTCCTTCGCGCCGCGCTCGACGTCGTCCACGGCAGCCCGGGTCACCGTGAACGGCACGCGGAGGTCGACGATCGGCCGCGCCTCGCGGAGCTGGGCGGTGACGCCCGGGGCGGGCGGCGTCAGATGGGCGAGATGCCCCGTGCCCGCGGCGGCGAACTCCGGGCCGGCCGGGTCGGGGACGTCGACGACGCGGCGGCCCGCGATGTGGCGGCGGAACGTGCGGCTGGCCTCCTCCTCGATCTGGGCCCAGGCCTCCGCCGTGATCGGGGCGAGTTCGCGGTGCAGGTTGCTCGTCGTGGGGGTGGTCATCAGGCCCGGGCTCCTTTCAGGCTGCCGATGCCCAGGGACTCGCCGATGCCGAGGGACTCCGCGAGGCGGGCGGCTTCGGCGGGCGGGGCGGGGAGGTCGTCGAGGAGGTCGGCGCTCGGCACGAAGAACAGGCAGCCGGTCACGGCCCGGGAGAAGTCGAGGATGCGGTCGGTGTTGCCGGGCGGATCGCCGAGGAACATGTTCCGCAGCATCTGCTCGGTCACGGCGGGGGTCCGCGCGTAGCCGATGAAGTACGTGCCGAACTCGCCGCTGCCGACCTGGCCGAACGGCATGTTGTCGCGCATGATCTGCCGCTCGGCGCCGTCCTCGTCCTCGATCGTGTTGAGGGCGACGTGCGAGTTCGCCGGCTTGACGTCGTCGGGCAGTTCGACGTTGGCGGACTTGGTGCGTCCGACGACGTGTTCCTGCTGCTCGACGGTGAGCGACTCCCAGGCCGTCAGGTCGTGCAGGTACTTCTGGACGATCACGTAACTGCCATTGCGGAACGCCGGATCCTCGTCGCCGACGTACACCGCCTCGGCCGCGGCGCCGCCCGTGGGGTTCTCGCTGCCGTCGACGAAGCCGAGGAGGTCGCGCTCGTCGAAGTACTTGAAGCCGTGCACCTCGTCGACGACGGTGACGGCGGGGCCGAGCCGGTCCGTGATCAGCCGGGCCAGTTCGAAGCAGAGGTCCATGCGCCGGGCGCGCAGATGGAAGAGCAGGTCGCCCGGCGTGGCCGGCGCGCGGTGGCGCGGGCCGTGCAGCGGCTGGAAGGGGTGCAGTTCGCGGGGGCGCGGTCCGCCGGCCAGGCGGTCCCATGCCGCAGAGCCGATGCCGAGGACGCAGGTGAGGGCGTCGCCGGGGGAACGGAACGCCACCGAGCGGGTGAGCCCCGCCAGCTCCTGGAGCCCCGCGCGGACGGTGGCCTCGCCGCCGGGGGCGACAGTGGCCACCAGGAAGACGCCCGCCTTGGCGGGCGGCATGAGCACGGGCTGGGCTGCGACCATGTGACTCCCGTCGGACCGCGAAATACAGCGAAGCGCGCAAAGCGCGAAAAACACACAAAAGGAACGCGATCAACCTATCCGCACGTCGCCAGGAACGCAGCCCGACGAACGCGGGAAGCGGGCCCGCGGGCCCCGGGAGCCGAATGGCACGCCTGGTGCGGCGGACATAGCCTGCCCGAAGGTGCGGTTCCACCTCATATGCACCCCTCTGCACCCCTCTATATCCGCTGGGAAGGGTTGAGTGTCGTGGCCATCGACAAGGACGACCGGCAAGCCCCCCTGGAGCCCCGCGTGGGGCCCGTCCCCCAGGGGGAGCCGGAGTTCCACCCCTACCACCACCCGGCGGCGGGCTGGGGCGCGGCCAAGAGCGTGAGCCGCTTCCTGGTGCGCGAGCACGCACTGCTGGACGGCCCGCGCGCCATCATGAAGATGAACCACGAGAACACCGGGTTCGACTGCCCCGGATGCGCCTGGCCGGACGACACCAAGGGTCTCCACCTGGACATCTGCGAGAACGGCATCAAGCACGTCACCTGGGAGATGACCAGCAAGCGGGTCGGCCGGGAGTTCTTCGCCGCCCACACGGTGACCGAGCTGACCGAGTGGAGCGACTACGACCTCGAGAACCAGGGCCGGCTCACCGAGCCGATGGTCTACGACCCGGACTCGGACCGCTACGTCCCGATCACCTGGAAGGACGCGTTCGAACTGGTCGGCCGCACCCTGCGCGAGCTGGACGATCCGAACCAGGCATCGTTCTACACCTCGGGCCGGCTCGGCAACGAGGCCACCTTCCTGTACCAGCTGATGGCCCGTGAGCTGGGCACGAACAACCTGCCCGACTGCTCCAACATGTGCCACGAGGCCAGCGGCCGGGCGCTCCAGGCGTCCCTGGGCACCGGAAAGGGGACCGTCGACCTCAAGGACTGGGAGAGCGCCGACGCGCTCTTCATCCTGGGCGTCAACGCCGCCTCCAACGCGCCCCGGATGCTCACCGCGCTCTCCGAGGCGCACCACCGCGGGGCCCAGATCGTGCACATCAACCCGCTGGTCGAGGCCGCCGCCACCCGCACCATCGTCCCGCACGACTTCATGGACATGGCGCTGTTCAAGACGACCAGGACCAGCACGCTGAACCTGCAGCCGCGGATCGGCGGCGACATGGCGCTGCTGCGCGGCATGGCGAAGGCGATCCTGGAGCAGTCGGCGACCGACCCGAAGGCCCTGGACCAGGAGTTCATCGAGCGTCACACCACGGGCTTCGAGGAGTACCGCACGCTGTGCGAGGGCACGCCGTGGGAGGAGATCGAGCACCAGTCCGGGCTCAGCCGCGACGACGTCCTCAAGGCGGCGCGGGTGTACGAGGAGGCCGACCGCAGCATCGTCAGCTGGTGCCTGGGGCTCACCCAGCACGAGCACGGCGTGGACACCGTCCGGGAGATCGTCAACCTGCTGCTGCTCCGCGGCAACCTGGGCCGCGAGGGCGCGGGCCCCTCCCCGGTGCGCGGCCACAGCAACGTGCAGGGCAACCGCACCTGCGGCATCGACCACCGCCCGTCGGACGATTTCCTGGACCGCCTGGCCGAGGCCTGCAAGATCGACCCGCCGCGCGAGCACGGGCTCGACACCGTCAGCACCATCAAGGCGATGCACCGGGGCGAAGTGAAGGTGTTCGTCGGCATGGGCGGCAACTTCGCGCTCGCGGCGCCGGACAGCCCGTACACGTACGCGGCGCTGCAGTCCTGCGAGCTGACCGTCCAGGTGAGCACCAAGCTGAACCGCAGTCACATCGTCCACGGCCGGCAGGCGCTGATCCTGCCGTGCCTCGGCCGCACCGAGAAGGACCACCAGCGCAAGGGCGTCCAGAGCACGTCGGTCGAGGACTCGATGAGCATGGTCCACATGTCGCTGGGCATGAAACGGCCCGCCTCGCCGCACCTGCTGTCCGAGCCGGCCATCGTCGCCGGCATGGCGAAGGCCGCGCTGCCCGACAGCGAGACGCCGTGGGAGTGGTACATCGAGGACTACGACCGCATCCGCGACACCATGGCCAAGGCCCTCGACGGCTTCGAGGACTTCAACCGCCGCGTGCGGCTGCCGCTCGGCTTCCGCATCAAGCAGCCGGCCCGCGAGCTGGTGTTCCTGACCCCGTCCGGACGCGCCGAGTTCTCCACCGCCCCGCTGCCCGACGTCGTGCCCGCCGCCGGCATGCTCGCGCTGGGCACGATGCGCTCCCACGACCAGTGGAACACCACCATCTACTCCGACAACGACCGCTACCGAGGCATCAAGAACCTGCGCACGCTGGTCTTCATGAACCGGGCCGACATGCGCGAGCGCGGCATCGCCGACATGAGCCCGGTCGACATCACGAGCACCGCGAAGGACGGCAGCCAGCGGTACCTGAAGGGCTATGTCGCCATCCCGTACGACATCCCGCGCGGCTGCGCGGCCGGCTACATGCCCGAGATGAACGTGCTGTGCGCGCTGGGCGACTACAGCACGCAGAGCGACCAGCCGATCATGAAGCACCTCAAGGTCACGATCAGCCGGTCGGGTTGATCGGGTCTCTCTTTCCCTCGCTCCTCGAAAACCCTCGGAGAATTCCCCGGGGAAGCCGAAGAGGGATTCTCGATGACCTGATCGGCGACGCTCATCCCGCCGACTTCCGCCGACGCCAGTCCACATCCTCCCTGATCAGAGCCGCGACTGCGTTTGATAGGCCGCGCCTTTCCCGTCATCGGCAACCCCTCTTTGACTTTTCACCGGGATTCTCGTGAAGCTACCTCCGCAGGGAAATTCGAAATGAGGCGTGCGGACATGAGCAGCAGCATCGAGGACCCGACCGACGACCAGACGTCCCCGCGGCGCGCGGAGGGGTTCCGGGTGGTCGCGTACCCCGCGAGCCGCGGGTCGGCGGCGGCGTACTAACCCCGAGACCAACGTGCTGGCGCCGCTCGACAGCGTCGCCGACATCAGCGACTGCCTCACCTCCAAGGGCGTCCTGGTTCCACCGGGAACCGTCCCGAAGCACCGTATGAGCCAGGAAGGCACTCTCCGGCATGCCCTTCTCCCGCACCGCGCGCGGTTGGTTTCCGGCGGCGGCCGCGGTCTTCGCCGCCGGGTGGGGCGCGAACCAGTTCACCCCGCTGGCCGTGGTGTACCGGACCCAGGAGCGCTGGCCCGCCGTCCCGGTCGCCGCCATGTTCACCACGTACCTCCTCGGGCTGCTCCCCGGTCTGCTGCTCGGCAGGCCGGCCGCGAACCGACTGGGCCGACGGCGCGTGGTGCGGCCCGCGCTGGCGGTGTCGGCCGCCGCCAGCGCACTGCTGGCTGCGGCGTCGGTGGAGCCGTCGGTCGTGTACGTCAGCCGGCCGGCCACCGGCTTCGCGGCCGGGCTCGTCCTGACCGCCGGGGCCACGTGGCTGCGGGAGCTGTCCGCCGGTCCGGAGGCCGGGGCCCGGCGGGCGGCCTGGGCCACCGGTGGCGGCTTCGCCGCCGGGGCCCTGACGGCGGGCGCCCTTGCCGAGTGGCTGCCGCGTCCGACCGTGCTGCCCTGTCTCGCGCACTGCCTGCTGGCCCTGCTCGTGCTCGGCGCGACCCACCGCGTACCGGACACGACACCGTCGGCGTCCGCCGCCCCTACGGAGCCGCTGCTCGCGCACCTGTGGCGCGGGGCGATCAGGCACCCCCGCTTCGTGCGGGTGGTCCTTCCGGCCGCCCCGGCGGTCTTCACCGCGTCCACGGTCGCGTACGTCGTGCTGCCGCCGCTGGTCGCCGACCGGGTCCCCGGGTACGCACCGGTGTTCAGCGGCGTGGTCACGGCGCTGACGCTCACGGTGGGCGTCGCCGTCCAGCCGCTGGCCGCCCGGCTGGACCACGCGCACAGCGCGCGGGCGACGCTCGCCGCGATGGCCGCCGTGATCGGCGGGCTGCTGGTGAGCGCGTACGCCGTCCACGGGAACTCGGCCGGCCTTGTGCTGGCCGCGGCCTGCCTTCTGGGGGCCGGGTACGGGCTCACCCTCGCGTCCGGCCTCCGGGAGATCGAGCGCCTCGCCGCGCCGAAGGACCGGCCCTCGGCGGCGTCCGTCTACCACGGCGCGACCTGCACCGGCTTCCTCACGCCGCTCCTGCTCGCCGTCACCGCCGGGGCCGCGTCCTACCCGGCCCTGCTCGCCGCCCTGGCGGCCGTGGGCCTGCTGTGCCTGGCGATCACCGCCCGGTACAGCCGCCGGGACCTGCCGTGACGGCGTGGGAGCACCGCGGCCCGGGCCGCGGGTCATACCGTCGGCGGTCGGGCCCCCGCCCGACCGGACACCGGCTCACCTGCACAGCACCGTCGGAGCGGGGCTCCGCGGAGAGGAGCGAATCATGGGACGAGTGACCGTGCGACGGCGGGTGCTGCGCATCCGGGAGGGCGAGTCCTCCCATCGCCCCGACACGCTGGCCGCCGAGGAGCCGATGGAGATCCGGGTCGGCGGGCGGCCGCTGACCGTGACCATGCGCACCCCGGGCGACGACTTCGACCTCGCGGCCGGGTTCCTGGTGAGCGAGGGCGTGGTGCACTCCGCCGAGGACGTGGCCGGGATCCGGTACTGCGCGGGAGCGACGGCCGACCGAAGCAACACGTACAACGTGGTGGACGTCGGCCTGGCCGCGGGCGTGGCCGCCCCGGACGCCTCCCTGGAGCGGAACTTCTACACCACGTCCTCCTGCGGGCTGTGCGGCAAGGCGAGCCTGGACGCGGTGCGCACGACGGCCGCGTGGTCGGTCGCCGAGGACCCGCTGCGCGTCGGGCCGGACGTGCTGACGGCGCTGCCGGACCGGCTGCGGGCGGCCCAGCGGGTGTTCGACACCACCGGCGGGCTGCACGCCGCCGGGCTGTTCAGCGCCGACGGCGAACTGCTGTGCCTGCGCGAGGACGTCGGCCGGCACAACGCCGTGGACAAGGTCGTCGGCCACGCGCTGCGGTCGGGGCTGCTGCCGCTGCGCGGCACGGTACTGATGGTGAGCGGGCGGGCCTCGTTCGAGCTGGTGCAGAAGGCGGTGATGGCCGGCATCCCCATGCTGGCGGCCGTCTCCGCGCCGTCCTCGCTCGCCGTGGACCTCGCCGCGGAGAGCGGGCTGACCCTGGTCGGGTTCCTGCGGGGCGCGTCGATGAACGTGTACACGGGCGCGGAGCGTCTGGAGCCGCTGGCCGTGGCGTGAGCGCTCGTACGGCGCTTGCGACGCGGCGGTGCGAATTGGCGCTCGGAACTGCGGTCGGGTAGACCCGTGGAGTGCTGTTCCGTCAACTCGAGTACCTCGTGGCCCTGTCCCGGGAGCGTCACTTCGCCCGTGCCGCCCAGGCCTGCTACGTCTCCCAGCCCGCCCTGTCCGAGGCCGTCCGCAAGCTGGAGGACGAGCTCGACGTGCCGCTGGTGCGGCGCGGCCGCAAGTACGAGGGGCTGACCCCCGAGGGCGAGCGGATCGTGCTGTGGGCGCAGCGGATCCTCGCCGACCGGGACGCCCTCAAGAGCGAGGTCACGGCGCTGCGCAGCGGGCTGAGCGGCCGGCTGCGGATCGGCGCGGTGCCGACCGCGTCGGGCGCGGTCGCCCAGCTGACCGGCCCGTTCTGCACGGAGCACCCGCTGGTCACCGTCGAGGTGCGAGCGGACATGCAGTCGGACGACATCCTCCGGCAGCTGCAGAACTTCGAGATCGACGCCGGAATCACGTACCTGCACCGGGAACTCCCGGAGGGCTTCCAGGCGGTCCCGCTGTACCAGGAGCGGTACGTGCTCCTCACCGAAGCCGCCGACGGTCTTGCCCAACGGACCGAGGCGACCTGGGCGGAGGCGTCGCGACTGCCGCTGTGCCTGCTGACCGGGGCCATGCAGGGCCGGCGAGTGCTGGACGACCTGTTCGCCGAGGCCGGCCTGCGCCCGTCGCCCAGGGTCGAGACCGACTCGGTGGCGGCCCTGTTCGCCCACGTCCGTACCGGACGCTGGGCCAGCATCGTGCCCCACACCTGGCTGCACGTCTTCGGCGTACCCCACGGCATGCACGCGGTCCCGATGACCGAACCCGACCGAACGGTCCCGGTCGGCCTCGTGACCACCTCCCGCGAGCCCGGCTCGGTCATGGCCCGCGCCCTCACCGAAACCGCCCGCCGCACCGATGTCGCCGCGACACTGGAGCGCCTCCCCGGGGACTGACGCCGGCCACGTGCGACGACGCCGAGGACGATCAGGCCCGCCCCGACGGCGACGACGGTCCCACCGGTCTTCATCCCCTGCACTCCGTGCTCCTCGGCCGCCCTCGCCTCTGCGTACGTGAGCGCCTTCCCGCCCTCGTCCGGACAGACCTTGCTCGGTTTGATCCTGCCCGGCACGCATCCATCGCCGAAGACCGTTGTCGTGGAGGAGGTGATGAACCAGATGCTGCCGAGGGCGAACACGACCAGGCCGCAGAACATGAGGGCGCCGGACACGGCATGCGCTCCCCTGAGGTGGCGGCCGGGGGTCACCGGTGCAGCATCTCCGCGAAGCCCTGGCGCCAGGAGGGGTGGCGCGGGGTCCAGTCGAGTTCCTTCTTCACCTTCGCGTTCGATGCGCCGCGGATCTCCGTCGAGGCCATGGCGATGAACTCACCGGCCAGCAGGCGGCCCACCCAGCGCGGGACGCTCATGGGCTTCTTCGCGCCCGCGAGCAGGGCCAGTTCCGGGAGCCACTCGGCAAGCCGCGCCGGCTCGTCGTCGACGATGTTGTAGATGCCGGGCGCGCCCCGTTCGACGGCGGCCACCGCGGCGCCGGCCGCGTCCGCGACGTGGGTGAACGACCAGACCCCGCCGCCTCCGCCGACCACCGGGAACCGGCGCTTGAGGACCAGCTCCAGTTGTTCGCCGCCCGGCTCGATCGAGGTGCCGGGGCCGTAGAAGCCGCCGTACCGCAGGACGATGCCGTCGATGCCTGGGGCGGAGGTCACCGCGTGCTCCAGGTACACGATCGCTGCGAGGGTCAGCTCGCTGCCCGGGGCCGGGTGCGTGTCGAGCGGGGCGTCCTCCGCCTTGACGGGGCCTCCGGAGCGGGCGTACAGCACCTGCATCGCGCTCTGCGCGACGAACCGGCGCACCCCGAACTCCGCGGCCGCGGCAAGCAGGTTGTCGGTGCCGTGCGTACGCAGCCGGTTGGTGACCGCGAAGTCCTTGTCCACCTTGCGCAGCGTCAGATTCCCGGCCAGCGC
>NZ_DATCVQ010000315.1:0-2880 GCF_036566765.1 Streptomyces sp.
CCCCCGAGCCGCTCCCCGCCCCCGAGCCGCTCCCCGCCCCCGAGCCGCTCCCCGTCGCCAGCACCCGTCCCACCGCGTCCGTCACCATGGCCGGGACGCCGGTCGCCCTCGTCCACGCCTCCAGGGTGGGGGCGAGGCCGCGGCCCGAGGCCGCGGCGGCGGTCAGGCGGCGTTGGGTTTCGAAGGCGTTCTCCAGGGCCGCGCGCTGCTGCGCCGCCTGCGCGGCGAAGACCGCCTTCGTCACCGCGAGGAACGGCACCTCGTCCGGGACCGTCAGCAGCGGGAGGCCCGCCTCCTCGGCGGCCGCCACCAGCAGCGGGGGCGCAGACTGGTGGGGGAGCGCCGCGCCGAGCCCGAGCGCCAGCGCGCACGCCCCGCTCGCGCGCACGTCGCGTACGTACGTCCGGCACGCCTCCGCCTCCATCGGCAGCAGCAGCCCGATCGTCATCAGCAGCTCGCCGCCCTGCAGCCAGCGCCCCGGCCGGACCAGCTCCGAGGCGTGCGCCGCGAGCACCGGCCGGTCAAGGTCCGCGGCCCCGGCGGCCACCGCAAGCCCCAGGTCGGGGCGGGCGACGAGATCGGCGAGCGTGAGGGTCATGGACACAGTGTCCACCCGGTCGGCCCAGTTTCGCCCTCCGGGCGATCGTCCCGGCCGCCCCGGCGGCGTACGTTGCGGACGATCACACGTCTTGCGACACGGTTGCGAAGGAGGGCCCCGGCCCATGGACGGTTCGAAGACGACGCCCACCCCCGGCGAGTCGACCTCCACTCCCGGCGCGCAGCCCCCCGCTCCCGTCCTCGTCGCCTGCGCCCAGCTCCCCCTCGCCGTCGGCGACCTCGTCGGCAACCGGGCCGCCGCCGACCGGGCCATCGAGGCCGCCGCGGCCGCCGGGGTCGGCGTCCTCGTGCTGCCCGAGCTCGCCAACAGCGGGTATGTCTTCCGCGACGCCGCGCACGCCGCCGAGCTGGCCGAACCCCTCGACGGGCCGACCGTCACCGCGTGGGCCGCGGCCGCCGCCCGGCACGGCATGGTCATCGTCGGCGGGTTCTGCGAGCGCGACGAGGACGGGGCCGTACGCAACTCCGCCGTGCTCGTCGACCCCACCGGCGTCCGCGCCCTCTACCGCAAGGCGCATCTCTTCGGCACCGAGAAGGCCGTCTTCGTGCCGGGCGACACGCGGCCGCCGGTCGTCGAGACCGCCGTCGGGCGGATCGGCGTGATGGTCTGTTACGACCTGGAGTTCCCCGAGTGGGTCCGCGACGTCGCCCTGCGCGACGCCGAACTCCTCTGCGCCCCCGTCAACTGGCCGCTCTTCCCGCGCCCCGAGGGCGAGCGGGCCGCCGAGGTGGTCCGGGTCCAGGCCGACGCCGCCGTCAACCGGATGTTCGTCGCCGCCTGCGACCGCACCGGGACCGAGAACGGCGTCGAGTGGACCGGCGGCTCCGTCATCACCGACCCCGACGGCTTCCCGCTCGCGGGGCCGGCCACCGAGACCGGCGAGTCGCTCCTCGTCGCCGCCTGCGCCCTCGACCAGGCCCGCGACAAGCGGATCGGCGAGCACAACCACGTCTTCGCCGACCGGCGACCCGAGCTCTACTCCCGCTGACCTCCCGTACCCCGTAGAGACCCCGTAGAGACCCCTTAGAGAAGGCACCCCCATGAGCACCGAGCAGCAGCCCCAGTTCCGCGGCCCCGTCGACTCCTCCCGCATCCCGCGCTACGCCGGCCCCGCCACCTTCGCCCGGCTGCCCCGTCTCGACGAGGTCGGCACCGCCGACGTCGCCGTCGTCGGCGTGCCCTTCGACTCCGGTGTCTCCTACCGCCCCGGCGCCCGTTTCGGCGGCAACGCCATCCGTGAGGCATCGCGTCTGCTGCGCCCGTACAACCCGGCACAGGACGCCTCGCCGTTCGCCCTCGCGCAGGTCGCGGACGCCGGTGACATCGCGGCCAACCCGTTCAACATCAACGAGGCCGTCGAGACGATCGAGGCCGCGGCCGACGATCTGCTCGGTACCGGCGCGCGCATGATGACGCTCGGCGGCGACCACACCATCGCGTTGCCCCTCCTGCGCTCCGTCGCGAAGAAGCACGGCCCCGTCGCGCTGCTCCACTTCGACGCCCACCTCGACACGTGGGACACCTACTTCGGCGCCGAGTACACCCACGGCACGCCGTTCCGCCGGGCCGTCGAGGAGGGCATCCTCGACACGTCCGCGCTCTCCCACGTCGGCACGCGCGGCCCGCTGTACGGCAAGCAGGACCTCGACGACGACGCCAAGATGGGCTTCGGCATCGTCACCTCCGCCGACGTCATGCGCCGCGGTGTCGACGAGATCGCCGACCAGCTGCGCCAGCGCATCGGTGACCGTCCGCTCTACATCTCCATCGACATCGACGTCCTGGACCCGGCCCACGCGCCCGGCACCGGGACCCCCGAGGCCGGCGGTCTGACCTCCCGCGAGCTGCTGGAGATCCTGCGCGGACTCGCGTCCTGCAACCTGGTCTCGGCGGACGTCGTCGAGGTGGCCCCCGCGTACGATCACGCGGAGATCACGTCGGTGGCCGCGTCCCACACGGCGTACGAACTGACCACGATCATGTCCCGCCAGATTGCCGAGGCCCGCTCCCAGTGACCCACGACCACGACCTGGTGCTCCGTCCGACGCCGGCCCAGACGGAGGCCGCGCTCGACCCGCCCCCCGGCCGCATCGGCGGAGACCTGGTCGTGGAGACCCTGGCCGGGCTGGGCGCGACGACCGTCTTCGGCCTGCCCGGCCAGCACGCGCTCGGCATGTTCGACGCGCTCCGCCGGTCCGACCTGCGCTACATCGGCCTGCGGATGGAGAACAACGCGGGCTTCGCGGCGGACGCGTACGGCA
>NZ_DATCVQ010000316.1:0-37387 GCF_036566765.1 Streptomyces sp.
ATCGACTACGCGCACCCGCGACGCAAGGCCGCCGCCCCGGACCCGCAGCCCGCGCCGCCGACCGCCCCGCCGCAGGGCCCACCGACCCCCGTCGCCGGGGACGCCACCGGCTGGACCATGGAGGAGCGGCTCTACAACCAGGTGTGGGGCATGTTCGAGGATCTGGCCCGCGCCACCGCCGCGTACCGCAGCGCCTGCGACTTCGCCGAGTCCCGGATGGACCAGGAGCTCGACCGGGTGCTGTCCGACCCGCGCAGCCGGATCGGCGGCGCCGGGGACGCCGCCCGCGCCGCGGCCCGCGCCAAGCACGACGAGCTGACCGACCGGGCCCGCGAGGTCCTCGACCGCGACCTGGCCCAGCTGGTCGCCGAGTCCGAGGTCGTGGAGCCCGCCCTGCCGGCCGCCTTCGCCCGCTGGGACAACCCGGTCTGGCATGCCTACCGCGTCCCCATGGAGATCCCGATGGCGCTGCGCCTCGGCGACCTCCACCTCCCCGAGCGGACCGACCTGCACATCCCCATGCTCATCCGGCTGCCGCTGGAGCGCGGGCTGTGGGTGGACAGCGGGCGCGGTCGCTCCGAGGCGGCGAACCTGCTCGACGAGGGCATGCTGCGCCGGCTCGCCCTGGACACCGCGGTCGCCCACGCGGCCCGGCTGCTCGCCGTCTACCCGGCCGGCGAGTTCACCGTCCACGTCATCGACGCGGCGGGCTCCGGCACGGCCGCGCTCGCCCCGCTCGTCGAGTCCGGGGTGCTCGCCGCCCCGCCCGCGGCCGGCCCCGCCGGCGTCTCCGCCGTCCTCGCGCAGCTCACCGAGCGGGTGGACCTGCTGCAGATGGCCATCCGGGCCGGCGCGGCCGACGCGCTGCCCCCGGGCCTGGTGCCGGGCGAGCAGCTCCTGATCGTGCACGACTTCCCGCACGGCTTCGACGACCGCGCGGTGACCCAGCTGCGCTACCTCGCCGACGAGGGCCCGTCCGTCGGCGTGCATCTGATGATGGTGGCCGACCGCGACGAGGCGAGCGGGTACGGCCCGGTGCTCGACCCGCTCTGGCGCAAGCTGCTGCGGATCACCCCCGTCGCGGACGACCACCTCGCCGACCCGTGGGTCGGGCACGCGTGGTCGTACGAGCCGCCGCTGGTCCCGCAGGGCAGCCGGATCCTGTGGCAGGTGCTGACCCAGGTCGCCGACGCCCGTCGCCAATGGGGCCGCTGACCTGGCGACTTGGTGCATCTTTACCCTTCCCTTTACCTTTCCTTGGTGTTTCGGGTAACCTCCTTGGAGCGGAGGGGAGTACTCCCTGGCTGCGGCGTTCCCGTCAATACGGACGGATGACCTGGATCCGATCCCGGGGCGCCGGCCCGGTTTTCCCGGGTGGAAGAGACCTCCGGCAGCGACGACGCTGATCACGAGCCGTACGACGCCGGAGGCGCAGCAGTGGACGTATCCGTGACCCTTTGGGCAGTGACCATTCTCGGTCTCTCCGCCCTGATCGCGATCGACTTCTTCATCGGGCGCAAGCCCCATGACGTGTCGGTCAAGGAAGCCGGAATCTGGACGGTCGTGTGGATCGTCCTGGCCGCGCTCTTCGGCCTGGGCCTGCTGGTCTTCGGCAACAGCCAGGCCTCCGGCGAGTTCTTCGCCGGCTTCATCACCGAGAAGTCGCTGAGCGTCGACAACCTCTTCGTCTTCGTCCTGATCATGGCGAAGTTCGCGGTGCCGTCCCACCTCCAGCAGCGCGTGCTGCTCGTCGGCGTCCTCATCGCCCTGGTGCTCCGCGCGATCTTCATCGCCGCCGGCGCGGCGATCATCGCCAGCTTCTCCTGGGTCTTCTTCATCTTCGGCGCGTTCCTGATCTACACCGCCTGGAAGCTCGTCCAGGAGGCGCGTGCCGACGAGGACGAGGACGACTGGGAGGAGAACCGCCTGCTCAAGTCGGTCGAGAAGAAGTTCGGCGTCGCGGACAAGTACCACGGCACCAAGCTGTTCATCCGGGTCAACGGCAAGCGCGTCCTGACGCCGCTGATGGTCGTGATGCTGGCCATCGGCACCACCGACGTCCTGTTCGCCCTGGACTCGATCCCGGCGATCTTCGGCCTCACGCAGGACCCGTACATCGTCTTCACCGCCAACGCCTTCGCCCTGATGGGCCTGCGCCAGCTGTACTTCCTGATCGGCGGCCTGCTCAAGAAGCTGGTCCACCTCAGCTACGGCCTGTCGGTGATCCTCGGCTTCATCGGCGTGAAGCTGGTGCTGCACGCCCTGCACGAGGCCGGGGTGCATGTCCCCGAGATCTCCATCCCGTTCTCGCTCGCTGTGATCGGCGGCGTCCTGGTCATCACCACGATCACCAGCCTGATCGCCTCGAAGAAGCAGGCGCAGCGCGAGGCCGCCGAAGCTGCCGAAGCCGGCGAGTCCCCGAAGGACAGCGTCGAGGTCTGATCGCAGCATCACGACCACACCGCACCGGCCGGTGCGGGCGGCACACAGCCGCCCGCGCCGGCCGCGGTGCTTTACGCCGGGGCGGCCTCCCGGACCTCCTCGGCGGCGGGCAAGGTCTCCGGCAGCAGCGCGAAGCAGCCCAGGCTCAGCAGCGCCACCACCGTCAGATAGCCCGCCACCGCCCACGGCGGCCCCGAGCCGCCCGTACCGGACACCGCCGTCGCCACGATCGGCGTCAGCGCCCCGCCCAGGACGCCCGCCAGGTTGTAGCCCACCGCCGCGCCCGTGCAGCGCACGCGGGGCTCGTACAGCTCCGGCAGGTACGCCGCCACCACGGCGAACATCGTGATGAACGAGAGCAGCGCGCCCAGGAAGCCCAGGAACATCAGCAGCGGCTGCGCAGTATGCAGCAGCGCCACCATCGGGAACATCCACACCGCCGAGGCCGCGCACCCCGTCAGGCACAGCGGCCGCCGCCCGTACCGGTCGCCCAGCATCGCCATGAAGGGCGTCACCGCCCCCTTGATCGCCACCGCCGCCATGATGCAGCCGAGCATCACCGTCCGGCTGACCCCGAGCCGCTCCGTGCCATACGACAGCGCCCACGTCGAGACCGCGTAGAAGACCGCGTACCCCACCGCCAGCGCGCCGGCCGTCAGCAGCACCAGCCGCCAGTGCTCGCGCGCCACCTCGGCCAGCGGCGCGCTCGCCTGCTCCCCGGCCGCGGCCAGCTCCGTGAACTGGGGGGTCTCCGCCAGTGAGGAGCGCAGCAGCAGCCCGCCCGCGGCGAGCAGCCCGGCCGCCCAGAACGGCACCCGCCACCCCCAGGCGCGGAACTGCTCGTCGGTCAGCGCCGCCGAGAGCGCCAGCATCACCCCGTTCGCCAGCAGGAAGCCGACCGCCGGGCCGACCTGGGGAAAGCTCGCCCACAGCCCGCGCCGCCGCGCCGGGGCGTGCTCGGCGGTGAGCAGCACCGCCCCGCCCCACTCCCCGCCGAGGCCGAGCCCCTGCAGGAAGCGCAGCACGAGCAGCAGCAGGGGAGCGGCGATGCCGAGGGTCGCGTACGAGGGGACGCAGCCGACCGCGACGGTCGCGCAGCCGGTGAGCAGCAGTGAGGCGAACATGACCGGCCGCCGTCCGTACCGGTCGCCGATGTGCCCGAACAGGGCCGAGCCGATCGGCCGGGAGAGGAATCCGACCGCGAAGGTGCCGAAGGCGGCCAGCGTGCCTGCCAGCGGCGAGAACGTCGGGAAGAACAGGGGGCCGAGCACCAGCGCGGCGGCGGTGCCGTAGACGAAGAAGTCGTAGAACTCGACGGCCGTGCCGGCGAGCGAGGCGGCGGCGAGCCGCCCCATGGAGGGCGGAGCCGCGGTGTGCGGAGTGTGACCAGAGCGCATGCCGCGCCAACTACCCGGGGCGTGCCCCGGTTACGGGGGCGTACCGGAGCGCGTGACCCCTGGCCACGCGCTCCGTCGGTACGCGGTGTCCGCGGAGGTTACGACGCGTCCCCGGCGGCTACCAGCCGCGCTCGTGCCACTCCGGGAGCTTCGGCCGCTCGTCGCCCAGCGTGGTGTCCTTGCCGTGGCCGGGGTACACCCAGGTCTCGTCCGGCAGCGCGTCGAAGAGCTTGGTCTCCACGTCGCGGATCAGGCTGGCGAAGGCCTCCGGGTCCTTCCAGGTGTTGCCGACCCCGCCGGGGAACAGGCAGTCGCCGGTGAAGACGTGCGGGTGGCCGTGCGGGTCGTCGTAGATCAGCGCGATCGAGCCGGGCGTGTGCCCGACCAGGTGGCGCGCGGTCAGTTCGACCCGGCCGACGCGTACGGTGTCGCCGTCGTCGACCCGTACGTCGGTCGTGACGGGGATGCCGTCCGCGTCATGCGTCCCGGCGTACGTCGTGGCGCCGGTGGCGGCGACCACCTCGGCCAGGGCCTGCCAGTGGTCGCCGTGCCGGTGGGTGGTGACGACGGACGCGATGCCGTCCTCGCCGATCAGCGTGAGGAGGGTCTGCGGATCGCTGGCCGCGTCGATGAGCAGCTGTGCGCCGGTGGCCCGGCAGCGCAGCAGATACGCGTTGTTGTCCATCGGACCGACCGCGACCTTCGAGATCATCAGATCCCCGAGCTCATGCACGTCCGCGGGTCCGCCGACCCGCACCGTTCCGCTGTACGTCATGGAATCAGCCTATAGCGGGGGGAGCTCGGGGAGACCGTCGCCGGAGAGCACGGCGAGGTGGGCGCCCTTGTCGCCGCGGCCGGCCAGCCAGCCGAGGAGCTCGGCGGCGGTGCCGGCGAGGACGACGGGCGTGCCCTGCGTACCGCCGGTGGTCCAGGTCGGGCCGTCCTCGTCGTGGCCGAGGCGGAGCGTCACCGGTGGAACCTCGGGGCGGCCGGACCAGCGGTCGGCGAGGAAGGCGATCTCGCGGGCGGTGAACTCGTCCGGCAGGTCCTCCAGCCTGTACCCGACGCCCAGGTCGACGTGGTGCAGGGCCACCTCGACCCAGCGGCGGAAGGGGATGCGGGCGGCGCTGTCGGTGACGCCGTTGCGGAGCTCCACGGTCCGGTCCCAGTCGGCGGGCTCGCCGCTCACGGCGTCGAAGCCGTCGGCGCTCTCGCGCAGGTCGGCGAGCTGGACGTCGAGCGGGCGGCCGGCGTCGCGCTCGATGTCGGCGTCCCGGGTCGCGCCGTCCTTGTACATGGGCAGGCCCCGCAGGACGTTCACGAGGGCGTCGGCGTTGCGGGAGACGTGGGCCAGGACGTGGCCGCGGGTCCAGCCGGGAAGCCGTGACGGCTCGGCGAGCGCCGCGTTGTCCAGGGAGGCCGCCGCGTCGATGAGCCGGTCGGTCGCCTCGCGTACGGAGGCCAGGTCGCGCACATGGTCGATCATGGCGCCGACCCTAGCGCCGCCACTCGTTCGGGTGAAGCCGGTGAAGAGCGTCCGGAAATCGAATGTGCGTGCTATAGGCTCGACGGAAGCATCCGGCATCCTTGGTTGTTGGGTGTTCAGGCACATCCGCTCTCTCAAGAAAGGTGCGGACCGGCGTGGCCGACCGTCTCATCGTTCGTGGCGCTCGCGAGCACAATCTCAAGAACGTCTCGCTCGACCTCCCGCGTGACTCCCTCATCGTCTTCACCGGGCTCTCGGGGTCGGGCAAGTCGTCGCTCGCGTTCGACACGATCTTCGCGGAGGGGCAGCGCCGTTACGTCGAGTCCCTCTCCTCGTACGCCCGGCAGTTCCTCGGACAGATGGACAAGCCGGACGTCGACTTCATCGAGGGGCTCTCGCCCGCCGTCTCGATCGACCAGAAGTCGACCTCGCGCAACCCGCGCTCCACGGTCGGCACCATCACCGAGGTCTACGACTACCTCCGGCTGCTCTTCGCGCGCATCGGCAAGCCGCACTGTCCCGAGTGCCGCCGGCCCATCTCGCGCCAGTCGCCGCAGGCGATCGTGGACAAGGTCCTGGAGCTGCCCGAGGGCAGCCGGTTCCAGGTGCTCTCGCCGCTGGTCCGCGAGCGCAAGGGCGAGTTCGTCGACCTCTTCTCCGACCTCCAGACCAAGGGCTACAGCCGGGCGCGGGTGGACGGCCAGACCATCCAGCTCACCGAGCCGCCGACGCTGAAGAAGCAGGAGAAGCACACCATCGAGGTGGTCGTCGACCGCCTCACCGTCAAGGACTCCGCGAAGCGCCGGCTCACCGACTCCGTCGAGACGGCCCTGGGCCTGTCCGGCGGCATGGTGGTGCTCGACTTCGTCGACCTCGCCGAGGACGACCCCGAGCGCGAGCGGATGTACTCGGAGCACCTGTACTGCCCGTACGACGACCTCTCCTTCGAGGAGCTGGAGCCCCGCTCCTTCTCCTTCAACTCGCCCTTCGGCGCCTGCCCGGACTGCACCGGCATCGGCACCCGCATGGAGGTCGACGCCGAGCTGATCGTCCCCGACGAGGAGAAGTCGCTCGACGAGGGCGCCATCCACCCCTGGTCGCACGGCCATACCAAGGAGTACTTCGGCCGGCTCATCGGCGGGCTCGCCCAGGCGCTGAGCTTCAGCACCGACGTCCCGTACGCCGCGCTCCCGCAGCGGGCCAAGAAGGCCCTGATGCACGGCCACAAGACCCAGGTCGAGGTCCGCTACCGCAACCGGTACGGCCGCGAGCGGGCCTATGTCACCCCCGCCTTCGAGGGCGCGGTGTCCTTCGTCAAGCGGCGGCACAGCGAGGCCGAGAGCGACTCCAGCCGCGAGCGCTTCGAGGGCTACATGCGCGAGGTGCCCTGCCCCACCTGTGAGGGCACCCGCCTCAAGCCGATCGTCCTCGCCGTCACGGTCATGGACCGGTCCATCGCCGAGGTCGCGGCGATGTCGATCAGCGAGTGCGCCGAGTTCCTCGGCGAGCTGACCCTCAACGCCCGCGACAAGAAGATCGCCGAGCGGGTCCTGAAGGAGGTCAACGAGCGGCTGCGGTTCCTGGTCGACGTCGGCCTGGACTACCTCTCGCTCAACCGCGCGGCCGGCACGCTCTCCGGTGGCGAGGCCCAGCGCATCCGGCTCGCCACCCAGATCGGCTCCGGCCTGGTCGGCGTGCTGTACGTGCTGGACGAGCCGTCCATCGGCCTGCACCAGCGCGACAACCACCGGCTCATCGAGACCCTGGTCCGGCTCCGGGACATGGGCAACACGCTCATCGTCGTCGAGCACGACGAGGACACCATCAAGATCGCCGACTGGGTCGTCGACATCGGCCCCGGCGCCGGCGAGCACGGCGGCAAGGTCGTCCACTCCGGCCCCTTGAAGGAGCTCCTCGCCAACAAGGAGTCGATGACCGGGCAGTACCTGGCCGGCAAGAAGTCGATCGCGACGCCGGACATCCGGCGCCCGATGGACCCGACGCGGCAGCTCACCGTGCACGGTGCGCGCGAGAACAACCTGCGGGACATCGACGTGTCGTTCCCGCTGGGCCTGCTCACCGCCGTCACCGGAGTCTCCGGCTCCGGCAAGTCCACGCTGGTCAACGACATCCTCTACACCCACCTGGCGCGCGAGCTGAACGGCGCGAAGTCGGTGCCCGGCCGGCACACCCGGGTGGACGGCGACGACCTCGTCGACAAGGTGGTGCACGTCGACCAGTCGCCGATCGGCCGGACCCCGCGGTCCAACCCGGCGACGTACACCGGCGTCTTCGACCACGTCCGCAAGCTCTTCGCGGAGACGATGGAGGCGAAGGTCCGCGGCTACCTGCCCGGCCGGTTCTCCTTCAACGTCAAGGGCGGCCGCTGCGAGAACTGCTCCGGCGACGGCACCATCAAGATCGAGATGAACTTCCTGCCGGACGTCTACGTCCCGTGCGAGGTCTGCCACGGCGCCCGGTACAACCGGGAGACCCTGGAGGTCCACTACAAGGGCAAGTCCATCGCCGAGGTCCTGGACATGCCGATCGAGGAGGCGCTGGACTTCTTCGAGGCGGTCCCGACCATCGCGCGCCACCTGCGCACGCTGAACGAGGTCGGCCTCGGGTACGTCCGGCTCGGCCAGTCCGCGCCGACGCTCTCCGGCGGCGAGGCGCAGCGCGTCAAGCTCGCCTCCGAGCTGCAGAAGCGCTCCACCGGCCGCACGGTCTATGTGCTCGACGAGCCCACCACCGGTCTGCACTTCGAGGACATCTCGAAGCTGATCAAGGTGCTCTCGGGCCTGGTCGACAAGGGCAACTCGGTGATCGTCATCGAGCACAACCTGGACGTCATCAAGACCGCGGACTGGGTCGTCGACATGGGCCCCGAGGGCGGCAGCGGCGGTGGCCTGGTCATCGCCGAGGGCACGCCGGAGGAGGTCGCCTCGGTGCCGGCCAGCCACACCGGCAAGTTCCTCCGGGAGATCCTGGGCGCGGAGCGGATCAGCGACGCGACCGTCCCGGCGGCGCGGAAGGCCCCGGCGGCCAAGAAGACCGTCAACTCCACGGCGGTGAAGAAGGCCCCGGCGAAGAAGGTCGCGGCCAAGAAGACCGCCGCGAAGAAGACGGCGGCGCGGGCCCGGAAGGCCTGAGGAGCGGGGCGCGCGGTGGGCCATGGCCCCCCGCGCGCCCGTCCCCGTCGCTAGAGGCGGGGGAGCGGGCGGAGTTCCGTCGCGTACGGCGGCTCCGCGCCCGGCCGGGTGCAGGTGTGGGCCGCGGCCTGGGCGGCGTACGCCAGCAGGGCCGTCCAGGCGTCCTCGTCCAGCGTTGCCAGGTCCTGCGGGTCCCGGCCCGCCAGGCCGTGCAGCAGGGCCGCGTTCACCGTGTCGCCCGCGCCGATCGTGTCCGCGACGGCGACCGCGACCCCCGGCACCGAGACGTTCAGCGTGGGCGTGAAGACCGTCAGGCCGGCCGCGCCCCGGGTCAGGACGATGGCCGCAGGCCCGGCGGCCAGCCACTCGTCCGGCGCGCCGCCCAGCCAGCGTGCGTCCTCCTCCGAGAGCTTCAGCAGCGAGACGTACGGCAGCCACCGCAGGAACCGGGACCGGTAGCCCTTCGGGTTCGGGATCAGCCCGGCCCGGATGTTCGGGTCGAGCAGCGTGAGCGCCCCGCGCCCGGCCTCCCGCCGCAGCAGCGCCTCGTACGCGCTCGCCCCCGGCTCCAGGGCCAGCGACAGCGTCCCGAACGACAGCGCCCGCACGTGCGTCGGCAGCCGCTCCGGCAGCACGAACAGCCGGTCCGCCGTGCCCTCGGCGTAGAAGCCGTACCCCGCGGAGCCGTCCGCGCCCACCGTCGCCACCGCCAGCGTGGTCGGCTCGGGCCCGCGCTGCACCAGCCCGGTCCGCACCCCCGCCGCGCGCAGCCCGTCCATCAGCGCCTCGCCGAAGGCGTCCGTGGAGACCCGGGAGCAGAAGGCGACGTCCGCGCCGAGCCGGCCCAGCGCCACGGCGGTGTTGTACGGCCCCCCGCCGCGGCGCGGCGCCAAGGCGCCCAGCGGCGCGGCGGCGGCCCCGTCCGGGACCAGGTCGATCAGGGACTCACCGGCGACGACGATCACGTCCGTGAACGTAACCCATCGTTCCGCTGCCGGGACAGGGCCGGGCCGGCGGCGGGGACGGCGGACAGCCCCCACGAAAGCCCGCCGAAACCGCGCCGGTATCGTCGGATCGGTCACCCCTGGTGCCCCTTGCCCCGATCTCACCGTGGAGCGCACATGTCCGGCCAGACCCCCGCCCGCCGCACCGTTCTGAAGGGCGCCGCGCTCGCGGGCGCCGCCGGGCTCGGAGTCGCCGCCTGCTCCACCGAGTCCAAGCTCGGGCACGCCCAGACCCCCACCCCGACCGCGCCCGTCGAGCTCGGCGCTCCGGCGGAGATCCCGGTCGGCGGCGCGAAGCTCTACCGCGAGGAGCGCCTCCTCGTGCACTGCCCGGCCAAGGGCCAGTACCAGGCGTTCAGCGCCCAGTGCACGCACGCCGGCTGCGTCCTCGACAAGATCGAGGACAACGAGGGCAACTGCCCCTGCCACGGCAGCCGCTTCGACGTGACCACCGGCAAGGCGCTCAAGGGTCCTGCCACGGCCCCGCTGCCGGCCGTCCCGGTCCGGGTCGTGAACGGCAAGCTGATCGCGGGCCCTGAGGCGTGACACGCGCGCAGGCGCATTCGCTCACCGCGCCAGATAGCCCCCGTCCACCGGCAGGATCGCCCCCGTGATGAAGCTCGCCTCGTCGGAGGCGAGGAACAGGATCGCGGCCGCCACCTCCTCGGGGGTGCCGAAGCGGGCCATCGGGTGGGCGCGGGCGACCTCCTCCAGGTACTCGGGTCCGCCCGGCTCCACGCGGGCCGCGGCGACGCGTTCCGTCTCGATCGTGCCGGGGGCCACCGCGTTCACCCGGATCCCGCGCTCCGCCCACTCCACGGCGAGGTGCTTGGTCAGGCCGCTCGCCACGAACTTCGCCGGGCCGTAGACCGCCTGGCGCGCCTGCCCGGCCATGCCCGAGATCGACGACGTGCACACGATCGCGCCGCCCCCGTCCTGCGCCGCCATCGCCTCGATCGCGTACTTGCAGGTCAGGAACATGCCCCTGCCGTCGACGGCCATCACCCGGTCCCAGTCCGCGGCGGTCGCCTCCAGGACGTCCAGGAGCGGGATCACCCCCGCGTTGGCGACCAGCACGTCGATCCGCCCGAACCGCTCCACCGCCGCGGCGATCATCCGCCGCGCGTCCTCGTCCCGCGAGACGTCGCCCACCACCGTCACCACCCGGTCGCGCCCCGCGAAGAGCCTCTCCAGCCGCTCCCCGTCCAGGTCCGCGACCACTGCCCGCGCGCCCTCGCGGAGGAAGCGCTCCGCCGTCGCCCGTCCGATTCCGCTGGCCGCGCCCGTGATCACGCACGCCCGGTCCGCCAGCCGCCCTGAGGCCTCGCTCGTCATGTCCGGGCAACGAGCGGGGCCGCCCGGAGTGTCGGCGCCCGCCAGTAGGGTGGGTGCCATGGCAGACCCCTCCAGCTACCGCCCCAAGCCGGGACAGATCCCCGACTCGCCGGGGGTCTACAAGTTCCGCGACGAGCACCGCCGAGTGATCTACGTCGGCAAGGCCAAGTCCCTGCGTCAGCGCCTCGCCAACTACTTCCAGCCGCTCGCGAGCCTGCACCCGCGCACGGCCACGATGGTGACCACCGCCGCCTCCGTCGAGTGGACGGTCGTCTCCACCGAGGTCGAGGCGCTGCAGCTGGAGTACTCCTGGATCAAGGAGTTCGACCCCCGGTTCAACGTCAAGTACCGGGACGACAAGAGCTATCCCTACCTCGCGGTCACGCTCAACGAGGAGTACCCGCGGGTCCAGGTCATGCGCGGCCACAAGAAGAAGGGCGTGCGCTACTTCGGGCCGTACGCGCACGCCTGGGCGATCCGCGAGACCGTCGACCTGATGCTCCGGGTCTTCCCCGTCCGCACCTGCTCCGCCGGGGTGTTCCGCAACGCCGCCTCGGCCGGCCGGCCCTGTCTGCTCGGCTACATCGGCAAGTGCTCGGCGCCCTGTGTCGGCCGGGTCGACCCCGAGGAGCACCGCGAACTCGCGGAGGAGTTCTGCGACTTCATGGCCGGCCGCACCGGCACGTACATCCGCCGCCTGGAGAAGCAGATGACGGCGGCGGCCGAGGAGATGGAGTACGAGAAGGCCGCCCGGCTGCGTGACGACATAGAGGCCCTGCGCCGGGCCATGGAGAAGAACGCGGTCGTCCTCGCCGACGCCACCGACGCCGACCTGATCGCGCTGGCGGAGGACGAGCTGGAGGCCGCCGTCCAGATCTTCCACGTCCGCGGCGGACGGGTGCGCGGTCAGCGCGGCTGGGTCACCGACAAGGTCGAGGCCGTCGACACCGCGGGCCTGGTCGAGCACGCCCTTCAGCAGCTGTACGGCGAGGAGAGCGGCGACGCGGTGCCGAAGGAGGTGCTGGTCCCCGCCCTGCCCGAGGACGCCGAGTCCGTGGGGCAGTGGCTCTCCGGCCGCCGCGGCTCGCAGGTGTCGCTGCGCGTCCCGCAGCGCGGCGACAAGAAGGACCTGATGGCGACGGTCGCGCGCAACGCGCAGCAGGCCCTCGTGCTGCACAAGACCAAGCGCGCCAGCGACCTGACCACCCGCTCCCGGGCCCTGGAGGAGATCGCGGAGGCCCTCGACCTGGACTCGGCGCCGCTGCGCATCGAGTGCTTCGACATCTCGCACCTCCAGGGCGAGGACGTCGTGGCGTCCATGGTCGTCTTCGAGGACGGGCTACCGCGCAAGAGCGAGTACCGCCGCTTCCAGATCAAGGGCTTCGAGGGGCAGGACGACGTCCGCTCGATGCACGAGGTGATCAGCCGCCGCTTCAAGCGCTATCTCGCCGAGAAGGAGCGGACGGGGGAGTGGGTGGACGGGGAGGTCCCGGCCGGCGTCGACGGGAGTCCCGAGGAGCCCGCCCTGTCCGGCGAGGTCCCCGCCCCCGGCGAGTCCCCCGGCGAGGGCCGGGACGAGGACGGCCGCCCGAAGCGCTTCGCGTACCCGCCCCAGCTCGTCGTCGTCGACGGCGGGCAGCCCCAGGTCGCCGCGGCCCGGCGCGCGCTCGACGAGCTCGGGATCGACGACATCGCGGTCTGCGGCCTCGCCAAGCGCCTGGAGGAGGTCTGGCTGCCGGGCGACGACGACCCGGTCGTCCTGCCCCGCTCCAGCGAGGGCCTCTACCTCCTCCAGCGGGTCCGTGACACGGCTCACGATTTCGCCATCCGCTACCAGCGGTCCAAGCGGAGCAAGCGGGTCCGCACCAGCCCGTTGGACGATGTCCGCGGTCTCGGCGAGACGCGCAAACAGGCGTTGATCAAGCATTTCGGCTCGGTGAAGCGGCTCAGGCAGGCGACAATCGAGCAGATCTGCGAGGTGCCCGGCATGGGCCGGAAGACGGCCGAGGCCGTCGCCGTCGCCCTCGCGCAGGCCGCCCCGGCCGCGCCCGCCGTGAACACCGCGACAGGAGAGATCATGGAAGACGGGGGCAGCACAGGATGACCGAGCACGACCGAGTAGACGGAGCAGGACACGTGAGTACGGGCACGACGAAGGAGCCCGGCGAGGCTGCCGAGGCGGCCATCCCCGAGCTGGTCATCATCTCCGGCATGTCCGGCGCCGGCCGGTCCACCGCGGCCAAGTGCCTGGAGGACCTCGGCTGGTTCGTCGTCGACAACCTGCCGCCCGCGCTGATCCCCACCATGGTGGAGCTCGGCGCCCGCTCCCAGGGCAACGTCGCCCGCATCGCCGTCGTCGTGGACGTCCGCGGCCGGCGCTTCTTCGACAACCTCCGCCAGTCCCTGGCCGACCTCGACGCCAAGCAGGTCACCCGGCGGATCGTCTTCCTGGAGTCCTCCGACGAGGCGCTGGTCCGCCGCTTCGAGTCGGTCCGCCGCCCGCACCCGCTGCAGGGCGACGGCCGGATCACCGACGGCATCGCCGCCGAGCGGGACCTGCTGCGCGAGCTGCGCGGCGACGCCGACCTGGTGATCGACACCTCCAGCCTCAACGTCCACGAGCTGCGCGCCAAGATGGACGCCCAGTTCGCCGGCGACGAGGAGCCGGAGCTGCGGGCCACCGTCATGTCCTTCGGGTTCAAGTACGGCCTCCCGGTCGACGCGGACCTCGTCGTCGACATGCGGTTCCTGCCCAACCCGCACTGGGTCCCCGAGCTGCGTCCGTTCACCGGGCTCAACCCGGAGGTGTCGAACTACGTCTTCAACCAGCCCGGCGCCAAGGAGTTCCTGGACCGGTACACCGAGCTGCTCCAGCTGATCGCCGCGGGCTACCGCCGCGAGGGCAAGCGGTACGTGACCATCGCCGTCGGCTGCACCGGGGGCAAGCACCGGTCCGTCGCCACCACCGAGAAGCTGGCCGCCCGCCTTGCCGCGGAAGGGGTCGAGACCGTCGTCGTCCACCGGGACATGGGGCGCGAGTGAAGCCGTACCGCCGGCGTACGTCCACGCTCTCCGTACGCACCCTCCGCAGGCGCGGCGCCCAGCCGAAGGTCGTCGCCCTGGGCGGGGGCATGGGCCTGTCCGCGTCCCTCGCCGCCCTGCGCCGGATCACCGGTGACCTGACCGCCGTGGTCACGGTCGCCGACGACGGCGGCTCCAGCGGCCGGCTCCGCGAGGAGCTCGGCGTGCTGCCGCCCGGCGACCTGCGCAAGGCGCTCGCCGCGCTGTGCGGCGACGACGACTGGGGCCAGACCTGGGCCCGGGTCATCCAGCACCGCTTCCAGTCCCAGGGCGACCTGCACGAGCACGCGGTCGGCAATCTGCTGATCGTGGCCCTGTGGGAGCAGCTCGGCGACCATGTCCAGGCCCTGGACCTGGTCGGCCGGCTGCTCGGCGCGCAGGGCCGGGTGCTGCCCATGTCGGCCGTGCCGCTGGAGCTCCGGGCCCTGGTCAAGGGCCACGACCCGGCCCGCCCGGACGACGTGGACACCGTCCGCGGCCAGGCGACGGTGGCGCTCACCCCGGGCGAGGTGCAGTCCGTGCACCTGGTGCCGAACGACCCGCCGGCCGTGCCGGAGGCCGTCGCCGCGGTGCTCGACGCGGACTGGGTGGTGCTCGGCCCGGGCTCCTGGTTCTCCTCGGTGATCCCGCACCTGCTGGTGCCCGAACTGCTCGACGCGCTCGTCGAGACCAAGGCCCGCAAGGTGCTCTCGTTGAACCTCGCGCCGCAGCCCGGAGAAACCGAGGGCTTCTCTCCGCAGCGTCATTTGGAGGTTTTGGGGCGACACGCCCCTAAACTCGCCCTGGACGTGGTGCTGGCCGATGAGGCCGCCGTGCCCGACGTGTCAGCCAGGGAGCCCCTCGTCGATGCCGCGAAACGGCTCGGCGCCGCGCTCGAGCTGGCGCCCGTGGCCCGGCCCGACGGCGCTCCGAAGCACGACCCGGAGCTGTTGGCCGCCGCGTACGACCGTATTTTTCGGATGCATGGAAGGATCGGCCCATGGCGATGACGGCAGCGGTGAAGGACGAGATCTCCCGGCTCCCCGTCACCCGGACCTGCTGCAGAAAGGCCGAGGTCTCGTCGATCCTGCGGTTCGCGGGCGGGCTGCACCTGGTGAGCGGCCGCATTGTGATCGAGGCGGAGCTGGACACCGCGATGGCGGCCCGCCGCCTCAAGCGGGACATCCTGGAGATCTTCGGGCACAGTTCGGAGCTGATCGTGATGGCCCCGGGCGGGCTGCGCCGAGGCTCCCGGTTCGTGGTGCGGGTGGTGGCGGGCGGTGACCAGCTGGCCCGGCAGACCGGCCTGGTCGACGGCCGCGGCCGGCCGATCCGCGGCCTGCCGCCGCAGGTCGTCTCCGGGGCGACCTGCGACGCGGAGGCGGCCTGGCGTGGCGCGTTCCTGGCGCACGGCTCGCTCACCGAGCCGGGCCGCTCTTCCTCCCTGGAGGTGACGTGTCCGGGCCCGGAGGCCGCGCTCGCGCTGGTCGGCGCGGCCCGTCGGCTGTCGATCGCGGCGAAGGCCCGTGAGGTGCGGGGCGTGGATCGGGTGGTGGTCCGCGACGGCGACGCGATCGGCGCGCTGCTGACCAGGCTCGGTGCGCACGAGTCGGTGCTGGCCTGGGAGGAGCGGCGGATGCGCCGCGAGGTCCGGGCCACCGCCAACCGGCTGGCCAACTTCGACGACGCGAACCTGCGCCGCTCGGCCCGTGCGGCGGTCGCCGCCGGCGCCCGGGTGCAGCGGGCCCTGGAGATCCTGGCGGACGAGGTGCCCGAGCACCTCGCGGCCGCGGGCCGGCTGCGCATGGAGCACAAGCAGGCCTCGCTGGAGGAGCTGGGCGCGCTCGCCGACCCGCCGCTGACCAAGGACGCGGTGGCCGGCCGGATCCGCCGGCTGCTGGCCATGGCCGACAAGCGGGCGCAGGACCTGGGGATTCCCGGGACGGAGTCCAACCTCTCGGAGGAGCTGGACGACAGCCTGGTCGGCTGACGCTCGTTCAATTCGCCGCTGCCGGTGCCCTGTCAGGGCGCCGGCAGCGGCGTTTCGCATTCACGCGGACGCCCGCGTCCCCATGCGGTACGCCTTCTTGACACGATCTTGAACTGTCATGAGCCTGGCGTCTGTTCACTTTCGTGGCAGACAACAGCAAGGGGGGCTTATGAGACGCAGGGCGAGATCGATCCTCGCAGCGGCTTCACTGCTGATCGCGGGACTGGCCGCGGCGCCCGCCGCCGGAGCGGCCCAGAACGACGGGGACGGCGACGGCATCTCCGTATGGCGCGCCGAAGTCACCGAGGAACAGGTGCCGCTGCTCCTCGAAGCCGGCGCCGACGGGCACGAACTGAGCGAACAGGTCCCCGACCGGGGCACCGCCACCGTCGAGCTCTACCTCACCGACCGGCAGGCCGGACAGCTGCGCGGCAAGGGCGTCGAGCTCGCCCGGCACACCATCTCCGCCCAGGCCCGCCAGCGCGTCGCGGCCGCCGGGGACGGCGTGTTCCGCCCGTACGGCGGCGAGAACGGCCTCAAACAGGAGATCCTGGCCACCGCCCAGGCCCACCCGGGCATCACCAAGGTCGTCTCCATCGGCAAGTCCCTCAAGGGCCAGGACATCCTCGCCCTCAAGATCTCCAAGGGCGCGACGAAGGCCAAGGACGGCGCCAAGCCCGCCACCCTGTACATGTCCAACCAGCACGCCCGCGAGTGGATCACCCCCGAGATGACCCGGCGGCTGATGCACCACTACCTCGACGGCTACGGCAAGGACCAGCGCCTGACGAAGATCGTCGACTCCACCGAGCTGTGGTTCGTGCTCTCCGCCAACCCGGACGGCTACGACTACACCCATGCTCCCGACGGCGAACGCCAGTGGCGCAAGAACCTGCGCGACAACGACGGAGACGGCCGCATCGCCCCCGGCGACGGCGTCGACCTCAACCGCAACTTCGCCTACAAGTGGGGCTACGACAACGAGGGCTCCTCGCCCGACCCGGCCGACGAGACCTTCCGCGGCACCGCCGCGATGTCCGAGCCCGAGACCCGCGCCCTGGACGCCTTCCAGCGCCGCATCGGCTTCCAGTACGGCGTCAACTACCACTCTGCCGCCCAGCTGCTGCTGTACGGCGTCGGCTGGCAGGTCGCCACCGACACCCCCGACGACGTGGCCCTCAAGGCCCTCGCCGGCACCCCGCAGAAGTCCGCCGTGCCCGGCTACCGGCCGCAGGTCTCCTCCGAGCTCTACACCACCAACGGCGAGGCCGACGGACACGCGGCCAACGTCAACGGCATGCAGATGTTCACCCCCGAGATGTCCACCTGCGCCACCGCCGCCCGCGTCGACCCCGACGACGCCTGGAATCCGGCCGACTGCGCCTCCATCTTCAACTTCCCGGACGACGAGAAACTGATCCAGCAGGAGTTCGCCAAGAACATCCCGTTCGCGCTCGCCGTCGCCGAGTCCGCCGCCCGGCCCGACACCCCCGTCTCGCCGGTCGGCACGCCCGCCCCCGACTTCACCCCGGACGCCTTCACCGCCTCCTACGCCCGCGGCGGCGACCAGGAGGTCCAGGTGACCGCCCGCAAGTCGCTGCGCGGCAAGGAGCTCAAGTACCGCATCAACGGCGGCCGCACGCACTCCGAGGGCCTGGAGCCCTGGCAGGGCGGCGAGACCTACGGCGGCGACGACAACCTGTACTTCGACAAGTACCGCGCCGAGGTCGAGGACGCCCGCCCCGGCGACACCGTCGAGGTCTGGTTCACCGCCCGCACCCGCGAGGGCGCGCGCACCTCGTCCGCCCCGTTCACCTACACCGTCGCCGAACGGCCCCGCGGTGACGTCCTGGTCCTCGCCGAAGAGGGCGGAGCCGCCGCCGCGCAGCACACCGCCGCGTACGTCCAGGCCCTCGCCGCCAATGGCCGCAAGGCCGCCGTCTGGGACGTCGCCGCCCAGGGCGTCCCGCACCCCCTCGGCGTCCTCGGTCACTTCCGCACCGTCGTCTGGTACACCGGCGCCGAGCGGCCCAGCGGGCCGGTCATGCTCGCCGTCCGCGACTACCTCAACGAGGGCGGCAAGCTGATCAACGCCGGTGAGAAGTCCGGCGGGTTCGTCGACATCGGCCGCGCCGACTCCAACGACTTCGCCCAGTACTACCTCGGCGCCTTCCACCGCGCCGGCCTCAAGAACGCGGGCTCCTTCGCCGGATCGGGCGGTTTCGCCGGTACCGGGGCGACGCTCGGAGCGGCCGCCGGCAACCCCCTCGACAACGCCGGCGCGTACACCGTCACCTCCGACAGCCTGAACCCCGGGCAGTTCCCGCAGTTCCGCAGCGCCTCCGGCGGCGACTACCCCGGCGTCCGCACCCCCTTCGAGCCGTACGAGGGCTCCTCCTTCGCCGCCGCCCGGCACGCCGACAACGCCTGGATGCGGATCGCCCGCACCGTCGACCTCACCGCGGTCGACGCCTCGGCCAAGCCCAGCCTGCAGTTCCAGGTCAGCTACGACACCGAGGAGGGGTACGACAACCTGGTCGTCGAGGCCCACACCATCGGACAGGACGATTGGACGACGCTGCCCGACGCCAACGGCGGCACCTCCACCGCCGCCCCGGCCGACTGCGGCGAGGGCTACTACGTCCGCGGCCACCCCTTCCTCGCCCGCTACCTCACCGTCGGGCAGGACGGCTGCGCCACCACCGGCACCAGCGGCTCCTGGAACGCCTTCACCGGCGCCTCCAACGGCTGGCAGCAGGCATCCATCGACCTGAGCGGCTACGCCGGCAAGCAGGTCGAGCTGTCGATCTCGTACATCTCCGACCCGGGCACCAACGAGATGGGCGCGTTCGTCGACGACACCAAGCTCGTCGTCGGCGGCACGGCCACCGGGGCCGAGGGCTTCGAGACCTCGCTCGGCGCGTGGTCCGTACCGGGGCCGCCGGCCGGCAGCCCGGGCAACGGCAACGACTGGGCGCGCTCTCCCGGCCTCTTCCACTCGCAGGCGGCCGTCACCACCCGTGACACCGTTCTGCTCGGTTTCGGCCTGGAACACGTGCTGCGCGCGGACGAGCGCGGGGCACTGATGAGGAAGGCGCTCGGCGCACTGCACGGCTGAGCGGTCGCCCGCTATTTTGATCACGGTGAGTGATCAGGACGAAAGCCGCGTCATGGCCCGAACCCGCCGGTAGGTACGGGCCATGGCGCGATTCCAAGGTTCCGACCTGCACGCGATGTCACTCTCAGGCGTTGGGAGAGGTAGGGTCGGAGGCGGTCGGGGACATCCCTAAAAAAGAACTCGCCGGCGTGTCGAAACCCGGCGTACCTAACGAGGAGATCGGTTCGTGACGATCCGCGTAGGCATCAACGGCTTTGGCCGTATCGGTCGCAACTACTTCCGCGCGCTCCTTGAGCAGGGTGCCGACATCGAGATCGTGGCTGTCAACGACCTGGGTGACACCGCGACTACAGCTCACCTGCTGAAGTACGACACGATCCTGGGCCGCCTCAAGGCCGAGGTCACGCACACCGCCGACACCATCACGGTCGACGGCCACACCATCAAGGTGCTCTCCGAGCGCAACCCCGCCGACATCCCGTGGGGCGAGCTGGGCGTCGACATCGTCATCGAGTCGACCGGCATCTTCACCAAGAAGGCCGACGCCGCGAAGCACATCGCCGGCGGCGCGAAGAAGGTCCTCATCTCGGCTCCGGCCACCGACGAGGACATCACCATCGTCATGGGCGTCAACCAGGACCAGTACGACCCGGCGCAGCACGACGTCATCTCGAACGCGTCCTGCACCACCAACTGCGTCGCGCCGATGGCCAAGGTCCTCGACGAGAACTTCGGCATCGTCCGCGGCCTGATGACCACGGTCCACGCCTACACCAACGACCAGCGCATCCTGGACTTCCCGCACAAGGACCTGCGCCGCGCCCGCGCCGCCGCCGAGAACATCATCCCGACCACGACCGGCGCCGCCAAGGCGACCGCTCTGGTCCTGCCGCAGCTCAAGGGCAAGCTCGACGGCATCGCCATGCGCGTCCCGGTCCCGACCGGCTCGGCCACCGACCTCGTCGTGCAGCTGCAGCGCGAGGTCACCAAGGACGAGGTCAACGCCGTGTTCAAGAAGGCCTCCGAGGACGGCGACCTCAAGGGCATCCTCTACTACACCGAGGACGCGATCGTCTCCTCGGACATCGTGGGCGACCCGGCCTCCTGCACCTTCGACGCCTCCCTGACCATGGTCCAGGAGGGCAACTCGGTGAAGATCCTCGGCTGGTACGACAACGAGTGGGGCTACTCCAACCGTCTCGTCGACCTCACCGTCTTCGTAGGCAACCAGCTCTGAACCGTCCAGGGCTAGGCATCTCGATGTAACCGCAGGGCTCGGGCAGTGCAATGATGCGCTGTCCGGGCCCTGCCGTGTGTGTTGCCCGTTCCGACCTGCAAGGAGTCAGTACCCCATGAAGACGATCGACGAGCTGCTCGCCGAGGGCGTGGCCGGCAAGCGGGTGTTCGTCCGCGCCGACCTCAACGTGCCGCTGGACGGCGACACGATCACCGACGACGGCCGCATCCGCGCCGTGCAGCCCACGATCAAGGCGCTCGCCGAGGCCGGCGCCCGGGTCGTCGTCGCCTCCCACCTGGGCCGTCCCAAGGGCGCCCCGGAGCCTGCGTTCTCGCTCGCCCCGGCCGCCAAGCGGCTCGGCGAACTGCTCGGCGCCGACGTGGCGTTCGCGACCGACACCGTCGGCGACTCCGCCAAGGCCACCGTCGCCGGCCTCGCCGACGGCCAGGTCGCCGTCATCGAGAACCTGCGCTTCAACCCGGGCGAGACCTCGAAGGACGACGCCGAGCGCGGCGCCTTCGCCGACCAGCTCGCCGAGCTCGCCGACGTGTACGTGGGCGACGGCTTCGGCGCGGTGCACCGCAAGCACGCCTCGGTCTTCGACCTCCCGGCCCGCCTCCCGCACGCGGCCGGCTACCTCATCGCCACCGAGGTCGGCGTCCTGCAGAAGCTGACCAGCGACGTCAAGCGCCCCTACGTGGTCGTCCTCGGCGGCGCCAAGGTCTCCGACAAGCTCGCCGTCATCGACCAGCTGCTCGGCAAGGCCGACCGCATCCTCATCGGCGGCGGCATGGCCTACACCTTCCTCAAGGCCAAGGGCTACGAGGTCGGCATCTCCCTGCTCCAGGCGGACCAGATCCCGACCGTCATCGAGTACATGGAGCGGGCCGAGAAGAACGGCGTCGAGCTGGTGCTCCCGGTCGACATCCTGGCCTCGGCGGACTTCCCCGACCTCAAGACCAAGGCCCCGGCCGATTTCATCACGGTCGACGCCGACGCGATCCCCTCCGACAAGGAGGGCCTCGACATCGGCCCGAAGACCCGCGAGCTGTACGCCTCGAAGATCGCCGACGCCGAGACCGTCTTCTGGAACGGCCCGGTGGGCGTCTTCGAGCACCCCGACTACGCCGGCGGCACCCGCGCCATCGCGCAGGCCCTCGTCGACAGCGACGCGTTCACCGTCGTCGGCGGCGGCGACTCGGCCGCCGCCGTGCGCACGCTCGGCTTCGACGAGAATGCTTTCGGCCACATCTCGACCGGCGGCGGCGCCAGCCTCGAGTACCTCGAGGGCAAGACGCTCCCCGGCCTCGCCGCACTGGAGGACTGACCCCCTTATGACCACGCGCACCCCGCTGATGGCGGGCAACTGGAAGATGAACCTCAACCACCTCGAGGCCATCGCGCACGTCCAGAAGCTCTCCTTCGCCCTGAACGACAAGGACTACGGCGCCGTCGAGGTCGCGGTCCTGGCGCCCTTCACCGACCTGCGGTCCGTCCAGACCGTGATCGAGGGCGACAAGATCAAGATCAAGTACGGCGCCCAGGACATCTCGGCGTACGACTCCGGCGCCTACACCGGCGAGATCTCCGGCCTGATGCTGGCCAAGCTGAACTGCGCCTACGTGGCCGTCGGCCACTCCGAGCGCCGGCAGTACCACAACGAGACCGACGAGCTCTGCAACGCCAAGGTCAGGGCCGCGTTCAAGCACGGCGTGACCCCGATCCTGTGCGTCGGCGAGGGCCTGGACGTCCGCAAGGCCGGCCGGCAGGTCGAGCACACCCTCGCCCAGCTCGACGGCGGCCTGAAGTACGTCCCGGCCGAGGAGGCCGAGTCGATCGTGATCGCCTACGAGCCGGTGTGGGCCATCGGCACCGGCGAGGTCGCCACCCCCGAGGACGCCCAGGAGGTCTGCGGGGCCATCCGCGGCCGCCTCGCGGAGCTGTACTCGCAGGAGCTGGCCGACAAGGTCCGCATCCAGTACGGCGGCTCGGTGAAGGCCGGGAACGTCGCCGCGATCATGGCGCAGCCGGACGTCGACGGCGCTCTGGTGGGCGGCGCGGCGCTGGACCCGGAGGAGTTCGTCAAGATCGTCCGCTTCCGCGACCAGTGACGCGACCAGTGAGTATGCGGTAGCGACGATCCGTCGTACTCTTGCGGGGGCCGCCGGGCTGTGTGAGCCTGTCGGCCCCCGTCGTACATACATTCCGAGAATTGCCAGGAAGTAGGGTCCAGCCGTGGTTATGGGGTTCTCGATCGCCCTGATCGTCTTCAGCCTGCTGCTGATGCTGCTCGTGCTGATGCACAAGGGGAAGGGCGGCGGCCTCTCCGACATGTTCGGCGGCGGTATGCAGTCGTCCGTGGGCGGCTCGTCGGTGGCCGAGCGGAACCTGGACCGCATCACGATCGTGGTCGGTCTGCTGTGGTTCGCATGCATTGTCGTACTTGCTCTCATGATGAAGCTGGACAGCTGAGCGCCGTTCTTGTAACTCCAATCACTGGACGCGCGTTGGGCCTTACGTAGACTGGGGCATCTTCGAGCACCATCACGCAGGGAGTTACGACCGTGGCAAGTGGCAACGCGATCCGGGGAAGCCGGGTCGGAGCGGGGCCGATGGGGGAGGCCGAGCGGGGCGAGTCGGCACCGCGCCTCCGCATCTCCTTCTGGTGCTCGAACGGGCACGAGACGCAGCCGAGCTTCGCCAGCGACGCGCAGGTTCCCGACACCTGGGACTGTCCGCGCTGCGGATTCCCGGCCGGCCAGGACCGGGACAACCCGCCGGACCCGCCCCGCACCGAGCCCTACAAGACGCACCTCGCCTACGTGCGGGAGCGGCGCAGCGACGCGGACGGCGAGGCGATCCTCGCCGAGGCGCTCGCCAAGCTGCGGGGCGAGATCTGATGACCATACGGACGGGCCCGGCCCGCGACGCCTGACGTCGCGGCCCGGGCCCGTCCGCGTGATGCCGGGCTGGGGCGTGCGCCTCTACCCACGTGCGCGTCGGACGTGGAGTGCCTCGGGCCGAACGGCGTTGTCAGTGCCGCCCTCTAGGGTCGTGCGGTGAGGGGATCACCGCGGACCTGAGGGGGAGGGCGGGATGACGACCGCATCGACGACGCGGCCGGCCGTACGGGCCGTCCCGGCCTGGCGCGGCGGGTTCGGCCGCCTGTGGACGGCGGCCGTCGTCTCCAAGTTCGGCGACGCGCTGCGCGCCGCGGCGCTGCCGCTGCTCGCCGCCTCCCTCACCGACGACCCGCTGCTCGTCGCCTCCGTCACCGCCTGCGGGTATCTGCCCTGGCTGCTCTTCGGGCTGCTCGGCGGCGCGCTCGCCGACCGGGTCGACCAGCGGCGCGCCATGTGGGCCGTCGACCTGGTGCGCGGCGGACTCGTCGCCGCGTTCGCCGTCGCCGTCGCTCTCGGCCACGCCTCCATCGCCCTGCTGCTCGCGCTCGCCTTCGCCCTCACCGCCCTGCAGACCCTCTTCGACAACGCGGCCACGGCGCTGCTGCCCGCGGTTGTGCCGGCCGAGACGCTCGCCGCGGCCAACGCCCGGCTGATGACCGGGCAGCAGATCGCCGGCGGGGCGCTGGCCGCGCCGCTGACGCCCTTCCTGCTGGCGGCCGGGGCCGCCGTCCCGTACGCCGTGGACGCCGCCACGTACCTCCTCGCCGCGCTCCTGCTGGTCGGTCTGCGGGTCTCCGGGCCGGAACGGCCGCCCAGACCCGCCGGATCCACGCTGCGCGCCGAGACGGCCGAGGGGCTCGCCGTGCTGTGGCGGGACCGGGCGCTGCGCCGGCTCTGCCTCGCGACGACCTTGTGCAACGTCGGCATGGGCGCGCTGATCGCCACCCTCGTCCTGCATGTCACCGGCTGGCTGGACGGCGGCGAGAAGGGGTACGCGCTGGTCATCACCGCCTACGCGGCGGGCAGCGTCCTGGGCGGGCTCGTCGCCCGGCGGATCGCCCAACGGACGGGGCGCATACGGGCGGTGCTCCTGGCCGGCCTGGTCCAGACGGGCTGTCTGGTCGTCATGGGGACCGTGCCCGCCCTCGCGGCGACGGTCGCGGCGATGGCCGTGTTCGGCCTCATGGGCACGGTGTGGAACGCCAACCAGGTGACCCTGATGCAGGAGCGCGCCCCGGAGGGGATGCTCGGCCGCGTCGCCTCCGCCTTCCGCACGCTCGCGGTCGCCGGGGCGCCGCTCGGCGCGCTGCTCGGCGGCGCGGCAGCCGCCGGAGGGGGCCTGAACACGCCAACCCTGTTGGCGGCAGCGCTGTTCGCGCTCGCCGTCGCGTGTCTGGCCCGTCGGATCAATTAGGTTGGAGGGGCAGCGGGGCAAGCAGGCAGCAAGAGAAGAAGTGGGCGATGTCCGAGATGAACACCAGGAGCAGGCTCGACCGGATGCCGGAGTGGGCCGCCCTCGGCAAGCACCGTGAGCAGCTGGGCGATACGCATCTGCGCGAGCTGTTCGCCGCCGACGCGGACCGCGGCGCCGCGTACACCCTGCGCGTCGGCGACCTCCACCTCGACTACTCCAAGAACCTGGTCACCGACGAGACCCTCGCCCTGCTGCGCGAGCTGGCCGCCGCCACCGGCGTCGCCGAGCTGCGCGACGCGATGTTCCGCGGCGAGAAGATCAACACCACCGAGAACCGGGCGGTCCTGCACACCGCCCTGCGCGCCCCGCGCGACGCCGTCGTCGAGGTCGACGGCGAGAACGTGGTGCCCGGCGTGCACGCGGTCCTGGACAAGATGGCCGCGTTCTCCGAGCGGGTCCGCTCGGGGCAGTGGACCGGCCACACCGGGCGGCCGATCCGGAACGTCGTCAACGTCGGCATCGGCGGCTCGGACCTGGGCCCCGCCATGGCCTACGAGGTGCTGCGCTCCTTCACCGACCGCAATCTGACGTTCCGTTTCGTCTCCAACGTGGACGGGGCCGACCTGCACGAGGCGGTCCGCGATCTCGACCCGGCCGAGACGCTGTTCGTCATCGCGTCGAAGACCTTCACCACGATCGAGACCATCACCAACGCCACCTCCGCCCGGGACTGGCTGCTCACCGGTCTGAACGCCGGTCAGGAGGCCGTCGCCAAGCACTTCGTGGCCCTGTCGACGAACGCCGAGAAGGTCGCGGAGTTCGGCATCGACACGGCCAACATGTTCGAGTTCTGGGACTGGGTCGGCGGCCGCTACTCGTACGACTCCGCCATCGGCCTCTCTCTGATGGTCGCCATCGGGCCGGACCGCTTCCGCGAGATGCTCGACGGCTTCCACCTGGTCGACGAGCACTTCCGTACCGCCCCGCCGGAGGAGAACGCGCCGCTGCTGCTCGGCCTGCTCGGCGTCTGGTACGGCGCGTTCTTCGACGCCCAGGCGCACGCGGTCCTGCCGTACTCGCACTATCTGTCGAAGTTCACCGCGTACCTTCAGCAGCTCGACATGGAGTCCAACGGCAAGTCCGTCGACCGCGACGGCCGGCCGGTCGACTGGCAGACCGGGCCGGTGGTCTGGGGCACGCCCGGCACCAACGGCCAGCACGCGTACTACCAGTTGATCCACCAGGGCACCAAGTTCATCCCGGCCGACTTCATCGGCTTCGCCGAGCCCGTCGCCGACCTGCTGCCCGGCCTGGTCGCCCAGCACGACCTGCTGATGGCGAACTTCTTCGCCCAGACGCAGGCGCTGGCCTTCGGCAAGACTCCGGAGGAGGTGCGCGCCGAGGGCGTGGCCGAGGAGCTCGTGCCGCACAAGACCTTCAAGGGCAACCACCCCACCACCACGATCCTGGCCAAGGAGCTGACGCCCTCCGTCCTGGGCCAGTTGATCGCGCTGTACGAGCACAAGGTCTTCGTGCAGGGCGCGGTCTGGAACATCGACTCCTTCGACCAGTGGGGCGTCGAGCTCGGCAAGGTCCTCGCCAAGCGGATCGAGCCGGTGCTGACGACGGGCGAGGGAGCGGACCGGCTGGACGGGTCGACGGCCGGCCTGGTCTCCGTCTACCGCACGCTGCGGGGACGCTGACCGGTATGACGACCACGGGGGAGGACACGGTGCAGGAAGAGGTACGGCTGCGGCCGCCGAGGAACACGCTGGA
Source organism: Streptomyces sp. (assembly GCF_036566765.1). Taxonomy (GTDB): domain Bacteria; phylum Actinomycetota; class Actinomycetes; order Streptomycetales; family Streptomycetaceae; genus Streptomyces. The sequence continues at coordinate 26,315 of NZ_DATCVQ010000316.1, forward strand.
CGGCCGGGCGGTCGGCTGGTGGCGGACGCGGTTGCTGATCACGACGGCCGTGCCGGCAGTGATCCTGGGCGTGCTCGGCGCGCTCATCACGCCGGCCCGGTTCTGGCTGCTGCTGCCCGCCGCGATCATCGCGGCGGTGGGCCTCGCCTGCACCGCGATCTTCCCCCGCTGGTGGTTCAGGGTGCACCGCTGGGAGGTCACCGACGCCGCCGTGTATGTGCGCACCGGGGCCTTCTGGCAGGAGTGGCGGATCGCGCCGATGTCCCGGATCCAGACGGTGGACACGGTGCGCGGCCCGCTGGAGCAGGCCTTCCGGCTGGCCACGGTGACGGTGACCACCGCCTCGTCCAAGGGTGCGATCCGGATCGAGGGCCTCGACCACGAGCTCGCCGCCGAGCTCGCGGAGCGGCTCACGCTGATCACCGGGGAGACCCCCGGGGACGCCACATGACCGCCCCGCAGGACGTGGAGGAGGACTGGCGGCAGCTCGACAAGCGGACGGTCCTCGTCAGCGCCGCCGTCACGGCCGGCGTCGCCGCGGGCGCCGCTGTGCCCATCGCCCTCGGCCTGGCCAACGGCATGCCGCTGTGGCAGGCCGCGGCCTGGGTGCTGGCCGGGGTGACGCTGATGATCGCCGGAGGCGCCGCCGCGGACTACGTCCGGTGGCGCAGGACCCGCTACCGGATCGGCCCCGAGCGGGCCGAGCTGCACAGCGGTCTGCTGCTCGTCACCCGCCGCTCGCTGGCCCGCGAGCGGATCCGCAGCGTCGACCTCACCGCCCACCCGCTGCTGCGGATACTCGGCCTGGTCAAGGTCCGCATCGGCACCGGTGAACAGGCGGCCGGCGAGTCCACGCTGGAGCTCGACCCGGTCGCCAAGGCCGAGGGCGAGCGGCTGCGCCGGCTGCTGCTCGAACGGCCCGCCACCGCCGGCGTGGACACCGGGCAGGACGGCCCGCTGGCCGTGTTCGACCCGCGCTGGATCCGCTACGCCCCGGTCTCCTTCGCCGCCCCGCTGCTCGGCGGGGCGGCGGCCGGCGCCGTGATGCAGGTCAGCGAGTGGTTCGGGGCACAGGGCAAGGTCATCGACTGGGTGCGCGACCGCTTCGAGGACACGCCGATCGTCTGGATGATCGTGGTCCTCGTCCTGGCCGCGCTGCTCGCGGGTCTCGTCGGCGCGGTCGGTCTGTGGGCCGAGATGTGGTGGAACTTCCGTCTGGAGCGCGAGCCCGGCGGCACCCTCCGCGTCCGCCGCGGTCTGCTCACCGCCCGCTCGATCTCCATCGAGGAGCGCCGGCTGCGCGGCGTGGAGCTGGTCGAGCCGCTCGGCGTGCGGACCTTCCGCGCCGCCCGGGTGGACGCGGTCGCCACCGGCATCGCCGAGGACGACGAGAACGAGCATGCCGAGCTCAAGACCCTGCTGCCGCCCGTGCCCCGCGCGCTCGCCGACGAGATAGCGGCGCGGGTACTGCGTGAGCCGGTCGCCCCGACCGGCGCGCCGCTCCTGAGCCACCCCGATGCCGCCCGCGCCCGCCGGCTCCGCTGGGCCCTGTGGTCCGCCGCCGTCCCCGTCGCGGTCCTCGCCGTCCTCGGCGCCCTGCTCACACGTGTGTTGCTCTACATCGCCGGCGGCTGCGCCCTCGTCCTCGTCCCGCTCGCCGTGCTGGCCGCCCGGGACGCCTACCGCAATCTGGGCCACGGCATCACCGGCGACTACCTGGTGACCCGCTCCGGCGTCCTGCGCCGTGCCACCGTCGCCCTCCAGCGCGGCGGGGTCATCGGCTGGACGGTGAAGCAGTCGGTCTTCCAGAGCCGGGCGGGCCTGCTCACCCTGACGGCGACGACGGCCGCCGGCGCCGGCGCGTACGACGTCCACGACGCGTCCGAGACCGAGGGCCTGCGCTTCGCCGCCGAAGCGGTCCCGGAGCTGCTGGGCCCGTTCCTGGAGCCGGCTCCCCGCTCCTGACACGCCGAAGGCCCGGCCCACCTGGACGGTGGGCCGGGCCTTGTGGCGTACCGGGTCAGGCGGAGGCCGGGGGGTACAGGTCGCGCGGCAGGGCCGAGGCCGCGGCGGTGTCCAGGAGCCACAGCGTGCGGGAGCGTCCGTACGCGCCCGCCGCCGGGACCTGGACCTCGCCCGCGCCGGACAGCGCGAGCTGGGCGGCCTTCGCCTTGTCCTCGCCGGCCGCCAGCAGCCAGACCTCGCGCGCAGCCCGGATCGCCGGGAGGGTCAGCGAGATCCGGGTCGGCGGGGGCTTCGGCGCGCCGTGCACGCCGACCACCGTCAGCTCCGTCTCCCGCACCGCCGGCAGCTCCGGGAAGAGCGAGGCGACATGGGTGTCCGGGCCGACGCCCAGCATCAGGACGTCGAAGGCCGGCACCCCGGAGTGGTCCTCGGGACCGGCCGCGGCAGCCAGTTCCGCGGCGTAGGCCGCAGCGGCGGCGTCCACGTCCGAGCCGTACGGGCCGTCCGACGCGGGCATCGCGTGGAGCCGGGCCGGGTCCAGCGGCACCAGGTCGAGCAGCGCCTCCCGTGCCTGGGTGACATTGCGGTCCGGATGCCCGTCCGGCAGGAACCGCTCGTCGCCCCACCACAGATCGAGCCGCGACCAGTCGATCGCGTCCCGCGCCGGCGCCGAACCGAGCGCCGCCAGCAGGCCGTTGCCGTTGCGCCCGCCGGTGAGGACCACCGAGGCGGAGCCGCGGGCGGCCTGGGCGTCCACGACCTTCGTGATCAGCCGGGCCGCCGCGGCCTGCGCCATCAGCTCCTTGTCGCGGTGCACGACGAGCTGCGGAGCACTCACTTGGACGCCGCCTTCTTGACCGGGGCCTTCTTCGCGGCGGCCGGAGCCTTGGCCTCGGCCTCCGCCGGAGCATCAGCTGTCGCCGGAGCCTCAGCCGCCGACGCGGCCTTGGCCGGAGCCGACGAGTTCGCAGCCCTGCCCTCGCCCAGCCGCGCCACGCCGACCCGCAGCGTCGACGCGTACGTGTCGTCCGGGTCGAGCCGCCGCAGCTCCTCCGCGATCAGCTCGGCCGTCTCGCGGCGCTTGAGCGCCACCGCACGGTCCGGCTGACCCTCGATGGAGAGCGTGGCCAGCGAGCCGTCCGGCCGGTCGAGCACGATCGGACCGCAGTCCGACTCCAGGCGTACGGAGGTCAGCCCGGGGCCGGCCGAGACGAGCCGGTTCACCGGCACGTTCAGCCGGTCCGCCAGCCACATGGCCAGCAGCTCGACGCTCGGGTTGAGCTCCTCGCCCTCGACCTCGGCCGACTGGACCTGGCACTCGACCTGGTCAAGGGCGGCCGCGAGCATCGAACGCCACGGCGTGATCCGGGTCCAGGCCAGGTCCGTGTCGCCCGGGGTGTACGCCCCGGTGCGCGCCGCCAGCTCCTCGATCGGCTGCTCGCAGGCGTACGCGTCGGTCACCCGGCGCTGTGCGAGGGCGCCCAGCGGATCGTTGGTCGGGTCGGTCGGCGCGTTCACCGGCCACCAGACGACGACCGGCGCGTCCGGCAGCAGCAGCGGCAGCACCACCGACTGGGCGTGGTCGATGACCTCGCCGTACAGCCGCAGCACAACCGTTTCGCCGGTGGACGCGTCCGCGCCCAGGCGCACCTCGGCGTCGAGCCGGGCCTTGGCCCGGTCGCGCGCCGAGCGGGCGGCGCGCTTGATGACCACCAGGGTCCGCGAGGGGTGCTCGCGGGACGCCTCGTTGGCGGCCTTCAGCGCGTCGTACGCGTTCTCCTCGTCGGTGACGATGACGAGGGTCAGCACCATGCCGATGGCCGGCGTGCCGAGCGCCCGCCGTCCGAGCACCAGCGCCTTGTTGATCTTGCTTGACGTGGTGTCAGTCAGGTCGGTCTTCATGGCCGGCGCCAGCTCCGTCCGTCTCGTGCGAGCATTTCGTCCGCCTCGGCCGGTCCCCAGGTCCCGGCCTGGTACTGCGCGGGCTTGCCGTGCTTGTCCCAGTACCGCTCGATCGGGTCGAGGATCTTCCAGGACAGCTCGACCTCCTCGACCCGCGGGAAGAGGTTGGAGTCGCCGAGCAGGACGTCGAGGATCAGCCGCTCGTAGGCCTCGGGGCTGGACTCGGTGAAGGACTCGCCGTACGCGAAGTCCATCGAGACGTCCCGGACCTCCATCTGCGTGCCGGGCACCTTCGCGCCGAACCGCAGGGTCACGCCCTCGTCGGGCTGGACCCGGATGACCAGGGCGTTCTGCCCGAGCTCCTCCGTCGCCGTGTGGTCGAAGGGGGAGTGCGGGGCGCGCTGGAAGACCACCGCGATCTCGGTGACCCGGCGGCCCAGGCGCTTGCCGGTGCGCAGGTAGAAGGGGACGCCCGCCCAGCGGCGGTTGTCGATCTCCAGCTTGATGGCCGCGTAGGTGTCGGTCTTCGACTTGGGGTCGATGCCGTCTTCCTGCAGGTAGCCGACGGCCTTCGCGCCGCCCTGCCAGCCGGCCGTGTACTGCGCGCGCACCGTGTGCCCGCCCAGGTCGTCCGGCAGCTTCACCGCGCCCAGGACCTTGGTCTTCTCCGCCGCCAGCGCGTCCGCGTCGAAGGAGGCGGGCTCCTCCATGGCGGTCAGCGCGAGCAGCTGCAGGAGGTGGTTCTGGATGACGTCACGGGCGGCGCCGATGCCGTCGTAGTACCCGGCGCGGCCGCCGATGCCGATGTCCTCGGCCATGGTGATCTGGACGTGGTCGACGTACGACCGGTTCCAGAGCGGCTCGAACAGGGTGTTGGCGAAGCGGAGCGCCAGGATGTTCTGGACGGTCTCCTTGCCCAGGTAGTGGTCGATGCGGAAGACCTGGTCCGGGGTGAAGACCTCGTGGACGACCTCGTTGAGCTCCACGGCGGAGGCCAGGTCGTGCCCGAAGGGCTTCTCGATGACCGCGCGCCGCCAGGAACCCGCCGGCGGTTCCGCCAGGCCGTGCTTCTTCAGCTGCTGGACGACCTTGGGGAAGAACTTCGGCGGCACCGAGAGGTAGAACGCGAAGTTGCCGCCGGTGCCCTGCGCCTTGTCCAGCTCCTCGACGGTGGTCTTCAGCTGGTCGAAGGCGTCGTCGTCGTCGAAGTCGCCCTGGACGAAGCGCATCCCCTGGATCAGCTGCTGCCACACCTCCTCGCGGAACGGCGTGCGGGCGTGCTGCTTGACGGCCTCGTAGACCTCCTGCGCGAAGTCCTCGTCCTGCCACTCGCGGCGGGCGAAGCCGATGAGCGCGAAGCCCGGCGGCAGCAGACCGCGGTTGGCCAGGTCGTAGACGGCAGGCATCAGCTTCTTGCGGGACAAATCGCCCGTGACACCGAAGATCACCAGGCCCGACGGCCCCGCGATGCGCGGGAGCCGTCGGTCTGCGGCGTCACGGAGCGGGTTGGCTCCGTGGACTGCGCTCAAGGTGTTACGCCTCCGAAGGTGCGAGGCGATCCAGCTCCGCCTCGGTGGACTTGAGCAGGTCGTTCCAGGACGCCTCGAACTTCTCGACGCCCTCGTCCTCCAGGACCTGGACGACGTCGTCGTACGACACGCCCAGCTTCTCCACGGCGGCGAGCTCGGCACGGGACTGCTCGTAGGTGCCGCGGATGGTGTCGCCGGACACCACGCCGTGGTCGGCGGTGGCGTCCAGGGTGGCCTCCGGCATGGTGTTCACCGTGCCGGGCGCGACCAGGTCGACGACGTACAGGGTGTCCTTGTACGCCGGGTCCTTGACGCCGGTCGAGGCCCACAGCGGACGCTGCTTGTTGGCCTGCGCCTTGTCGAGCGCGGCCCAGCGCTCGCCGCTGAACACCTCTTCGTACGCCTCGTACGCCAGCCGGGCGTTGGCCAGGGCGGCCTTGCCCTTGAGCGCCTTGGCCTCGTCGGTGCCGAGGGCGTCCAGCCGCTTGTCGATCTCGGTGTCCACGCGGGACACGAAGAAGGACGCCACGGAGTGGATCTTGGAGAGGTCCAGGCCGCGTTCGCGGGCCTTCTCCAGACCGGCCAGGTAGGCGTCCATGACGGCGCGGTAGCGCTCCAGCGAGAAGATCAGCGTCACGTTGACGCTGATGCCGAGGCCGATGACCTCGGTGATCGCCGGCAGACCCGCCTCGGTGGCCGGGATCTTGATGAGCGTGTTGGGACGGTCCACCAGCCAGGCGAGCTGCTTGGCCTCGGCGATCGTGGCCACGGTCTCGTGGGCCAGCCGCGGGTCGACCTCGATGGAGACCCGGCCGTCCTGGCCGTCCGTCGCGTCGAAGACCGGGCGCAGGATGTCGGCGGCGTCGCGGACGTCCGCCGTCGTGATCATGCGGATGGCCTCGTCGACGGTCACCTTGCGGGCGGCGAGGTCGGCGAGCTGCTGCTCGTACCCGTCACCGTGCGAGATCGCCTTCTGGAAGATCGACGGGTTGGTGGTCACACCGACCACGTGGCTCTGGTCGATCAGCTCGGCGAGGTTGCCGGACGTGATCCTCTTGCGCGAGAGGTCGTCCAGCCAGATCGCGACGCCTTCGTCGGAGAGGCGCTTGAGAGCGTCTGTCATGAGAATTGCATCTCCAAAAGTCGTACGTATGCGCGTCAGCGCGCGTCGTCGGCGAGCCCTGAAACGAGATCGAGCGATTCCCGGGCGGCGGCGGCCACCGCGTCGGCCGTGAAGCCGAACTCGCGGAAGAGGACCTTCGCGTCCGCCGAGGCGCCGAAGTGCTCCAGCGAGATGATCCGGCCGGCGTCGCCGACGTACTTGTGCCAGGTCAGGCCGATGCCGGCCTCGACCGCCACCCGCGCCTTGACCGACGGCGGCAGGACGGAGTCCTTGTACTCCTGGTCCTGCTCCTCGAACCACTCCACCGACGGCATCGAGACCACGCGGGTCGGGATGCCGGCGGCCTGCAGCTGCTCGCGCGCCTCGACGGCGAGCTGCACCTCGGAGCCGGTGCCGATCAGGACGACCTGCGGCTCCGCGCTCTGCCCGGAGGGCCCTTCGGCGTCGAAGAGCACGTAGCCGCCCTTGGCCGCGTCCTCGTTCGGCGCGTACGTCGGCACGCCCTGACGGGTGAGCGCCAGACCGTGCGGCTGCGTCTTGCCGAACACCTTCGAGTGCCGCTTGGTGATCTCGCGCCAGGCGATCGCGGTCTCGTTGGCGTCCGCCGGACGGACGATGTTCAGACCGGGGATCGCGCGCAGCGAGGCCAGGTGCTCCACCGGCTGGTGCGTCGGGCCGTCCTCGCCGAGACCGACCGAGTCGTGCGTCCAGACGTACGTCACCGGCAGGTGCATGAGCGCCGAGAGCCGCACCGCGTTGCGCATGTAGTCGGAGAACACCAGGAAGGTGCCGCCGTAGATCCGCGTATTGCCGTGCAGCGCGATGCCGTTCATCTCCGCGGCCATCGAGTGCTCGCGGATGCCGAAGTGGATCGTGCGGCCGTACGGGTCGGCCTCCGGCAGCGGGTTGCCCTTGGGCAGGAACGAGGACGACTTGTCGATCGTCGTGTTGTTCGAGCCGGCCAGGTCGGCAGAGCCGCCCCACAGCTCCGGGATGACCTCGCCCAGCGCCTGCAGCACCTTGCCCGAGGCGGCACGGGTCGCGATGCCCTTGCCCGCCTCGAAGACCGGAAGCTTGGCCTCCCAGCCCTCGGGGAGCTCGTTGGCCTGGATGCGGTCGAACTCGGCGGCGCGCTGCGGGTTGGCGGTGCGCCACGCGGCCAGCGACTTCTCCCACTCGGCCTTGGCCTCGCGGCCACGGTCGCCGAGCGCGCGGGTGTGGTCGATGACCTCGTCGGTGACCTCGAAGCTCTGCTCCGGGTCGAAGCCGAGGACGCGCTTGGTGGCCGCGACCTCCTCGTCGCCCAGCGCCGAGCCGTGCGCGGCCTCGGTGTTCTGGGCGCTCGGGGCCGGCCAGGCGATGATCGAGCGCATCGCGATGAAGGACGGACGCTCGGTCTCCGCCTCGGCCGCCTTGATCGCGGCGTACAGCGCGGCCGGGTCCAGGTCGCCGTTGGCCTGGGGCTCGACGCGCTGGACGTGCCAGCCGTACGCCTCGTACCGCTTCATGGTGTCCTCGGACACGGCGGTCTCGGTGTCGCCCTCGATCGAGATGTGGTTGTCGTCCCACAGCAGGATCAGGTTGCCGAGCTTCTGGTGGCCGGCCAGGGACGAGGCCTCGGCGGCGATGCCCTCCTGGAGGCAGCCGTCACCGGCGATCACGTAGATGTTGTGGTCGAACGGGGAGGCGCCGGGGGCCGCCTCCGGGTCGAACAGGCCGCGCTCGTAGCGGGCGGCCATCGCCATGCCCACGCCGTTGGCGACGCCCTGGCCCAGCGGGCCGGTGGTCGTCTCGACGCCCGCGGTGTGGCCGTACTCCGGGTGCCCGGGGGTCTTCGAGCCCCAGGTGCGGAAGGCCTTCAGGTCGTCCAGCTCGAGACCGAAGCCACCCAGGTACAGCTGGGTGTAGAGCGTCAGGGACGAGTGCCCGGCGGAGAGCACGAAACGGTCGCGCCCCACCCACTCGGGGTCGGCCGGGTCATGGCGCATCACCTTCTGGAAGAGGGTGTAGGCGGCGGGAGCCAGGCTCATGGCCGTACCGGGATGGCCGTTGCCGACCTTCTGTACGGCGTCCGCGGCCAGGATGCGAGCGGTGTCCACGGCCCGCTGGTCCAATTCGGTCCACTCGAGGTCTGTGGTGGTCGGCTTAGTGCTCACCCTGGGTCAGGGCTCCTCTCCACATGATCTGTAGCCGGTGACTGAGGGTGTACCGGCGTTGCCGAGCCTACCCCCGACTTAATGCCCCTCATTTTCGCCTGGGGGCCCCTCAAATGAGCGAATACAGCAAGAGTGCCGGTCACTCTGTCAGTTCGCCTCCCGAGTCGTGTCGACGCGTGTCCATCCCTTGGGACGAGCGTCCTCAACACGACCCCACCCCCGCGAAGAACGGCGTATGGGCAACGTCTACAGTGGCGTGGTACGCGCAAGTCTTCACCCCGTCTTCATTCGGGGAGCTTGCTGGGAAATTCTCTGTCAGGGGTGTGCGTGACGGCCGTCGAGAACCGACCCGCCGGGGTCGTCTTGACTCCCAGCCCGGGCGGCCATCGGCCGTTCGGGGCTCGCGTCAAGGCATTCGTGGCGCTGACGAAGCCGCGAATCATCGAGCTGTTGCTCATCACCACTGTTCCGGTGATGTTCCTCGCCGAACAAGGTGTGCCGAACATGTGGCTGGTGCTCGCCACGTGCACCGGCGGCTATCTGTCCGCGGGCGGCGCCAATGCGCTGAACATGTACATCGACCGCGACATCGACGCCCTGATGGACCGCACCTCCCAGCGCCCGCTGGTCACGGGCATGCTCACCCCGCGTGAGGGGCTGATCTTCGGCATCACCCTCGCCGTGGTGTCGACCCTCTGGTTCGGCCTGCTGGTCAACTGGCTCTCCGCCTTGCTCTCGCTCGGCGCCCTGCTGTTCTACGTGATCGTCTACACGATGATCCTCAAGCGGCGCACCTCGCAGAACATCGTCTGGGGCGGCATCGCCGGCTGTCTGCCGGTGCTGATCGGCTGGTCGGCCGTCACCAATTCGATGTCCTGGGCCGCCGTCATCCTCTTCCTGGTCATCTTCTTCTGGACCCCGCCGCACTACTGGCCGCTGTCCATGAAGGTGAAGGACGACTACGCGCGGGCCGGCGTGCCGATGCTCCCGGTCATCGCCTCCAACAAGGTGGTCGCCAAGCAGATCGTCGCCTACAGCTGGGTGATGGTCGCCGTCTCGCTGCTGCTCACCCCGCTCGGCTACACCGGCTGGTTCTACACCGCCGTGGCGCTGCTGACCGGCGGCTTCTGGCTCTGGGAGGCGCACGCGCTGCTCGCCCGTGCGAAGGGCGGCGCGACCGGCGCCAAGCTCAAGGAGATGCGCCTCTTCCACTGGTCCATCACCTATGTCTCGCTGCTCTTCGTGGCGGTCGCGGTGGACCCCTTCCTCAGGTAGGCCGTCCGGGGGATTCCCCGGACCCCTTCGGGCGTTTCTTCGACGGCCGGGCCACGTGGGACACCCCACACGGCCCGGCCGTCGCCAGTGGATCTACCGCTGGGTAGCATCCTTGTCATGGCAGACACCAAGCAGGCAGAGCGCAAGGCGGCGCGGCTCGCCAAGCAGATCCAGGCGTTCTCCAAGAAGCACGGCGGCGCCGAGGGGCAGCTCGCCTACATCGGCCAGATGGGCGCCCGGATCGTCCTCGTCGGCGAGGACGGCGGCTGGGGCGACCTGGTGGCCCCCTCGTACACCGTCGCGCAGAGCGCCGCCGAGAAGGCCGGGCTCACGCTCCACGACGAGTTCGACGGCGAGTTCGCGGCGAAGGTCGTCACCGGCCCGTACGAGTGGACCCGCATGGCCGGCATCCAGCTCGGCGGCCCGGCGAACAAGTAGGGCGAACAAGTAGGACGTTCGCACGAGCGGAGCGCTCGGACGAGGAGAGGCAACACCTCGCGCGGGGCTCACCCGTTAGGACGGGTGGAAGCACGTCCACGCAGGGAGCCCCCCGAATGATCGAGACCCCGACTCTGGTGGACCAGTACTGCCACGGGGTGCTCCGTACGGAGCTCGGCCTCGGCACGTTCGAGGCCCACCTCGGCAGAACCCCCGGGCCGCCCGCGCCCGGCACCACCTTCTTCGACACCCAGACCGGCTTCGCGGTACGCCGCTGGTGCCCGCCGCTGCTGGGCCTGGAACCGCACTGCCCGCCCGCCCGCTATCTCGCCCGCCGTCGTGAGCTCGGCGTCCTGGAGTCGGGCCGGCGGCTGCTGCGCGCCTCCGGGATCTCCACCTATCTGGTCGACACCGGAATGCCCGGCGACCTCACCGGGCCGGCCGAGATCGCCGCCGCCGGGGCCGCCCAGGCGCACGAGATCGTCCGCCTCGAACTCCTGGCCGAGCAGGTCGCCGACACCTCCGGCACCGTGGACGCGCTGCTCGCCAATCTGGCCGAGGCCGTGCACGGCGCGTCCGCGACCGCCGTCGCTTTCATCTCTGTGGCGGGAGTGAGTCGGGGGCTCGCCCCCGCGCCCGAGCCGCCGGGGCCGGGGGAGGTGCGCGGCGCGGCCGGGCGCTGGCT